>NZ_DASVOK010000214.1:0-1602 GCF_036383415.1 Rudaea sp. | reverse complement strand
TGCGCGCGCGGCGCCTATACCGGCGCGCTCGGCTATCTCAACCTCGACGGCGACATGGATCTGAACATCCTGATCCGCACGATGGAGCTGCAGGGGAACGAGGCGAGTTTCCGCGCCGGCGCCGGCATCGTCACCGACTCGATCGCCGAACGCGAGCTGGCCGAGACGCGGCACAAAGCGCGCGGGCTGCTGCGCGCGCTCGGCATTGCGGAGTAAGGCACAATAGACGCATGAGTCGTCCATCTCCCCGCTTCAGCTTCAAGCGCGTCCTGTTCAATGTCATTGCCATTCTCGTGATTGGCGCGGCAGCGCTTGGCGCGTATCTGTACATGCGCTACCAGCATTTTGCCGATGCGCCTATCGCGGGTCTCGTGCAGCCGACGCAGGTCGACGTGCCGATCGGCGCGAACCTGCCTGTGATCGTCGGCCTGCTCGACGAGCGGGGCCTTGCGCCCGGCAATCCGTATTTCTGGCGCCTGCTCGCGCGCGAGCTCGGCGTGGCCGGCAAGCTGCATGCGGGCGAATACGCGCTCGATCCCGGGTTGACGCCGCGCGCGTTGCTGAAGAAGATGGCGGCGGGTGAGGTGATCCAGCACAAGTTCACGATCGTCGAAGGCTGGACGTTCGCGCAACTGCGCAGCGCGCTGGCGCAGGACGCGGTGTTGCAGCAGACCTTGTCCGGCGTCGACGATGCCGACCTGATGCGCCGCCTCGGCGATGCCGATCTGTCACCCGAAGGCACGTTCCTGCCCGAAACCTACAGTTACGTCAAAGGCATGAGCGACGCGGATATCCTGCGCCGTGCGCGCGATGCGATGAAGAAGACCCTCGACAAGCTCTGGGTCGAACATGCGGCGGACACCCAGCTCAAGTCGCCGTACGAGGCACTGATTCTCGCCTCGATCGTGGAGAAGGAGACCGGCCGCGCCGAGGAGCGGCCGCAGATCGCGCGCGTGTTCCTCTCGCGACTCAAGCTCGGCATGAAACTGCAGACCGACCCGACCGTGATCTACGGCATGGGTGCAAACTACAACGGCAATATCCGCCGCAGCGATCTCGACACCGACACTCCGTACAACACCTACACGCGCACTGGCCTGCCGCCGACGCCGATCGCGCTGCCCGGCAAGGCCGCGCTGGCCGCGGTGATGCATC
Source organism: Rudaea sp. (assembly GCF_036383415.1). Lineage (GTDB taxonomy): Bacteria > Pseudomonadota > Gammaproteobacteria > Xanthomonadales > Rhodanobacteraceae > Rudaea. Next base: position 447 of record NZ_DASVOK010000214.1, on the reverse strand, counting down.
CCGCTGACACCGAGGCGCTCTACTTCGTCGCGCGCGGCAACGGCAGTCACGAGTTCTCCGCCACGCTCGAAGCGCACAATCGCGCGGTGGCCAAATATCAACTGCACCGGCAATGAGCGCGACACGAGGCAAGTTCATCACGCTCGAAGGCGGCGAAGGCGCCGGCAAGAGCACCGTGCTCAATGCGGTACGCGAACTGCTCGCCGCAGATGGGCGCGACGTCGTCGTCACGCGCGAGCCCGGCGGCACGCCGGCCGGCGAGGCGATTCGCGGTGTGCTGCTCGATCCAGCCCTGCACGGTGCCATCGCGCCGGAAACCGAATTGCTGTTGATGTTCGCCGCGCGCGCGCAGCACGTGCGCGAGATGATCGCGCCGGCGCTCACCGCGGGGCGCTGGGTGCTCAGCGACCGCTTCACCGATGCAAGTTATGCCTACCAGGGCGGCGG
>NZ_DASVOK010000213.1:0-4720 GCF_036383415.1 Rudaea sp. | reverse complement strand
AAATGCTTGGCGAGCCAGCTCAGATGAAACACTTCGCGACCGGTGCTCTTCGGCGGCGGCTCGGCGAAATAGGGCTCCGACAGCAGGCGCTTGAGTAGCGTCTCGTCGATGCGGCCCGAGGCCGCAAAGGCGCCGTCCTTGTCGTAGGGTTGGTCGCGGTGCCTGGCGATCCACGCGTCGAGCAGGCAGCTCGCGGGGCCCGTGTCGAAGCCGCGCAAAGACTGCTTCGCGTTGCCGGGCAGGATCGTGATGTTGGCGATGCCGCCGAGATTGAGCACGACGCGGCTGATCTTAGTCGATGCGGATTTGTCCTGCGCGAGCATCGCCGCGTGGAACGCCGGTGCGAGCGGCGCGCCGTGACCGCCCGCGGCGATGTCGCGGCGGCGAAAGTCGGCGACGGTGGTGATGCCGGTCAGCTCGGCGATGACGTTCGGGTCGCCGAGTTGCATCGTGTACGGCGCGGGGCCGAGCGGGCGATGGCGCACGGTCTGGCCGTGCGAGCCGAGCGCGCGGATTTTTTTCGCATCGACGCCTTCGCGCCTGAGCAAATTGCTCGCGGCCGCGGCGAACGAGCGCGCGATCTCGACATCGAGCGCGCCGAACTCGTCGAGCGCAATGCGTCCATCGCCCTGCGCGAGCGCGAGGATGCGGCGGCGCAAGTCGTCGGGATAGGCATGGGTGAGGCTTGCGAGCAGCTTCGGCTTGCGCGCGAACGAAGCGAGCGCGACGTCGATGCCGTCGGCGCTGGTGCCGGAGATCAGACCGAGGTACAGCGAGGCCATGCGATTCTCAAAAGCCTAACGCTGCGAGGAAGCTGCGGAAAACACGCCGGGAGAGTTCAAAAAGAATGCCGCTTTCCTTGTCGGCGGATCGATTATTCAAGGCTTCACGGTTCAACGTCTGACGCCGGCTTCTACTTCGCCGAAGCGAGCTGCGTTGCCTCGAGTTTGTTGAGTCGTGCGAGCATCGGCTGGGTCTGGCTGCGGAAGCGCGCGAGTTCGACGCCAGGCAGCGGCTCCGGCGGCAGCGTCGTCACGGTCAGCGGATTGCGATGCTGGCCGTCGACGCGGAATTCGTAATGCAGATGCGGGCCGGTGGCGAGGCCGGTCATGCCGACGTAGCCGATCGTCGAGCCCTGCGCGACGTGCTGGCCGACCTGGTAGCCACCGAGGCGCGACATGTGGCCGTAAAGCGTGGTCGTGTGCGGGTTGTGCTGGACGATGACGACGTTGCCGTAACCGGGCTGCCAGCCGCGGAACGCGATCTTGCCGTCGCCGGCTGAGCGGATCGGCGTGCCCTGCGGCGCGGCGTAGTCGACGCCCTTGTGTGCGCGCATCGTGCCGAGGATCGGATGCATGCGCGCGACCGAGAAATACGAGGTGATGCGAGAGAAGTCGAGCGGCGTGCGCAGGAAGGTCTTTTTCAGCGGCCGGCCTTCGCCCGTGTAGTAGCTCGTCTCGCCGGCGCTATTGGTGAAGCGGAATGCAGAATAACGCTTGCCCTTGTTGACGAAGGTCGCGGCGATGATGTCGCCGTCGCGCAGACGCTCGCCCTCGCGGTAGACGTCGTCGTAGAGCACGGTGAAGCTGTCGCCCTGGCGCAGGTCCTGGGCAAAGTCGATGTCGTAGCCGAATGCGTTGGCGAGTTGCAGCACCATCGCATCGCTCATGCCGGCCGCTTCGCCCGCACCGAACAGCGAGGAATCGATGCTGCCGTGGGCGACGTGCGTGCGGCGCTCGATGTTGCGGTCGAGCTCGGTCTGGTTGATGCCTTCGGCGCTGAAACTCGCGATCACGCGAGTGCGGTCGTCGCGGTCGAAGCGGATCGCGCGCAGGCTGCCGTCGTCGCTGCGCAGGAAGGCGAACTCGTCGCCCGGGTGGATCGCGCGCAGGCAACGCGTGTTGCCGGGCGCGTCGAGCAGGCGCGCCAGGTCGGTGGCGTTGAGGTTCTGCTGCTGGAAAATATCGGCCAGCGTCTGCCCGGATTTGACCGTGACCACCTGCCATGCGGGATCGTCGGCGAGCGGATCGCTATTGGCTGCATCGATCGCGGCAGACAATGCGGTATCTTCGGGCGATAATGTCGGCAGCGGAAGATCGAGTGTGGTGCGCGGAGCGTTGCCCGAGTCGCGCATCGCTAGCGCCCAGGTCGGGATCGTCGCACCGGCCGTGATCAGCACCGCGGCAATGGCGCCGGCGAGCACGACGTGCCTGCGTCGCCAGGACAGCGGTGACTTTGCGAGATTTTGTATAAAAGTCCACTTTGCTGCATTGGTGGACGCGTCGGCTGCGCCGTTCCGTGGGGCGATGCGCTTGGCGCAGGAGTGATTTTGGTTCAGGTTCACGGCCGGTTTCCGACAAAACAGGCCGTACCATATCCAGTCGAAAACCGTGCGTCAATCCTTTGTTTTTCAAGGATTTCCGGCAGGTTTCTCGAATAATGATTTTTTAACTTCGATCTGGCGAAAACTGAACGGATCGAGTCGTCTGTAAAAGTATACTTTGAACGAAAATCGGGTGAATACGACGATGTCAACGGAAATCCAAGCGGCTTTGGACCTGATCGGCCGCGGCGCCGAGGAAATCATCAAGCGCGAGGACCTCGAGGCACGCCTCAGGCTCGGCCGGCCCCTGCGGATCAAGGCCGGCTTCGACCCGACCGCGCCCGACCTGCACCTCGGCCATACCGTGCTACTGAACAAGATGCGCCAGTTCCAGGATCTCGGCCACCAGGTCATCTTTCTGATTGGCGACTTCACCGGCATGATCGGCGATCCGACCGGCAAGAACGCCACGCGCAAGCCGCTCAGCCGCAAAGACATCGAGGCCAACGCGAAGACCTACGCCGACCAGGTGTTCAAGGTGCTCGACCGCGACAAGACCGAGGTGCGCTTCAATTCCGAATGGTTCGGCAAGATGGATGCGGCCGGAATGATCAAGCTTGCGGCCAAGCACACCGTGGCGCGCATGCTCGAGCGCGACGACTTCGCCAAGCGTTACAAGGGTGGTCAGCCGATCGCGATCCACGAATTCCTCTACCCGCTCGTGCAGGGCTACGACTCGGTCGCGCTCGAGTGCGACGTCGAGCTCGGCGGCACCGACCAGAAGTTCAACCTGCTCGTCGGCCGCCAGTTGCAGGAGGAGGCCGGCCAGCCGGCGCAGATCGTGCTGACCATGCCGCTGCTCGAAGGCCTCGACGGTGTGCACAAGATGTCGAAGTCGCTCGGCAACTACATCGGCATCAACGAGCCGGCGATCGATATCGTCAACAAGACCATGAAGATCGGCGACGAGCTGATGTGGCGCTGGTACGAGTTGCTCAGCCTGGACCGTTCGGCCGCGGACATCGAAAAGATGAAGCGCGAGGTCGCGGACGGGCAGCTGCATCCGCGCGATGCCAAGCTTGCGCTCGCGCGCGAGCTGGCGACGCGCTTCCAGGGCGCGGCCGAGGCGGAAAAGGCGATCGAGCAGTGGAATGCGCTCGTGCGCGAGCAGCGCGTCGATGTCGACCTGCCGCTGCAGGACGTCGCCGTGCCGGCCGAGGGCATCCGCGTTGCGCCGCTGTTCGTGGCGGCGAAGCTCGCGGCGAGCAACTCCGAAGTTACGCGCAAGCTCAACGAGAAGGCGGTGCGCATCGACGGCGCGGTGGTCGAGGACCGCGAGCGCACGCTCGCCGCGGGCGGCGAACATCTGTTGCAGATCGGCAAGCGTTCGTTCGCGCGGGTTCGTTTGGTCGCCGCATAGCGCTGGAATGCACTGTCCGGCACCGGCAAAAAAGCTTTGCCTCGGGGCTTGACGAATCGGGAATTGGTTGTAGGATTCGCGGCCCTTCGTTGTGCGGCCGGAAACGCTGCGGTGCGGCAAAGGGCGACCTTTCGGGTCGTTGGCAAAGCGAAGCGAAAAAGTCGTTTCGCGGGTGTTGACGAATCGGAAATCGGATGTATGATTCGCCCCCCTTCGATTGGTGCCGCCGCTGGCGAGATCGAGGGGCTGAATCCCGGCAAAACTTTTCGAAAAAATTTTCAAAAAGGTGTTGACGGATACGAAATTGGTTGTATAGTAGGCGGCTCTCTCGGACGAAATGTTCGGGACGCGAAAGCGGAAACGCTGAGCAAGAATTCGATCTTTGACAGTGTGCGCAGGTGACTTGTGTGGGCGCCTTGGGGTGGACAACACGTCCATCGAATCAAGAGCGTCATCAAGTCGACCGAGAAATCGGTCAAATTTGAGTAATCAAAGCAGCTTGGTTTCACTCTCTAAAGTAATTTGTCAGCAGCAATGCTGACTGCAATTTCAACTGAAGAGTTTGATCCTGGCTCAGAGTGAACGCTGGCGGCATGCCTAACACATGCAAGTCGAACGGCAGCACAGCAGTAGCAATACTGTGGGTGGCGAGTGGCGGACGGGTGAGGAATACATCGGAATTTGCCCTGTCGTGGGGGATAACGTAGGGAAACTTACGCTAATACCGCATACGACCTAACGGTGAAAGCGGGGGATCGCAAGACCTCGCGCGGCTGGAGAAGCCGATGTCAGATTAGCTAGTTGGCGGGGTAAAGGCCCACCAAGGCGACGATCTGTAGCTGGTCTGAGAGGATGATCAGCCACACTGGGACTGAGACACGGCCCAGACTCCTACGGGAGGCAGCAGTGGGGAATATTGGACAATGGGCGCAAGCCTGATCCAGCAATGCCGCGTGTGTGAAGAAGGCCTTCGGGTT
>NZ_DASVOK010000212.1:0-2466 GCF_036383415.1 Rudaea sp. | reverse complement strand
TCGAAGGCCATGTCGCACAGCACCTGGGCGGCGAGCGCCGGAAGGTGCTGCAGCGACGGCGAGGGGATCCGGATGACGCGGTAGCGGTCACGCAGCGGTGCCGGCAACTTGTCAATCGAGTTCGCGGTGGCGATGTGGATCACGTGCGAGAGATCGAGCTCAGCGTCGAGGCCGACCTCGCGATAGCGCGCCGCTGTCTCGCGCTCGAGGAACGGAGCCATCGCCGACCACAGGTTGCCATTGTACGTGGACTCGCCGGCCTTCTCGACCTCGTCGACGAACACGATCGGGTTCGCCGTCCGAGAGATCATGACGGCGCGCGCCGGCGCGCTTGGCTGCGCGCTAGACCACGACTTTGGCGACCCTGCATAGGTGCCATCGTGGCTTGCGCCGCCGTCATATCGGTACACGTACATGGCGATCAGTTCACCGAGCCGTCGCACCAGGCGCGACTTTCCCGAGCCCGGATGACCAAGCAACAGCGTCGGCCGCATGCGCACCGGCTGGCCGTCGCGCAGATCCTGCGTCAGCAGGGCGACCTCGCGCCACGCGTGTGGAAACTCCTCGCGCAACCTCGCGGACTATTGCCGCATCGTTGCAGACGACAAGCTGTAGCGCCTGGTCACGCAGATCCTTCCACGGCATCGGCAGCCCGCGCTCATCTGCCAGCTTGCCCGGCATCACCACGACCGTCGGGGTGTCAGTAGCCGCTGGAGCAACTGGTGGCGGGTCGAGCGTGGAATCTCCTTCGGCTTCCGGCTCGTAGTCACGGTCTTGCATCTCCATGGCGGCGATCCGAAAAATTGAGACATCTGAATCGGTCCACTCGCTGCATGCAGCCCGCCACCAAATACCCAGGCGGTCGCGCAGGAGACCCCGCTCATGTGGGTTCGTGATGACTGATTGATGCCCGAACATCCACGAGATCTGCGGCAACACAGCGGTGAACGTGTCCGGCCTGCGCGGGTCGCACAGCATCGCCAACCAAGCTATGGCCAGATCACCGGTCCATGGACGGCCTTGCGCGAAAAGGCGTTCGGCGAACGCGCGGATCTGAGCCGCTTGCTGGTTGCGATCGCCTCGCGGCTGCAGAATCTCAAGGTCAAGCTGGTGGACAACCTGGCGTTCGGTCTCTCGACGCAGCCATGCCATCGCATGGTCCCAACGGTCGTGCGCGAGTATCGCGACGCACGTCGGAATCCCGCTACTGGCCCGGCTTTGGTCCTCCTGGTCGGCGACGTTGCGCTGCATCTCGCCTTGCCAGGATATGTTGGCAATCTCGAAGAAGTCGTTGCCGGTATATTTTCCGGTGGCGGCCGCATCCCACACGCGCAGGCGCGCGCGGGCCTCGCGTGTGTCGCCGTCGGTGCTGCTAACCACACTCACGGCGCCGGCGACGACGGCGTTAATTACAGTTGCGTCGTCGTCGGTGCAGAGCGTCAGAATCTCAAACGCCAAGGTCAGCATAGGATCGCGCGAGCGCATGCGCTCGGCGTTGTCGAACAGCACGTTGTTCCGATCTGCTACCGATGGTCCGGTGTCGTTGATCTGCTGGAGCAGGGGAGCGCCTTGTTCCGGGTCCAGCTGTTCGACTCTTTCGCACGCGCAGGTGACGGCGGCGGCCCAGCTCGGCTGGCAGCAGAATTGTGCCAGCCAGCGAATGCGCGCTTCCACGTCGTCGCTCATAGCTCAGCCTCCGTCGAGGCGGGAGGAGGCGCAGCGGAATCGGCCCGATCTTCCAGCACGGTTTGCAGCCAGTAGGCGGCGAGCTCTGCCTGACCATCAGGGAACCCGCGCAGGATTTGCGCGGGTTCAAACGGGGGCTGCGGCGCTATCGAATCTTTGGAATCGGTGGTACACATATCGCTGTACGAAGTTGTCATCACAGGTGTTTTTGTTACAACAAAAATGCCGAAAATCAAGGATTCGTTTGCGCGGTGGTTAAGGATTCGAAACAGACGAAACAGAAAAAGGCCCAGCCAGTGCGCTTTGGTCGGCCGCCGCGAGATCCGGACACGTTGCGCACGGACCGCTTGGTCCTGCGGGTGCATCCAGACTTGATGCGTCACATCAGCGATTTGGCGCAAAAAAACGGGCTGACGCGGTCAATGCTAACGGAACGGGCGCTTGTGAGCTTCGTCAACTTGAATGCAGGATCGCCGGTACTCGACAGCATGGGTCGCGAGTTGAAGGGGGGATCAGGAGGCGATCAACTGGGCACGCCAGCCAGCTTCGACGAGATCTGGCAGCGAGCAGTCGGAGGGCCGCGTCAGCCATCCAAATGATGCGGCGCGCTGCTGCCAGACAAAGGGACGAAGACCAGCGGTGACACGCGGTCGGACATTTCGACTCTCGTAATGTTGTCGCGTCATTCGTCAAGCGCATCAATGATAGGCGATATTCGAGGTGCGTTATTTGACGTCAGCGACTTCCGCCTCAAACGCTTCGACTCTCGTAATGTCAGCA
>NZ_DASVOK010000211.1:0-6713 GCF_036383415.1 Rudaea sp. | reverse complement strand
AGGAACATCTTCATCTGCTCGACCGTCGTGTTCTGTGCCTCGTCGAGAATGACGAACGAGTCATTGAGCGTGCGCCCGCGCATGTAGGCGAGCGGCGCGATCTCGATGACATTGCGCTCGATCAGCTTGCTCACGCGGTCGACGCCGAGCATCTCGTAGAGCGCGTCGTAAAGCGGGCGCAGATAGGGATCGACCTTCTGCGTCAGGTCGCCGGGCAGGAAGCCGAGCTTCTCGCCGGCCTCGACCGCGGGACGCACGAGCACGAGGCGCTGCACGCGCGAATCGTTGAGCGCGTCGACCGCCATCGCCACGGCGAGCCAGGTCTTGCCGGTGCCGGCAGGTCCGATGCCGAAGTTGATGTCGTGGCGCGCGATCGCGTGCAGGTATTTCTGCTGGTTCGCACCGCGTCCGCGCACCGTGCCGCGCTTGACCTTGACCGCGACTTCCTGCGCCTCGAAGCCCTTGTCGTCGGAAGACTCCAGTCCCGATTCGGACAGGCGCAACGACACCTGTGCGCCGTCGAGCGCTTCGCTCGCGGTCGCATCGTACAGGTCGCGCAGCATGCGCTCGGCGAGCTTGACCTTCGCGGACTCGCCGCTGATGCGGAACACGTTGCCGCGATTGGCGATCTCGACGCCGACGCGCATCTCGATCTGGCGCAGGTGCTGATCGAACGGGCCGGCAAGATTCGCCAAGCGCTCGCCGTCGTTCGGTTCGAGCGTGAGATTGTGGTGGATATTGGCGGACATTCGAGCGTTACGCGGCCGCTTTCGCCGCGATGCGTCCGCGTAACGAGTTGCTCATCGCCTCGGTGATCTGCACGTCGATAAAGGTACCTATCAGATCAGGACCGACTAGGTTTGCCGGCGCCGGGAAGTTCACGTAGCGCATGTTCTCGGTGCGACCGGTCATTTCCTTCGGATTCTTCCTGCTAGGACCTTCGACCAGCACGTTCTGCATCGTGCCGACCATCGCCAGCGAAATCGCCCTGGAGTTCGCATTGATCGTCGCCTGCAAACGCTCGAGGCGCGCGTGCTTGACCGCATCGCTCGTGTCGTCGGCTAGGTTCGCCGCCGGCGTGCCGGGGCGCTTGGAGAAGATGAAGGAAAAGCTCTGGTCGAAGCCGACGTCGGTGATCAGTTTCATCGTCTGCTCGAACTCGGCATCAGTCTCGCCGGGGAAGCCGACGATGAAGTCGCTGGACACGGAAATGTCCGGGCGCACCTTGCGCAGCTTGCGGATCTTCTGCTTGAACTCGAGCGCCGTATAGCCGCGTTTCATCGCACTCAGCACGCGGTCGGAGCCGGACTGCACGGGCAGATGCAGATAGTTCGCGAGCTTGGGCACGTTCGCGTAGGCCTCGATCAGCGAGTCGGAGAATTCGAGCGGATGCGAGGTCGTGTAGCGGATGCGGCCGATGCCGTCGAGTTCGGCGATCGCATGGATCAGCAGAGCGAGGTCGGCCGTGCCGCCGTCATGCATCGCGCCGCGATACGCGTTGACGTTCTGACCGAGCAGATTGACTTCGCGCACGCCCTGTTCGGCCAGCTGCGCGACCTCGGCGATCACGTCGTCGAACGGACGGCTGATCTCCTCGCCGCGCGTGTATGGCACCACACAATACGAGCAGTATTTCGAGCAGCCTTCCATGATCGAGACGAAGGCGGTCACGCCTTCCTTGCGCGGCGCAGGCAGGTGATCGAACTTCTCGATTTCGGGGAAGGAGATGTCGACCTGGGCCTTCTGCGTTTCCTTGCGCGCCTCGATCATCTGCGGCAGGCGGTGCAGGGTCTGCGGGCCGAACACGAGATCGACGAACGGCGCACGCTTGACGATCGCCTCGCCCTCCTGGCTGGCGACACAGCCGCCGACGCCGATGACGAGGTTAGGCTTGTTCGCCTTAAGCTCGCGCCAGCGGCCAAGCTGCGAGAACACCTTCTCCTGTGCCTTTTCGCGGATCGAGCAGGTGTTGACGAGGATGACGTCGGCCTCGGCCTCGTTCTGGGTCAATTCCAGCCCGTGCGAAGCCGCGAGCACGTCGACCATCTTGGCCGAGTCGTACTCGTTCATCTGGCAGCCGTGGGTCTTGATGAAAAGTTTGCCGGGCATGGCGCGTGAAACTCGTGAAGGCGGGGAATTTTTCGTGAACTACGTATTCTAAAGCCGGATTGGACTGCCTGCCATGTGCCTTGGCCAGCGGCCGATCCGTCAAGGCGTATGTATCGCTTGGCAAAACCCTTTGTCTGTCAGAAACTTGACCTCCGAAGTTTGAGACATCCATGAATCCTGCGTTGCGCCACTGGTCGCCTTGGGTCGCTCTCGCCTTCGTTCTCGCGGCGACGGCGCCGCTCGCTCGCGCCGGCGCGGTGTATCGCTGCTCGGGACCGCATGGCGAGGTCGCGATCACGAACAAGCCGCAAGGGTATGCGGCCTGCACCAAGGTGGCGAACAGCGACTACGCCGAACCCGTGGCCAAGGCGCGCGTGCCGGCGCCGAAGGTCGAGGCGGCGAAAACGACCGCGATCGCCGAACCAGCCAAGCCCGAAAAAACCAAATCGGACGCGCTCAGCGCCGATGCAGCCAAGCCCACGGCGGCCCAGCCCGAATCAGTCGAGGCCGACACGGCGAAAACGCCGGCGGCCAAGGCCCCGCGCAGCGAATACAAGTCGATGCCTGCCTCGCAATTCGCCGATGTGATCAGCGAACTGCGGCTCAACGGCGAGGCACCGGCCAAGATCGCGCCGAACGCAGTCGAAAGGCCGGAAAAGAACGTCGAGGTACGGCGCGGCGCGGTATACAAGGTCGCGCGCGCGAACGGCATCGTCGAGTACACCAACGTCCGGCCCGGCGGCGGCGCATACACGATGATGTTCACCTATATCGCGACCTGCTACGCCTGCGACGTGAAATCCGCGATCAACTTCGCCACGCTCGCTCTCAACCTCGATGCATACAAGGACGAAGTCGCGGCGTCGGCATCCGAGTTCGGCGTCGATCAGGCGCTGCTGCGCGCGGTGATCCACGCCGAATCGGCATTCAATCCGAACGCGATTTCGGTCAAGGGCGCGCAGGGGCTGATGCAGCTGATGCCGACGACGGCGAGCGACATGGGCGTGGCCAGCCCGTTCGATCCGGCACAGAACATCCGTGGCGGCGCGCGCTATCTTTCCACACTGCTCAAATTGTTCAACGGCGACGAGCGCCTCGCGGCGGCGGCCTACAACTCGGGCCCGCAGAACGTGCAGAAGTACAGCGGCGTGCCGCCGTTCGACGAAACCCGGGTATACGTCGAGCGCGTTGCGACACTACGCAAGCGCTACGGCGAGGCGCGTTGAGGACAGGTTCTGGGCAAGCGGATCAACCGCCCGGCTGCGGGTTGGCGCTCTGTTCCGCGCGGGCAGGGGTTGGCGGGCGCTCGACCAGGGTCACGTCGAACTGCAATTGCTTGCCGTCGCGTTGGGCGGAAACGGTGACCTTGCTGCCCGGTTCCAGATGCGACTCGCGGTTGCGCAGCGCCAGCGCGTTCGGTACCCATTGACCGTCGATGCGCGTGATCGCATCGCCGACCTTGAGTCCGGCCTTGGCAGCGGGACTGTCGGCGTCGATCGCCGTGATCAGTGCGCCGCCGGTGATCACGGGCATCGGATCGCCCGGCTGGATCGGCACGTCACGGCAGGTCACGCCGATCCAGGCGCGGATCACGCGTCCGTAGCGGATGATCTGGTCGAGCACTTTCTTCGCCCGATCGACCGGGATGGCGAAGCTGATGCCGACGTTGCCGCCATTCACCGAAGGAGAATACGTGCGCGAGGTGATGCCAACCAGTTCGCCATAGGCATTGACCAGCGCGCCGCCCGAGTTGCCCGAGTTGACCGCGGCATCGGTCTGGATGAAGTCTTCGCCACTCTCGGGGCTGATGATGCGGCCCAGCGCGCTGACGATGCCCATGGTCACGGTCTTGTCCAGGCCGAACGGGTTGCCGATCGCGAGCACGACGTCGCCTACAGCCACCGGCTTTTCCGCGATCGGGATCGTTGCCGTGTTCCAGACATCGAGCTTGAGCACGGCAAGATCGGTTTCCTTGTCGCTGCCGATGACCTTCACCGGCATGGTGCGTCCGTCGGGCATGCCGACGCTGATGTTGGTGGCGCGCTCGACGACGTGATGGTTCGTAAGCACATAGCCGTCCGCATTGACGACCACGCCGGAGCCCATGTTCTGCGTCGGCACGTTGGTCACCACCTGCGCGGGGACCACGGGGGGCAGGTTCGGGTTGTCGGTCCTCACCAGCACTTGTCGCGTCTGCTGCTCGATCTTGTTGACAAAGATGCTTACCACCGCCGGACTCGCGGCTTCGACCGCGGCCGAATACGACGTCGTGATCGTGCCCGCGTCGCTTGCCGTCGATGCGGCGTTCGTGCTGGCGTGCGGGCCGAAGGTCACGCCAGGTTCACGAGTGCGCGTTGCCGGCTTTGCGGGCAACGGTTTCGCGGTTTGGGTTTGCTCGGCTGCAGCGGGAGGCGCCGATTCCGCCGAGGAGCCGCGCATTCGCGCAGTCCACTGCGGAGCGAACAGCGAGATCACGAAGGCGAGGGCAAGCCCCAGGGTGACGAACTGCGCGACGAACTGGATCAGGCGGACGAAATTTTTCATTCGGACTCGAAAGCGGGCGGCAGACGTTCTGTTTTCGTTGTCTGCAAGGTGGGGCTTTGGTTAAACTACCACGATTTTTGCGGGAGCCCGTGCGGGCTGCTCAGCGGATTTTCAGCATCTACAGCAATTCTCGGAGTGCCGGATGGCAAATGAGGGTGTGAATCAGGGACGCCGCAGATTCCTGACCGGGACGACCGTGGTCGTCGGCGGTATCGGGGCTGCGTTCGCGGCGACTCCCTTCATCAAGTCGTGGCAACCGAGCGAACGCGCGAAGAACGCGGGCGCGCCGGTGCTGCAGGACATCAGCAAGATCGAACCAGGGCAGAAGATTTCCGTGCTCTGGCGCGGTTCGCCGGTGTGGATCGTCAACCGCACCAAGGCGATGCTCGATACCTTGCCCAGCCTTGACGGCCGCCTGCGCGATCCGAAGTCGCTGATCGACAACCAGCCGAAGTACGCGCAGAACGAAAACCGCTCGATCAAGCCCGAGTGGCTCGTGATGATCGGCATCTGCACACACCTGGGCTGCTCGCCGGAATACATCCCCGAGATCAAGCCCGAGCCGTTCGATCCAGAGTGGAAGGGCGGCTTCTTCTGTCCCTGCCACAAGTCGCGCTACGACATTTCCGGCCGCGTGTTCCAGGGCGTGCCTGCGCCGGCGAACATGGTCGTGCCGCCGTACAAGTTCGTCGACGACAACCACATCCTGATCGGCGTGAATCCGGAGGACAAAGCCTAATGGCCAACGTATTCACGAGCATCGGCAACTGGGTCAACGAGCGTGCTCCTGGCATGATGCCGGTGTATCGCAAGCACATGACCGAGTACTACGCGCCGAAGAATTTCAACTTCTGGTACTACTTCGGCGTGCTCGCCCTCGTCGTGCTGGTCAATCAGATCCTGACCGGCATCTTCCTGACGATGTTCTACAAGCCGGGTGCGGCGACCGCGTTCGACTCCGTCGAATACATCATGCGCGATGTCGACTGGGGCTGGCTGATCCGCTACATGCACTCGACCGGCGCGTCGATGTTCTTCATCGTCATCTACCTGCACATGTTCCGCGGTCTCATGTACGGCTCGTACAAGAAGCCGCGCGAACTGGTCTGGCTGCTCGGCATGTTCATCTTCCTCGCGCTGATGGCCGAGGCGTTCATGGGCTACGTGCTGCCGTGGGGCAACATGTCGTTCTGGGGCGCGAAGGTGATCATCTCGCTGTTCGGCGCGGTGCCGCTGATCGGCGACACGCTCGTGCAGTGGATCATGGGCGACTACAACCCGGCCGATGCGACGTTGAACCGTTTCTTCGCGCTGCATGTGATCGCGCTGCCGCTCGTGTTGCTGCTGCTCGTCGTGCTGCATATCTTCGCCCTGCACGAAGTCGGTTCGAACAACCCGGACGGCGTCGAGATCAAGAAGAAAAAGGATCCGGCCACCGGCAAGCCGCTCGACGGCATCCCGTTCCATCCGTACTACACGGTGCACGACATCGTCGGCGTCGGTTTCTTCCTGACGATCTGCGCGTTCATCATCTTCTATCAGCCGACCGTCGGTGGCTGGTTCCTCGAGAACGACAACTTCATTCCGGCCAATCCGCTGGTGACCCCGCCGGAGATCAAGCCGGTGTGGTACTTCACGCCGTTCTATGGAATCCTGCGCGTGATCCCGAGCAAGGGTCTCGGCATCTTCGCGATGTCCGCCTCGATCGTGCTGCTGTTCCTGCTGCCGTGGGTCGATCGCGGCGCGGTCAAGTCGATCCGCTATCGCGGCCTCGGCTACAAGGTCGCGCTCGGCCTGTTCGCGGCGACGTTCCTCTTGCTCGGCTCGATCGGTGCCGGCGTCACCGGCGAGATGATCCCGAAGCTGTTCGGCGCAAACGCGGATGTGACCAGCATCGAAATGCACTTCGGCTGGCTGCTCGTGCTCATGTATTTCGGCTATTTCATCTTCCTGTTTGGCTACACGGCTTTCGGTTACGAGAAAACCAAGCCGGTGCCGGAGCGAGTGACGGGAGGAGGTCACTGACATGATGCGCAAAATCATTCTCGCTCTTGCTTTCA
>NZ_DASVOK010000210.1:0-15599 GCF_036383415.1 Rudaea sp. | reverse complement strand
AACTGGCGAAAATGAAGCCCGGCGCGCTGCTGATCAACGCCGCGCGCGGCACCGTCGTCGACATCGACGCGCTCGCCGCGGCACTCGATTCCGGGCACATCGCCGGTGCGGCGATCGACGTGTTCCCGGTCGAACCCAAGGGCAACGACGACGAATTCGTCTCGCCGTTGCGCGGCAGGGACAACGTCATCCTGACTCCGCACGTCGGCGGCTCGACGCTCGAGGCGCAGGACAACATCGGCATCGAAGTCGCGGCCAAGCTCGTGCGCTACAGCGACAACGGCTCGACCCTGTCGGCGGTGAATTTCCCCGAGGTCTCGCTGCCCGGGCATCCGAACAGCCAGCGTCTGCTGCACATCCACCGCAACACGCCGGGCATCCTCTCGCGCATCAACGAGGTGTTCTCGCGCGAGAACATCAACATCGATGCGCAGTACCTGCAGACCGACCCCAAGGTCGGCTACGTCGTCATCGACGTGTCGACCACGGCCGAAGGCGCGAACAAGCTGCGCGATGCGCTCGCTGCCATCCCCGGAACGTTGCGTACGCGCGTGCTTTACTGACTCTGTCCATCAGAATTGGAAAACTGCGCTGTTCGTCTCGGTGGCGGCGCGGGATTTGGGATAAATTTCGTCGCAGATCGAGGATGGATCATGCGTCGAGCGCGAAGGGTCTTCTGCAAGATTTTCTGCTGCGCGCTGCTGCCGGGATTGGCCTTCGGCGGTGCGACAGTCGCCGGCAACGTATCGCCTCCCCGTCTGCCCATTTTGCCCCGTCCGCGGCCGTCGCTCCCACTCCCGGTTCCGCCGAACGCGCCCGAAGCATCTCGTTTTCTCGCACAGGCAACGTTCGGACCGACCGATGCCGACATAAGCCATCTGCAAGCTGCCGGCTATCAGGTCTGGCTCGGCGAGCAGTTCAACGCCCCACCCACGCGGCGCATGGACTATCGCAATTGGGTCGAAAATACGTTGCATGAAGAGTTCACCACCGACGACATGCTCGAAGCCTGGTGGCTTGGCGCGCTCGGCGGGCCTGACCCGGCCGATGCCAGCGTGATCCATCGCGACCAACTGCGCCAGCGCGTCGCCTTCGCGCTGTCGGAGATCTTCGTCGTCTCGACCCGAACCACTCTGATCGACCAGTTTCCGAACGGTCAGGCCTACTACTACGACATTCTCGTCAACGACGCGTTCGCCAACTACCGCCAACTGCTCGAAGACGTGACCCTGAGCCCGGCGATGGGCGTCTACCTCAACATGCTGAGCAACCAGCGCGCCGACTCGACCAAGAACATCCATCCTGACGAGAACTACGCGCGTGAGGTCAACCAGTTGTTCAGTGTCGGCCTCGTCATGCTCAACCAGGACGGCACGGCGCAACTCTTCAACGGCCAACCGGTGCCGACCTACACCCAAGACACGGTCAAGGCCTTCGCCCACGTCTTCACCGGTTGGAACTGGTCCGACTGTGTGCCGGCCGACCACACCGATTTCAGCGATTGCGACGTCGACTGGAGCACTGGCGCAAACATGCAGCAACCGATGGCCTCGTTCGCCGCGTACCACGACAACGGCACGCGTGCTCCGGACGACCTGTCGAACAAGCAGTTGCTCAGCTATCCCGGCGCCGCAAGCGGTGGCGTGCTCGCCGACGGCGGCACGCCGCAGAGCGACCTCAAGTTCGCGCTCGACAACATCTTCAACCATCCGAATGTCGGGCCGTTCATCGGCCGACAGCTGATCCAGCGCTTGGTCACGAGCAATCCCTCGCCCGCCTATGTGCGGCGCGTCGCCGCGGTGTTCAACAACAACGGCGTGGGCGTGCGCGGCGACCTCAAGGCGGTGGTCAGCGCGATCCTGCTCGACGACGAGGCGCGCAACGGCGCCGGGAAATACCCGGACACCTTCGGCAAGCTGCGCGAACCGCTGCTGCGTCTTTCGCATATCTGGCGTGCGATGGGCGCGCAGCATCGTTGCGGCAACGACACGGTCAGGCAGTCCGGCAGCAGTTCGTACACCCAGCACTACGCCAACCGGCCGTATCGCTATGCCGGCTGGTATTCGGCCTGGGGGACCAACTACTTGTTCAACCAGCAGCCGCTCTATGCCAGCTCGGTGTTCAATTTCTTTCGGCCGGGGTTCATCCCGCCCGGCGAAATGACGACCAAGCAGTTGTACGGGCCGGAATTCCAGATCACGACCGATTCGCAGATCGCCGAAATCACCAACGATGTGCTGCCGCGCGCGATGTGGCTCGACATCCATGACACCTGCGACAGCACCGACGACTACGGCGACGTCGCGATCGACCACCAGCGCGACCTCGCGCTGGCCGGCAGCGGCCAAGGCGGCCCCGCCGATCCCGCTGACCGCCTCGTCGACGCCTACAACATCCGCTTCATGGGCGGGCAGATGTCTTCATACATGCGCACGACGCTGATCAATTACCTCAACCGCATCGACCACTACTGGGACAACAACGGCACACAAGACTGGCGCATCGCACGCATCCAGCGCGCGCTGTACCTGATCTTCACTTCCCCCGAATACGCAATCCAGAAATGAAACCCTCCTTCAAATCTACTGCGCTCGCCCGGTTGCACGCGGCCGGTGCTCGAAATCCTCATGTACCGATCCGTACACTCCGATTTCTGCGCGCCGTCCACGCGCAACCGGGACTTCGTTCGCTACGATTTGAAGGCGGGTTTGATCCATGAACTTCGACCGCCGCAAATTCCTCAACCGGACCGTGCAGGCCGCGCTCGGCGCCAGCGTCTATTCCGCCTTCGGCAATCTGCAGCTCGTGCGTGCCGCCGCGCAGCAGGCGAGCTACAGCTTCAGCGACTACAAGGCGCTGGTTTGCATCTTTCTTTACGGTGGCAACGACGCCTTCAACATGATCGTGCCGACCGATGCCGCACACTACGCGCAGTACCAAACCGTGCGGCCGAAGATCGCGCTGGCGCAGAACTCGCTGCTTGCGCTCAACGCACCCGCCTCGGGCGCGGGCTCTCCGGGCGACGGCGGCAGCTACGGATTCCACTCCGCCATGCCCGAACTGCAGGCACTGTTCAACCAAGCAGGCAGCCCGGTCGCGATCGTCGCCAACGTCGGCACGCTGGTGCGGCCGGTGACAAAGGCGCAATACCAGGCCGGCAGTGTCGCCCTGCCACCGCAATTGTTCTCGCACGCAGATCAGCAGGCGTACTGGCAATCCTCGCCACCTTCGAATGCGCCGAGCACGGGCTGGGGCGGGCGCATCTGCGACCTGCTCGTGAGCGCCAACACCTCGTCTCTGCCGATGCTCAGTTCACTGGCCGGCGAAGATGCCTTCATCCGCGGCAACAGCGGCAACAACTACATCATGAACCCCGACAGTGCGGCGACGATCGACGCGCCCGACTCGTGGGACAACGATGCGAACAACTTGCAGAGTGCCTTCGACGCACTGCGCGCCTCGGGCACGCAGGCCAATGCGCTCGAACGTACCTACGCCGCGCAGATGAATCACTCGATCAACACCGCCGCACAGATCAATGCAGCGATCAATGCCACCGGCATGCCGGCATTCGAGTCCTTCTTCCCGGGCATCAGCGGCGGCGATCTCGACCGTCAGCTGTGCACCGTGGCCAAACTGATCTGGGCCGCGAACAACAATGTTGCCGGCTATACCGGCCAGAAACGGCAGGTGTTCTTCGTTTCAACCGGCGGCTTCGACACGCACGACAACGAATTGTCGGTGCAATCGGGATTGTTCGCCTTGCTGTCGAAGTCGCTCGCGGGTTTCTACAAGGCGCTGAACAGTGCCGGGCTTGCATCGGCCGCGACCGCCTTCACTGCGTCGGACTTCGGGCGCACGCTGTCATGCAACGAAGACGGCACCGACCACGGCTGGGCCTCGCACCATCTCGTTGTCGGCGGCGCAGTTAAGGGCGGCAAGTTCTACGGCGACAACTTCGCGGGCACCGGTACCGCGGCGATGCCGAGCTTGGCGCTGTCTTCCTCCAACCCGAACGACGCCGGCTACGGCCAGATGATCCCGACCACGTCGGTGGACCAATACTCGGCAACCCTCGCGAACTGGTTCGGTCTTGGCAGCAGCGACATCGGCCTGCTGTTCCCGAACCTCGCCAATTTCTCGACAGGCAATCTGGGTTTTGTCTAGAAGGGCAGAAATGAAAACGGCGCCGCAATGGCGCCGCTTTTCCTTTCAAACCGTTTTTGGTCGGGGCGGCGGGATTCGAACCCACGACCCCCTGCCCCCCAGGCAGATGCGCTACCAGGCTGCGCTACGCCCCGACCGTGATGAAAGCGAATTGTAGCAAAGGAAACTAAAAAGTGCGGCCGCAAATGGCCGTTTCTTGATCTTCGCGATCAAACAGGATTGCGAAAATTCAGTGCTTCAGGATATGCAGCACTTCCTCGAGTTCCATGCGCACCTGACGCACGATCTGGTTGGAGATGCTCGTCTCGACGCGCGCCTGCTGGCCTTCGAGGCGCTGGCGCGCACCGGTGATGGTGAAGCCCTGGTCGTAGAGCAGCGCGCGGATCTGGCGGATCATGAGCACGTCGTGGCGCTGGTAGTAGCGGCGGTTGCCACGGCGCTTGACCGGCTTGAGGTTGGAGAATTCCTGTTCCCAGTAACGCAGCACGTGCGGCTTGACCGCGCACAGCTCGCTGACTTCACCGATCGTGAAGTAGCGCTTGGCCGGGATGACCGGCAGCTCGTTGTTACTGCCTTGATCCAGCATAAGACTCTACCTTGAGCTTGAGCTTCTGTCCGGGACGGAACGTTACCACGCGCCGCGCGGAAATCGGAATTTCCTCGCCGGTCTTCGGATTGCGTCCCGGCCGCTGGTTTTTCTTGCGCAAGTCGAAGTTGCCGAAACCGGAAAGCTTGACCTGCTCGCCGCGCTCGAGCGCCTCGCGCACAACATCGAAAAACGCGTCGACGAATTCCTTCGCCTCGCGCTTGTTCAGACCGACATCCGTGAACAGACGTTCGGCCATTTCCGCTTTGGTGAGTGCCGTCATCCTACCCCCTCAATCTCGCCTGGCAGTCGCGTTGCAATGCCGCCACTGCCAGACCGACGCTCTGATCCGCGTCGGCATCGGTAAGAGTGCGTGAATCATCCTGCAAAATCAAGCCGATGGCGACACTTTTTAGTCCTTGTGCGAGATTCGGCCCGGCATAGCGGTCGAACACGAAAATCTCGCGCAAAACCGGTCCGACAGCGTGACGCACGGCCGCTTCGACCGTGGCGTAGTTCACGTTTTCCGGCAGCTCGAACGAGAGGTCACGGCGCACCGAAGGGAAGCGCGTTACCGCCGCCCCGCGCGGTACCGCACGTGCGACGATCGGTTCGAGATCGAACTCGAACGCGTACACGTCGGTATCGAAGTCGAGCGCCCTCAGCAGGCGCGGATGGAGCGCACCGAGACTGCCGACGACTGCGTCGCCACGCAGGAAATTTGCGGAACGGCCCGGATGCAGCCAGCTTGCCGCGGATGCAGCGGTGCGGAAAGCATGCGCGTCGCCGGTCAGCGCGAACAGCGACTCCGCATCGCCCTTCACGTCGTAAAAATCGACCGCGCGCTTGTCTGCCGCCCATTGCAGTTCGTTCGCCTGGCCGCAGACGACACCGGCAATGCGTACGGTCTCGACCGGACCGTCTGTGCCCTGCTTGAACATCCTGCCGATTTCGAACAGGCGCACACGCTCCTGCTGGCGGCGGCGGTTCGCGATCAGGGCCGAGACCAGACCCGGCAGCAGCGAGGTGCGCATCGTGCCGAGGTCGGCGGCGAGCGGATTGGCCAGCGCAATCGCACCGGCATCGAGCTGCCAGCGCTTGAGCAATTCCGCGTCGAGGAATGCGTACGTAACCGCCTCGCGATAGTCGCGCGCAGCAAGCTGGCGGCGCAGCGTGGCTTCGTCGACGCGGGTCTCCGACGGCTCGGCCACGCGGATCTCGCCCGCCGGCATCGTCGTCGGAATCTTCTCGTAGCCGTGGATGCGCACGACTTCCTCGATCAAGTCTTCCTCGATCGCGATGTCGAAGCGCCACGTCGGCGGCGTGGCGCGCCAGCCGTCCGTTGTCGCTTCTACCTGCATGCCGAGCGCGGTGAGGATACGCACGACTTCGGTGTCGGCAACATCGATGCCGAGCACGCGCTTCAGCCGCGCCCGACGCAGCGACACTGAAGCCGGTTTCGCGAGGAATTCCGGCAGCGTCGCTTCGGTGATCGGGCCGGCCTTGCCGCCGCCGAACTCGACGATCAGCTGCGTCGCGCGTTCGAGCGCACTTCGCGGGAGTTCGGGATCGACGCCGCGCTCGAAGCGATGCGAGGCGTCGGTATGCATGCCGAGCTTGCGCGCACGGCCGCTGATCGCGGTCGGCGCAAAATGCGCGGCTTCGAGGAACACGTCGCGCGTCGCATCGGTCACGCGCGTGTCATAGCCGCCCATGATGCCGGCGAGCGCGACGGGTTTGTCAGCGTCGGTGATGACGAGGAATTCGGGATCGAGCTTCGCTTCAGATTCGTCGAGCAGCTTCAGGCTCTCGCCCGCGCGCGCGCGACGCACGGCGATCGCGCCGGTCAGTGTCGCGTTGTCGAATGCATGCAGCGGCTGGCCCATTTCGAGCAGCGCGTAGTTGGTTACATCAACGAGCAGGCTGATCGGACGCAAGCCGGAACGGCGCAGGCGTTCGGCCATCCAGAACGGCGTCGCTGCGTTCGCATCGATGCCTTCGATCAGGCGGCCGCAGTAGCGCGGGCAATCAGCGCCGACGCGCAGCTCGACCTTGCGCTCATGCGTCGTCGTCGTGGCGATGGTCGCGATCGCGGGAACGGCGGCGGGCACGCCGAAGATCGCGGCCACATCGCGCGCGACGCCCTGCACGGACAGGCAGTCGGGGCGGTTCGGCGTCAATTTGATTTCGATCGCGGCGTCGGGCAAATGCAGATACTTTGCGAGCGGAGTGCCGACCGGCGCATCGGCGGGCAGCTCGAGCAAGCCGGATGCGTCCGCATCGATGCCGAGTTCCTTCGCCGAACAGAGCATGCCGAACGACTCGACCCCGCGCAGCGCGGCCTTCTTGATCTGCATGCCGCCCGGCATCGTCGCGCCCACCGTTGCGAGCGGCGCCTTCAGTCCGGCGCGCGCATTCGGCGCGCCACAGACAATGTGAACCGGATCGGCCGTGCCGATCGCCACCTTGCACACGCGCAGCTTGTCCGCATTCGGATGCGGCGAGCATTCGACGATTTCGGCGACGACGATGCCCTCGAGCGGACCGCCGATCGCCTCGACGCCTTCGACCTCAAGGCCGGCCATCGTCAGCTTGTGGCACAACTCATCGCGCGTAGCGTCGAGCGGAACGAGTTCGCGCAGCCAGTTTTCTGAAAATTTCATCGGAAGGCGTCAGGCAAATTGTTTGAGGAAACGCACATCGTTCTCGAAGAACGCGCGCAGGTCGCTGACGCCGTAGCGCAACATCGCGAAGCGTTCGACGCCCATGCCGAAAGCGAAGCCGGTATAGCGTTCGGGATCGATATTGCAAGCGCGCAGCACGTTCGGATGGACCATGCCGCAACCGAGCACTTCGAGCCATGCGGTCGAACCGTCCTCTCGGTCCCAGCGGATGTCGACTTCGGCACCCGGTTCGACGAACGGGAAGTAGCTCGGCCGGAAACGCATTTCGAAATCGCGTTCGAAAAACGCGCGCACGAATTCGGCGAGCGTGCCTTTGAGGTCGGCGAAGGTCGAGGTCTCATCCACGAGCAAACCCTCGAGCTGATGGAACATCGGGCTGTGGGTCTGATCGGAATCCGAGCGATAGACCTTGCCTGGCGCGATTACACGCAGCGGCGGCGTACGCCCGGTCATCGCGCGAACCTGTACCGGCGAGGTGTGCGTGCGCAGCAGGCGCCCGTCCGGAAAATAGAACGTGTCGTGCATCGCGCGCGCCGGATGGTGCGGCGGGAAGTTCAGCGCTTCGAAATTGTGCCAGTCGTCTTCGATCTCGGGGCCGTCGGCGACTTCATAGCCGAGCCGGGCGAAGACATCGACCATGCGCTCGAGTGCGCGCGTGATCGGATGCAGGCTGCCACGCGCGCCGTTGCGGCCGGGCAAGGTGACGTCGATCGTCTCCGAAGCCAGACGCTGTTCGAGCAGCGAGGCCTCGACTTCGGCGCGGCTCTCGGCGATCGTCGCCTCGACTTCTTCCTTCGCGCGGTTGACGCGGTCGCCGAAACTCTTGCGCTGCTCGGGCGGAAGCTTGCCGAGCATCTTCAGTTCGCCCGTGATCAGGCCGGCCTTGCCGATCAACTCGACGCGCAGGTCTTCGAGCTTCGCCTGCAGTTTCTTCGGATCGAGCTTGCCCTTGATCTCGGCGACTTTCGCGGCGACGCCGTCGAGCTTCTCCTGGAAGCCGTCATTGTCGCGGAAACGCTCGCGCAGCGATTCCAACAGGGCATCGATTTTCTTTTCCAGACGATCGCTCATGCAAAGTCCATGGACTGGAACGCAAAAAGGGGAGCAAGGCCCAGGCCTGGCTCCCCTCGCTTGAATCTTGATGAAGCGGAATAGGCGCGATCGAGTATCGACCGCGCCCCACGCCTCACGCTGCGAGCGCGCCCTTGGCCTTTTCGGCGAGGGCACCAAACGCGGCGATGTCGTGCACGGCGATGTCGGCGAGCACCTTGCGGTCGACCGTGATGTTGGCCTTCTTCAAGCCGTTCATCAGGCGGCTGTAGGACAGGCCGAACTGGCGCGCACCGGCGTTGATGCGCACGATCCACAGCGCACGGAACTGGCGCTTCTTCTGCTTGCGGCCGATGTAGGCGTACTGGCCGGCCTTGATGACCGCCTGCTTGGCAGCGCGGAAAACCTTGCGGCGAGCGTTGTAGTAGCCCTTCGCGCGGGAAATGATCTTCTTGTGTCGACGGCGGGCGACGACACCACGTTTGACTCGTGCCATGGTTTCGTCTCCTTACACGTAGGGAAGCATGCGCGCGATGCGACCGGAGTCTTCTTTGCGCACGATGTTGGGACCACGCAGACCACGCTTACGCTTGGTCGACTTCTTGGTCAGGATGTGGCTCTTGAAAGCATGGCCGGCTTTGTATTTGCCGGACGCCGTCTTGCGGAACCGCTTGGCAGCGGCCCGATTGGTCTTGATCTTGGGCATGGCCCAACTCCTTAAGTTGATTTGTATACTCGCCTGAGCGGCAGCTTCGCTGCGCTTTCCGTCCTGCTCTGGCTTAGCTTGTTTAAGTCCGCACGAAGCGGACAGGTTCCTGGTTTCGCTTTCCTTCCGCGCAAACGAAAGGAGAAGAAAAACCGTCAGCGACGACAAGGCACTCGTCCTTCCCGTCGCCCGCGTGATCGAAGCGATGTCGCCTCGGTCACTGCTTCTTTTTCGGAGCCACCATCATCACCATCTGCCGGCCTTCGAAGCGCGGGAAGCTTTCGATTACTGCTTCCTCGGCGACGTCCGCCTGGATGCGCCTGACCATCTGCTCGCCGATTTCCGTATGCGCCATCTCGCGGCCCTTGAAGCGGACGACGACCTTGACCTTGTCGCCTTCTTCGAGGAAGCGCTTCATGTTGCGCAGCTTTACGTTGTAATCGCCGTCTTCGGTCGAGGGGCGGAACTTCAGTTCCTTGATCTCGACCTGCTTGGTCTTGCGCTTGGCCGCGTGCGCCTTCTTCTGCTGCTCGAACTTGAACTTGCCGTAGTCCATGATGCGGCAAACGGGCGGATCGGCGGTCGGTTGGATTTCGACCAGATCCAGTCCCAGGTCGCCAGCCATCGTCAGCGCTTCATCGCGCGACAGAATACCGACTTGCTCTCCTTCGGCGCCGATGACGCGCACCCGCGGAACACGAATTTCCGTGTTCTTGCGGTTAGCTTTTTCAGTGGCTATAGGTAACTCTCCGGTAATTTATTCCAATGAATTCAAGAAATTGTCATGCATTCTTGAATTCGTTTCGCAGCTTGTCGGCGAACTCGAAAACCTTCATCGACCCCAAGTCTTCGCCCGATCTAGCACGCACAGCAATGAGCCCGAGTTCCTTTTCGCGATCGCCGACCACGAGAAGGTACGGAATCTTCTGCAACGTGTGTTCGCGTATTTTATAGCCGATTTTCTCGTTGCGCAAATCCGCCTCCACGCGGAAACCTTGCCGGACAAGGGTTTGCGCCATTTCTGCGGCAAATTCGGCCTGCGCGTCGGTGATATTCATGATCACCGCCTGCACCGGCGCCAGCCACGCGGGGAACTGGCCGGCATGGTGCTCGATCAGGATGCCGATGAAGCGCTCCATCGAACCGACGATGGCCCGATGCAGCATGACCGGCTGGCGGCGCTGGCTGTGCTCGTCGACGTATTCGGCGCCGAGGCGGCCCGGCATCATGAAATCGACCTGCATCGTGCCGAGCTGCCAGGTACGTCCGATCGCGTCGCGCAGGTGATATTCGATCTTTGGTCCGTAGAACGCGCCCTCGCCCGGCAACTCCTGCCATTCGACGCCACAGGCTTTCAATGCGGAGCGCAAGGCGTTCTCGGCCTTGTCCCAGGTCGCATCGTCGCCGAGGCGCGGCTCGGGGCGCAACGCGATCTTGATCTGGATGTCGCTGAAACCGAAATCCGCGTAGACCTTGAGCGCCTGCTGGTGGAACGCCGTCACCTCGGCTTCGATCTGGTCTTCGGTGCAGAAGATGTGGCCGTCGTCCTGGGTGAAGCCACGCACGCGCAGGATGCCGTGCAGCGCACCCGAAGGCTCGTTGCGATGGCAGGCGCCAAACTCGCCGTAGCGGATCGGCAGGTCGCGATAGCTGTGCAGGCCGTGGTTGAAGATCTGCACGTGGCCCGGGCAATTCATCGGCTTAAGCGCATACGTGCGCTTCTCCGACTCGGTGAAGAACATGTTCTCCTTGTAGTTGTCCCAGTGGCCTGACTTCTGCCACAGCGATACGTCGAGCACCTGCGGACAACGCACTTCCTGGTAGCCCGATTCGCGATAGACGCGGCGCATGTACTGCTCGACCACCTGCCAGATCGACCAGCCCTTCGGATGCCAGAACACGAGGCCCGGTCCCTCTTCCTGCACGTGGAACAGATCGAGCTGCTTGCCGAGCTTGCGATGGTCGCGCTTCTCGGCCTCTTCGAGCTGCGTGAGATATCCCTTCAGATCTTTGTCGTTGAGCCAGGCCGTGCCGTAGACGCGCTGCAGCATCTCGTTGTTCGAATCGCCGCGCCAGTACGCGCCGGCGACCTTCATCAGCTTGAACGCGCGCAGCTTGTTCGTGTTCGGCACGTGCGGGCCGCGGCACAGGTCGATGAACTCGCCTTGCGAGTACAGCGACAGTTCCTCGTTGGCCGGAATCGACTCGATGATCTGCGCCTTGTATTCCTCGTTCTTGCCGCGGAAGAACTTCACCGCCTCGTCGCGCGACACGACCGAGCGCGACACCGGCAGGTTTTCGGCGACGATCTTCTTCATCTCGGCCTCGATCTTGTCGAGGTCTTCCGGCGTGAACGGCGTCTTGCGCGCGAAGTCGTAGTAGAAGCCGTTGTCGATCACCGGGCCGATCGTGACCTGGGTGTCGGGGAACAGTCGCTGCGTCGCCTGCGCGAGCAGGTGCGCGGTCGAATGGCGCAGGATGTCGAGCGCCTCGGGGCTTTTGTCAGTGATGATCGCGAGATTCGCGTCGTACTCGATCTTGTAGCTTGTGTCGACGAGGCGGCCGTCGACCTTGCCGGCGAGCGCGGCCTTGGCGAGCCCCGCGCCGATCGACGCGGCAACGTCGGCCACGGAAACGGGATGCTCGAACTGGCGCTGACTGCCGTCGGGGAGAGTGATGTTGATCATGGCTGACTTGATTCGATATACGCCGAGGACGGCCGCGTTTTCATTTTCGCCAGCGAGGGCGATGACAAAAATTACTCAATAAAAAAGGCGCCAAGCGCCTTTTGCAAAGGTGGGCTCAGCGATCGGAATTCAATTCGATGCAGTTCGCGTTGACATGTCGCACACTTGGCTGCCGGTTACCCGCGCGCCACCTTCGCTTTAGTCATTTGGAGACTATCGCACAAAGCAACGCCAGACAAGCCCGCAAACCGGACTTGACTGGCGTCACGTGCATCGTTTCAAAGGGGTTTGTCTCACGGCGCATTCGCACCGTGAGACTGTCGGCTCGTCAATTCGAGCACAACACCGTGAGTATCCCCGTCTTGCCCGCAGTCACAGTGTTATAGAACGAGAATGTCCAACTGTCGTTGGTGGTATTCACCGTGGTTATCGCGCTAGCGAAAGCGTAGGCTGCATAGGGCGAGTTACCGGTGATCTGATAACTGCCGCTCAGCGCATTCGGATGATCCGCCGGACAGGTCAAGGTAAAGTTCGAAATGCCCGAACCCGCCGTCCCGTTGTTCGAAACAATCGCCGCACTGCTATTGACGACCGTGGTCAGGTTCACGCCGCCGGCAAATCCGGGGCCGGTCGCACCCGTTGCACCCGTTGCGCCGGTTGCACCCGTGGCACCGGTCGGTCCGGTATCACCGGTCGGGCCGGTCGGGCCGGTCGCTCCGGTCGCACCGGTGGCTCCAACCGAGGTCGGGGCGCGGAAATAGCCGTACGCATCCACAATCAGATTGGTCGTTCGCTGGGCCTCGACGGTGAACTGACCGTTGGACTGATTGATCGTGGCAATGCCCTCATTCGCAATGACTTCGCCGCTGACATAGTTGATCCAGCTGCTCAGCGGCGAGCTTCCCTCCGGGAATACGGAAAGAAATGCCGATGGGTAGTCCGGCATGTTTCGTGAGTCAATCGTGATGTTGAACGTCATGGCGGCAGGCGTCGCGCCGGTGAAGCCCGAGCAAGTGGCATCACCGCCTTGCGACGCACCGCCTGCGGCCAGGAACGTCGTCAGCGAGTAAACGTCGGCCAGCGGGGTTCCAGGATGCGGACCGATATTTCGCGTATCAACGATACGGCAGGGCACGATCGGCGTATAAACCAGATCCTCGGTCGTGCTGACGTCTGCCGAAACTACGCTGGCCGCTGCTGCGTTCGTGCTGCGGACCATCGCATTATTGGCAGCCACCAACGCCTCCTTGATCGAGGTAGCATTGCCCGCTTCGGCGAAACCTTGTGCATCTCCGCGCATCAAATTGTTGATCAGTTCGACGCGGCTGGCACTCAGCGCGCTGGTCGGCGACTGCGCGGTAAAGTGATTCGCGATCGATTGCGCTTGGGCGAAACGTTGCTGCGCTCTGGCCAGAGCGGCCGGATTCAGTGCAGCGGGAGCCGCACGGTTGCCTAGCGCGCTGTGCACGTCGCTGAAGCTGGCTGCGGATGCGGTCAGCGCCTGCGTGATGGCAAAAGCCAAAACACTGATTGTTACGGTCTTACGATTTACGATTTGCATGGAGAAGCCCCCTGTGGCTACTTGATGAATCCGGCTTTCTCGGCTCCCTCGACGAACCCGTCTCATGCACAGACAACACGCCGCAGCGCCCGCGATGCAGGTAAACGAGATTGTCGAGCGGGAATAGAGATTGCCGGCGGTTGGTTTCCTACCCGGAGCGCCGTCAGACGCCCCGTACGACAACGGCACTCACGCGCCGTCGTTGCGTTTCTTGCTCGTCGCAAGAAACGCAAACTACCGTTCCGAAATTTCCTTTCGCATCCGATGGATGCGCCCCTGTAACTGGATCACATTACATTGAAAAAACGATTTTCAATTTGTGAATCACATCACATTTTTTAGTTTTCATCAAAAAAATATACGAGCTGCGTCGTACAAAGCAAATTCCCCGCCACTGCGCATCATATCGAACAGGTCAAGGCCCGCCGCTCGCGCCAGGAAGAGGTAGCCAGCTCGGCCAGTTCCAAGGCCTTGATGCCGTCGACCAAGCCGGGAACGGGCCGTCCGTTGCCGGCCAGCACCTCGGCAAAATGCGCCATCTCGATCGCATAGGCGCGGCGATAACGCTCGAGGAAGAAAGGCTCGGGCACGTCGCTGCTGACCGCGCCGGCCAGCGAGGCGACGACTTCGGTGGGGCGATGGTTGCCCGCCTGCAGCATGCCGGTGGCGCCGAGCACTTCGATGCGCTGGTCGTAACCGTAGGCCGCGTGGCGCGAGGTGTTGATCGTGCACAGACGTCCGCCGCGCGAGCGCAGGGTCACCACTGCCGTATCGAGATCGCTGGCCTGCGTCGCATTGGCGCTCAGGCAGGCGCCAGTCGCGAAGATCTCGACGATCTCGTCGGCGAGCAGCCAGCGGCAGACGTCGAAGTCGTGGATCAGCATGTCCTTGAACACGCCACCGGATTGCTTGAGGTATTCCAGCGGCGGCGGCGCCGGATCGCGGCTGGTCAGCACGACGACCTCGGGTACACCAATCTCGCCCGCATCGAGGCGGCGCTTGAGTGCAGCGAAGGTGGGATCGAAGCGGCGCTGGAAACCGATCATGCACGGCACGCCGGCTTCAGCGACCGCCACCGCGCAGGCGCGCGCGCCGTCGAGATCGGTTGCCACGGGCTTCTCGCAGAAGATCGCCTTGCCCGCGCGCGCGACTCGCGCGATCAGTTCCGCGTGCATCGTCGTGCTCGCGGCGATGACGACGGCCGCGACGGCTGGATCCTCCAGCGCATGCTCCAAGCCGACCGCGGTCGCACCGAACCTGGCAGCCAATTCGTTCGCTGCCGCCGCATTCACATCGACGACGTAGCGCAGGCGCAAACCCGACTGCGCGGCGATATTGCCGGCGTGGATGCGGCCGATGCGGCCGGCACCGAACAGCGCTATCTCGAACAAGCGCTCAGGCATCGTAGTCCCCCGTATGCGCGCCTTCATTCGGCTTCACTTCGAGCCGATAGGCAAGCGCGACGAACAACGCCTGGCACAGGCAGATCGTGCTGGTCAACGCGCGGAACGCGAACGCGCTCGCCTCGTCGACCTTGAGCAGCACATTCGCGTGCGCGGCCAGTGGGCCGAGGTCGGATTCGCTGATCGCGATCACCTTGGCCTTGCGCTGGCGCGCGAGGCGCGTGCAGAACAGCGTCTCCTTGCCGTAGGGCGGAAAGCTGATCGCGATCAGGGCATCGCCCTTGCCGATGCTGTGGATCTGCTCGCGATGCATGCCGCCGAGGCCGTCGACCAGATGCACGCGTTTCTGCGTGTGTCCGAGCGCGTAGGCGATGTAGCTCGCGATCGCGAACGAACGGCGCACGGCGACAATGTAGATGTGCTCGGCCGGTTCGAGCAGATCGACCGCGGCGCGAAAGCGCGCCGAGTCGAAACGTTCCACGAGCTCATCGAGGCCGACCCGGCAGGCGTCGATGAAACTGCGCGCGATCTGCGTCTCGTCGAGCTTTTCCGGACGCTCGGCGATGACACGGCGAATGCGGTGCTGGTAGCTGCCCGAAGGTTCGGCGCGCTCGCGATAGGCGTCGCGGAACATGGCCTGCATCTCGCTGAACCCGGAATAGCCGAAGCGCTGGGCGAAGCGCACGACAGCCGAGGGATGCACGTTCGACCCGCTCGCCACGTCGTTGACCTTCTGCAGCATGATGCTCGAGCGG
>NZ_DASVOK010000209.1:0-7270 GCF_036383415.1 Rudaea sp. | reverse complement strand
TCTGGCGGAATCGCTGCGCGCGCCCGGCCTGCCAGCGAACGACACCGTGCGCGCCGCGCTGCCGGTGGATGCGAAAACCTTGCATCGTCTGCTCGGCGTGACGCGCGGACGCACCGGGACGCGCCATCGCGCGCAGCCATTGCCGTACGACGTCGTTGTGGTCGATGAAGCCTCGATGCTCGATCTCGCGCTGGCTGCGCGTCTCGCCGACGCGCTCGCAGCCGACGCGTGCCTGATCCTGCTCGGCGATCGCGATCAACTCGCTGCGGTCGAAGCCGGCCGCGTGTTCGGCGCGTTGTGCCAGGCGGCGAGCGCATCCGCGCCGCCAGCGCCATCCACTTCGTTGACGGCAGTTGCTTCCTCGCGCAGAAAAGCGCCCGACGAACAGGCCGCCTTCGCGTTTCCGCCGATGATGGTTGCGAAAGCGTCCGCGTTGTCCGCAGCCTTTGTCGAACTGCGCGGCAATCACCGTTTCGGCGCGCACAGCGCGATCGGGCGCCTCGCATCCGCGTTGCGCGCGGGCCGCGCCGACATGGCGCTGCAAATTCTCGACGCGGGCGGCGACGAAGCACGCCGGATCGATGTCGGCGCATCCGCGTTGCCGCAGCGCATCGTGCACGAGCTGGTGCCGCGTTACGCCAGTCTCGCACAGGCGTCCGATGCCAACGCCGCTTTCGCCATCGCCGACCGTTTCCGCGTGCTGTGCGCCTTGCGCGAAACCGCGTTCGGCGCGGTCGCGATCAACGCGGCGATCGAATACGAGCTGCGCCGGCGCAGCGATCGCGTCGATGAGCACGGCTGGTACGCGGGCCGTCTCGTCATCGTTGGCGGCAACGACTATCGTCTCGGCCTGTTCAACGGCGACATCGGCGTCGCCTTGCGCAGCGGCGCGGGCGGTGCGCTCGAGGTCTGGTTCCGCAACGCCGACGGCAGCCTGCGCGTGCTGCCGCCGCTTGTGCTCGGCTCGGTCGATGCGGCTTACGCGCTGACCGTGCACAAGGCGCAGGGCTCCGAGTTCGACGAGGTGACCGTGGTGCTGCCTGATCGCGATGCGCGTGTGCTGACACGCGAATTGGTCTACACCGCAATCACGCGCGCACGCAAGAAAGCGGAATTATGGACAAGTGGAGAAGTGCTCACGCAGGCGATCGCGCGCAGCACGCAGCGCTGGTCGGGGTTGGCGGACGCGGTGGGTTCGGCTGCCTCGAGGATGGGCCCGTGACGGCCGCGGCAGGGATCGATTCGTTTGCGGACGTGCCCGGCGGCCGTGTTTTCGTGCGCCGCTGGAACGCGGGTCGCGGTGCACGCGCACCGATCGTCCTATTGCACGACTCGCTGGGCTGCGTCGAGCAGTGGCGCGATTTCCCGCAGGCGCTGGCGCAGGCGACGCAGAGCGAAGTCGTGGCCTATGACAGGCTCGGTTTTGGCCGATCCACGGCGCGCGCGGGGCTGCCTTCCGTCGATTTCATCCGCGAGGAGGCCGAAGTTTTCTTTCCCGCGTTGCGCCGCGCGCTCGGCCTGACCCGGTATTCGCTGTTCGGCCACAGCGTCGGCGGCGGCATGGCGTTGACGATCGCGGCGCTGGATGGCGAGGGCTGCGAGGCAGTCGTGACGGAATCGGCCCAGGCCTTCGTCGACCAACGCACGCGTGCGGGCATCCTCGCGGCCAGGGCACAATTCGCCGATCCCGCGCAGTTCGCCAAGATCGCACGCTGGCATGGCGACAAGGCGCGCTGGGTGCTCGATGCGTGGACCGAGGTCTGGCTGTCGCCGGCATTCGCGGACTGGAGCCTCTATGCGTATCTCGGCCAAATCGAATGCCCCGTACTCGCGATCCACGGCGATCTCGACGAGTACGGCTCGGTGGAATTTCCGCGTCGCATCGCTGACGGCGTGAGTGGTCCTGCGCGCCTTGCGATTCTCGAGGGCTGTGGTCATGTCCCGCATCGCGAACGCAGCGCAGAGGTGCTGCAACTTGTCGCTTCGTTTGCGAGCGACAGATATGGAAGCCTGATCCGGGCAGACGAAAGTCTAGTCGTCAAGCCAGTGCCGTCGGTTCCAGGCGTTGAGGCGAGCCCTTTGGCGCAACGCGCTTGCGGGACTCGATGCTCTCGACTATAGTGTTGACAAAATCAACACTGAGAACCCGGCATGGATACCGTGCGGGAAATCCGCCAGTTCAACCGTTTTTACACGCGCCTCGTCGGCTTGCTCGACGAGCATCTGCCCGACAGCGATTTGAGCCTGCTCGAAGGCCGGGCGACGTACGAACTCGCTACCGGCGGAAAACAGACTGCCGCCGATCTCGCGCGCACGCTCGACGTCGACAAGGCGCAACTGAGCCGCGCCCTGCAAACGCTGAAGCGGCGCAAGCTGCTCAAGGCCGAGGTCGATCCCGGGCACGCGAAGAAAAGGCTGCTGTCGCTGACGCCCGCAGGTCGCGTCGCCTTCACCGAACTCGAACACGGCACGCGGCTGCGCATGGAATCCGTCTTGGAGCCGCTAAGCGGAACGAAGCGCAAGAAGCTGGTTTCTTCGCTGCGCGACATCCAGGCGACGTTCGCGGCGAGCGACGCCAAGCCGCCCGCGGTCGTGCTGCGCGCGCCGGTTCCCGGCGATCTGGGCTGGGTCATCCATCGGCAGGCCGTGCTGTACGCACAAGAATACGGTTGGGATTGGACCTACGAGGCGCTCATCGCGAAGATCCTCGGCGAGTTCGCCGCGGCGTTCGATCCGGCGAAAGAGGATGGCTGGATCGCCGAGCGCGCGGGCCACATCCTCGGTTCGATCTTCCTGATGAAAGGCGACGCAGCCGGCGTGGCGAAGCTGCGCCTGCTCTATGTCGAACCCGCCGCGCGCGGCTTGGGCCTCGGCCGCCGGCTGGTCGATACGTGCGTTGGGCGCGCGCGTGAGCTCGGCTATCGCCGCCTCAGCCTGTGGACGAACGATGTGCTGACCGCGGCGCGGAGGATCTACGAAACTTCCGGTTTCCGCCTCGTGCAGGAGAACCGGCACCTATCCTTCGGCAAGGATCTGCTCGGTCAAACCTGGGAATTGGACCTGCTCAATGCAGGGTCGGATTCTCGCGCCGCGACGGCGGGAACTCGATGACGTTGTCGCCGTCGGCCTGGCGCGGACGCGGGCCGTCCCAGAGTTTGGGCACGTCGCGCGGGCGGTCCGGCTCGAGTCCGCTGCGCTCGATTTCGTTGCGATAGCCGAACTCGGCGCCTTCCGTTTCTTCATCCTCCTCGTCCTCCCAGCTGTAGCGCTTGCGCGGCGCGACAGGGTCGAGTCCAGAGAAGGCGAGCGCGGCGATCAGTCCCGCGATCGCGCCGGCGGCGTGGTATTCGAACGAGACGTTTTCCTCGCGCGGCAGCACGGTCATCGTCATGCCGCCATAGAGGAAGAACACGGCGAGCGCGATCGAAACGCCGAGGCGATCGCGACGCAGCAGGCCGATGACGAACAGGAAGAACATCAGCCCGTGGGTGATGCCACTGATGCCGACATGCAGCGAGGGACGTGCCCACAACCAGACGCCGACGCCGGAGACGATCCAGATCAGCGGCAGCGCGTAGCGCGCGGCGCGCGGGTAGGCGTAGAGCGTGAACGCGGACAGCAGGCCGAGCGGCAGCGTGTTCGACATCAGGTGCTCGAACGAGGCGTGCACGAACGGCGCGGTGAGGATGCCGATAAGGCCGCGCGGATCGCGCGGACGGATGCCGAGCGCATCCATGTCCCAGCCGAGCGCGAACGCGGCCAGCCAGACGATCCAGATGCCGGCGACCAGCGCGAGCGCGCCGAGCACGGCGTAGCGCACGCGCTCGCGGTCGCTGCGCACGGTGGCAGCGCTGGCTTCGGCGGTGATCGGGGCGAGGTCCATGCCTCCATCATGGGGACGCCCACGGCGCGCACAAGACGTGCCTCGCATGGCAGACTGATCGCATGCTGCTGCGACCGGCCGAACCCGATGACGCGATGGAGGTGGCGCGCGTGCACGTGCGCGCGTGGCAGGCCGGCTATCGCGGGTTGCTGGCGCAGGATTATCTCGATGGTCTGCGCGTCGAAGATCGTGCGCGGCGCTACGACTTCGCCAACCCCGATCCGCACCGACCAGCGACGCTGGTCGCGATGGAGGGTGGCACAATCCGTGGATTCGCGACCACGATGCCCGCCGCCGACTCCAATCTGCCGGAGTGCGCCGAACTCTGCGCGCTCTACGTCGATCCGGACTGGTGGGGTCGCGGCGTCGGCGTCGCATTGGTTTCCGCAGCACGCGCGCGGCTGCGCGAGCAGGGTTTCCGCGAAGCGGTGCTCTGGCTGCTTGCCGGCAATGCGCGCGGCGACCGCTTCTACCGTCGCGACGGATGGGTGGCGGACGGAGTTGCACGCAAGGATGTCATCTGGGGTGTCGCGGTCGACGAGCTGCGCTATCGCCGCAGGCTGGACTGACGCAGCGTCGGCCGCCGCGCATGCTTTATCATGTCGCGATGAATTCCCCGCACAACACCAATCCCGTCGTCCATCTGAAGATCGAGCGCCGCTCCAACCATCCGTGGATTTTCCAGAAGATGGTGGAAAAGCCCGATCCGAAACCGAAGCCCGGCACCGTGGTCGATATCGTCGACCGCGATGGCATGTTCGCAGGCCGCGGCTTCTACAACGGCCATTCGCGCATCGCCTTGCGCGTGCTCACGGCCGATCCGGACGAGGCCGTCGACGAGGATTTTTTTGCGCGCAAGATTTCGGATGCGATTTCCCTGCGTCGCGAAGTGCTCAAGCTCGATGCGGTGACCGACGCCTACCGCGTGATCCACTCCGAAGGCGACGGTCTTTCTGGCCTCGTCGTCGATCGTTTCGCCAACACGCTCGTCGTCGAATATTTCTCCGCCGGCATGTTCAAGCAGCGCGACCTGATCAAGCGAGTACTGTTGCAGCACTTTCCCGACGCGGAAATCTACGCGTTTGCCGAAGAGCACGTGCAGAAGCAGGAAAGCTTCGACTGGACTGCGCCCGCCGCGCCGAAACCGACCGTGATCCACGAACACGGCGTGCAGTTCCACGCCGCGCCGGGCAGCAAGCACAAGACCGGCTTCTTCGCCGACCAGCGTGACAACCGCCTGTTCCTGTCCGAGTTTTGCGCCGACAAACGTGTTCTCGATCTGTGCTGCAATTCCGGAGGTTTTGGGATTTATGCCAAGACGCGTGGCGGCGCGGAAGAAGTCGTCGGCATCGATCTCGACGAGGAAATCCTCGGCATCGCCGAGCAGAACGCGCGTCTCAACAAGGCCAAGGTGAAATTCATCCAGGCCGACATCTTCGCCTGGCTGCGCGATGTCGCCGGCAATCCGCAGAAGAAATTCGACGTCGTCATCCTCGATCCGGCGAAGATGACACGCGATCGCGAGCAGGTGATCCCGGCACTGAAGAAATACCTCGACATGAACAAGCTCGCACTCGGCGCGGTCAAGCCGGGCGGCATCTTCCTCACTTGTTCGTGCACGGGCCTGGTGAGCGAGGAACAATTCCTCGACATGCTGCGTCGCGCCGCGTTTTACGCGAACCGCACCGTGCAGGTAATCAAGGTCTCCGGTGCCGGTCCCGATCATCCGTGGCAGGCGCATGTGCCCGAGTCGCGCTATCTAAAGGCGGCGTTCTGCCGAGTGGAGTAAGCTTCAGCTTGAGTTGGCCGCCGGAAAAGTCCCGGCCTGCACGGGTTGTTTGGGATGCGAGAATGAAGCTCCCTTTCTTGACTGCCCTTTTGTTGAGTCATGCACTTGCGCAGGCCCAACCGCCGCCGGAGCACGTGCGCGTCGTTTCCGATGACGCATTTTTCGACCTGTCCTCGCCACGGCAGCAAGAGCGTATTGCTGCAAATATCGAGCAAGGGTTGGGCGAATTGCGCCTGCAAGGAAGATTGCCGCAAGGCAGTACCGAGGCCTCCACCATGGACTTGGCCTGGCCGTTGCGAACGGTCGGCCGATTCGACCAGTTCGGCTATCACGGCACGAGCAACTTCGTCGATCACGGCCTGTCGTATCCGAATCCCGTTCAGGACTACGCCTGCGGTTCGCGCAGCTACAATCTGCCGAATGGTTACAACCATGCCGGCACCGATTACTACTTGTGGCCGTTTCCCTGGTCGATGATGGATGCGGGGCAGGTGCAAATCGTCGCTGCTGCAGCGGGCGTGATTCTCGCCAAGGACGACGGCAATTTCGACCGCGACTGCGCGCTCGGCGGAACGACCAATCCGAATGACGTCTACGTGATGCAGGACGACGGCCTCGTCGCGATTTATTTCCACATGCGCAAGGGCTCGGTCACCTCTCTGCCGATCGGCACACGCGTGGCCGCCGGCGATTATCTCGGCCTTGTCGGCAGTTCCGGCAGTTCCACCGGGCCGCATTTGCATTTCGAATTGCGCGACGCCGCCGGTGCGGTAGTCGATCCGCGCAACGGCCAGTGCAACGCGGCGCCGGATCGCTGGATCGTATTCCAGCCCTACGAAGATCCGCATATCGATACGCTCAGCACGCATTCGGCCGAGCCCGAGTTCGTCGGATGCGGTGTCGACGCCGGTGGGACCGCGGTCGCGGAAACGCCCCACTACGAAAATGAATTCAAACCCGGCGACGCGCTGTGGGTGTTTGTCGCGTATCGCGATCAGCGCAACGGCGAGACAACTCAATTCAGCATCATGCGTCCGGACGGCAGCGTCTTCGCGCAGTGGGACTTCGACCTCGTCAGCCAAGGCAATCCGAAACCGTTTTATTCCGGCACTGGCGCCGACTGGAAATTCACCTTGCCTGCAGATGCGCCGCTCGGCGTCTGGACGATCACGGCTTTGTTTCAGGGGCAGACCTACACGCGCAGCTTCAGCGTGGATTGGGGCTGGTTGCCATGGCGGACAAGGTTGCGGCCGCGACCACCACGGCCGCCTCCGCACTGAGCCCCGATGGAGGCGGTGTCCTCATCGCTAGCCGATTCGCGCCGTCGCAAGGTCGCGTTCCGCCGCGTCGAATGGCGCGGCGCAATCGCGCGGCTGGAGCAGCGCGTGATGGCGAGCGAGGTTCCTGAACGGAACGCAACACACCTTCACGTTTTCTTTCCACGCACTCGGCTATACCAAATCGTTCATGCAGATCGTGCGGGCGTGCCTGCACGCAATGGGCGCGCGCAATTCTCTTCGCGCGCTGCGATCTGACCTTTCCACACTCATTGGGGGATGAGCGAGACGTCGCGCATCCGTGCGCGGCCGTCGCAACGA
>NZ_DASVOK010000208.1:0-7004 GCF_036383415.1 Rudaea sp. | reverse complement strand
GGTCGCACTCGCGATCGCGGCACAGTTGCAGCAATATTTTTCCGCACGCGCGCGCAGCGTGGCGGCGGTTGCGAGTGTCTGAGCCTGCCTGCCCGCACGGCATCGTCGTGCTCGCCGCCGGCGCATCGACGCGCCTCGGGCGTGCCAAGCAACTCGTGATTCATCGCGGCGAAACGCTCGTGCGTCGTGCCGCTCGCCTTGCGCTTGTCACGCAGCCGCGCGATGCGGTCGTCGTTGTCGGCTTCGACGCCGATTCCGTTTTCCGCGAAGTGGACGATCTGCCGTTGCGCCGCATCGACTGCGTGGACTGGCAACAAGGCCTCGGCGCCTCGCTGCGCGCCGGCATCGATGCGTTGTCGGTGGATTGCGCGGGAGTTCTCGTCGTGTTGTGTGATCAGCCCGCGCTCGATGCCGCGCATCTGCTCGCACTGTGCGCTACATGGCACAGTGCACCCGATCGCGGCGTAGCCTCGCGCTACGCGAACCGGCTCGGCGTGCCGGCCCTGCTGCCGCGGAATTGGTTCGACGCGCTCGACGCGACGTCGGATCGCGGCATGCGCGAGTTGCTCACGCAGCGCGCGGACCGCATCGACGCCATCGTCGATGAAGCGCTCGCTGTCGACGTCGACCTGCCCGACGATTTGCTGCGCTTGTCCTGAGCGCAAACCCTTTGGCATCTGTAAGCCAAACTTATCAAATTGTTCACATGGAGCGTCTGGATTTCTGTACTGCCGAGTAGTAATTTGGCCGCACCCGCAGCCAACGCCACGAGGTGTCCGATGAAACTCAACGTCAACGGGCAGGAGCACGAGGTCGACGCGCCTGCCGACATGCCCTTGCTCTGGGTGTTGCGCGACTTGATCGGCTTGACCGGCACCAAGTTCGGTTGCGGCATGGCCCAATGCGGCGCCTGCACGGTGCATGCCGATGGCGTGGCGATGCGCTCCTGCATCACGCCGGCCGTCGCGCTCGCCGGCAAGAAGATCACGACGATCGAAGGCATAGGCAAGGATGGCGATCATCCGGTGCAGCGCGCCTGGATCGAAGCCGACGTCGTCCAGTGCGGTTATTGCCAGTCGGGCCAGATCATGGCCGCGGTCGCGTTGCTCAAGCAGAAGCCGCAACCGACCGATGCCGACATCGATGCGGCGATGAGCGGCAACCTCTGCCGCTGCGGCACCTACCAGCGCATCCGCACGGCGGTGCATCGCGCCGCGGAGCTGACCAAGATCGCCGCGATCGCGGAGGAGGTGCAACATGTGGCGTGATCACACCAATCTCTCCGGCGTCGTCGAGGAATTGACCCGCATCGTTCCTCTCGAACGCGAGAAAGCCGGCACGAGCCGGCGCGCATTCCTTAAGGTCGGCGCGGCTGCGTCGGCAGGCCTCGTCGTCGCCTGCTTCATGCCGCTCGGCATGCGCAGGGCCCTCGCCGAGGATGTGGCGAAAAAGCCCGCACAGGTTCCGCCGAACGCGTTCGTGCGCATCGCGCCCGACAGCAGCGTGACCGTGCTGCTCAAGCATTCGGAAATGGGCCAGGGTGTGTGGACCTCGATCCCGATGGTCGTCGCCGACGAACTCGATTGCGACTGGTCCAAGGTCAGGGTCGAGCATGCGCCGGCCGCACCCGAGTACAAGCACACCGTGTTCGGCATCCAGATGACCGGCGGCTCAACGAGCACCTGGGAATCGTTCGCCCAGCTGCGCGAGGCCGGCGCGACGGCGCGTGCGTTGCTGGTCGCGGCGGCGATGAAGAAATGGAACATCGATGCCGCAAGCGATATCCGCACCGAAAACGGCTACGTGATTCACGGCGACAAGAAGCTCAGCTACGGCGAACTCGCCGAGGCCGCGTCCAAGCTGCCGATGCCGACCAACGTCGCGCTGAAGAAGCCCGAGGAATTCCGCCTGATCGGCAAGCCGACCCGGCGTCTCGACAGCAAGGCGAAGGTCACCGGTACGGCCGAGTTCGGCATCGACGTGAAGCGGCCGAACATGCTGATCGCGACGGTCGCGCGCGCGCCGGTGTTCGGCGCGAAGGTGAAATCGTTCGATGCGGCCAAGGCCAAGGCCGTGGCCGGCGTAGTCGATGTCGTCCAGGTACCGAGTGGCGTCGCCGTGCTCGGCAAGCATTTCTGGGCGGCCAAGCAGGGCCGCGATGCGCTCGTCATCGACTGGGATCTCGGCGACGGGGCGAAGATCTCGACCGAGGGCTTGCGCGCCGACTATCGCAAGCTCGCGCAGACGAAAGGCGCCGTGGCGAAAACCGCGGGCGACGTCGATGCCGCGCTGAAGGGCGGCAAGGTCGTCGAGGCCGAATACGAAGT
This sequence comes from Rudaea sp., assembly GCF_036383415.1. GTDB lineage: Bacteria > Pseudomonadota > Gammaproteobacteria > Xanthomonadales > Rhodanobacteraceae > Rudaea. The sequence goes on along the minus strand of NZ_DASVOK010000208.1, from coordinate 4,677 downwards.
GCCGTTCCTCGCGCATGCGCCGATGGAGCCGGAAAACTGCACCGTGGAAATTAGCAAGGACGGTGCGGATATCTGGACCGGCACACAATTCCAGACGCTGGATCAGGGCTTGTCAGCGCAGATTCTCGGCCTGAAGCCCGAGCAGGTGCGCGTGCATACGACCTTCCTCGGCGGCGGCTTCGGCCGGCGCGCGAATCCGACCTGCGACTACGTCACTGAAGCGGTGCAGGTCGCCAAGGCGTCGGGCAAGACGGTCAAGGTCGTGTGGACGCGCGAGGACGACATCCACGGCGGTTACTACCGACCGATGTGGCTGTCGCGCGTGCGCGCGACACTGGGCAAGGATGACAAGCCCGCGGCGTGGGCGCAGACGATCGTCGGCCAGTCGATCATTGCCGGCACGCCGTTCGCGGCCGCGATGATCAAGGACGGCGTCGATGCGACCAGCGTCGAAGGCGCGGCCGATTCGCCGTACCTCGAATCGGTGCCCGCGCATCGCGTCGACCTGCATTCGCCGACGAGTCCGATCTCGGTGCTGTGGTGGCGTTCGGTCGGGCATTCGAACACCGGCTTTGTCGTCGAAAGCTTCGTCGACGAACTCGCGCATGCGGCGAAGCAGGATCCGCTGAAATATCGCCAGACGCTGCTGCCGGAAAAATCGCGCGAACGCCTCGCCCTCGATCTCGCCGCCGAAAAATTCGGCTGGGGCAAGCCGCTGCCGAAGGGCCACGCAGCCGGCATCGCCGTGCATCAGTCGTTCGGCAGTTACGTCGCGCAGATCGCCGAAGTGTCGGTGGCCGACAAGAAGATCACCGTGCATCGCGTCGTCTGTGCGATCGATTGCGGTCCGGTCGTCAATCCGCTGACGATCGAAGCGCAGATGCAGTCCGGCATCGCCTTCGGCCTCGGCGCCGCGCTGCACAGCGAGCTGACCTTCAAGGACGGCAAGGTCGAGCAGTCAAACTTCCACAACTACCTCGTGCTGCGCTCGAACGAGATGCCGAAAGTCGAAGTGCATATCGTGCCGAGCACCGACAAGATGGGCGGCGCCGGCGAACCCGGTACGCCACCGATCGCGCCGGCCGTGGCCAATGCGGTGTTCGCCGCGACGGGCCAGCGCTTGCGCAAGCTGCCGCTGAAGCTCGCCTGAAAAATTCACACGACGAAAAAAGCGCGACTCGTTCGAGTCGTGCTTTTTCGTTTCTCCGCGGCGGAGGGATGAGGCCGTTCGCGTTACGCCGCCTTCTCGGCGTGGAACTGCTCTTCCTCGGTCGAGCCCTTGAGCGCGGTTGTCGACGACTGGCCCTGCTGGATCGTCTGCGTGACCTGGTCGAAGTAGCCCGTACCGACTTCGCGCTGGTGCTTGACCGCGGTGAAGCCCCTGTCGGCCGCGGCGAACTCGGCCTCCTGTAGTTCGACGAACGCGCTCATCTGGCGGCGCGCGTAGCCATGGGCGAGGTTGAACATCGAGTAGTTCAGCGCGTGGAAGCCGGCCAGGGTGATGAACTGGAACTTGTAGCCGTAGCTGGCGATTTCCTTCTGGAACTTGGCGATCGTCGCGTCGTCGAGGTTCTTCTTCCAGTTGAACGACGGCGAGCAGTTGTAGGCGAGCAGCTTGCCCGGGAATTTCGCGTGGATCGCATCGGCAAACGCCTTCGCAAACGCGAGATCGGGCTTGCCGGTTTCGCACCAGACGAGGTCGGCGTATGGCGCGTAGGCGAGGCCGCGCGAGATCGCCTGATCGAGACCGTTCCTGGTCTTGTAGAAACCTTCGACCGTGCGCTCGCCGACGACGAACGGCTTGTCGTTTGCGTCGACGTCGCTGGTAAGCAGATCGGCGGCCTCGGCGTCGGTGCGCGCGACGAGCAGCGTCGGCACGCCGAGCACGTCGGCGGCGAGGCGCGCGGCGTTGAGCTTCTCGACCGCTTCGCGCGTCGGCACGAGCACCTTGCCGCCCATGTGGCCGCACTTCTTCACCGATGCGAGCTGGTCCTCGAAGTGCACGCCGGCGGCGCCGGCCTCAATCATCGCCTTCATCAGCTCGAACGCGTTGAGCACACCGCCGAAACCGGCCTCGGCGTCGGCCACGATCGGCTGCAGGAAGTCGACCGAGTCGTCGCCCTCGGCGTGATAGAGCTGGTCGGCGCGCAGCAGTGCGTTGTTGATGCGCTTGACCACGGCCGGCACCGAGTCGGCCGGGTACAGCGACTGGTCCGGATACATCTGGCCGGCGAGGTTCGCATCGGCCGCGACCTGCCAACCGGAAAGATAGATCGCCTTGAGGCCGGCCTTGACCTGCTGCATCGCCTGGTTGCCGGTCAGCGCGCCGAGCGCATTGACGAAGTCGTCGGTGTGCAGCGACTTCCACAGCTTCTCCGCGCCGAGGCGCGCGAGCGAGTGTTCGACGTGCACGGTGCCGCGCAGACGCACCACGTCCTCGGCCGTGTAGTTGCGCTTGATACCGGCCCAGCGTGGGTTGTTGGTCCAGTCCAGCTTGATCTGTTCGGCGGTGGGAAGGCTCGGTTTCATGACGGGATCCTGCATTGGTGGAGGTTAGGGTGGAGGGTGAAGGGGTGGCAGTCTTTCCTGTGACTTGCCTTGAAGTCAGGGCAGCCGGTGTTTCGTGTAGATCGTCTCGGCTAGCTGGCGCGAGGCGCGCAACAGGCGGGCGAGGCCGAGTGTTTCGTTGGCGGGCGCGACGCGTTCCTGCACGCTGAGGATCGCGTCGTCGAACAGGGCATGGTCGATCGGCGAGCCGTCGGCGAGCGTGATCGCCTCGTCGCCGAGCCAACGGCTCAGTTGCGTCTGCGCGGCGAGCGCGACCGACTGCCGGCCGTCGATCAATGCGCGCACGCAGCGGTCGACACAGGCGGCGAAATCGGAACGCGTCGCCGGCGTGCCGGCCGGGGCGATCCAACGGTCTGTGCTCATCGTTGCGCTGCAAGCCATGTGCTGCTCCGGTCAACTTTGTTGCGTAGCAGCACACTAGGGCCGATTCGTCTATTTGACAAATCAAATGTTTCAACGCAATATTTTGAAAATTTCAAAATATCTGTATTTCATTGATTTACAAGCGGATGACGCATCGATGACACCCACGAATCCGGGCACAAAAGGTGGCAAAACCGGTGCCGGCAGACACCGCCCGGGCAAGCCCCGCTCGGCGCCCAGGCGCAGTGCGGACTCGGAATCCACGCGCTTCTACTACAAGGGCAGCCGCCTCAAGCAGCTGCGCGCCTTCTGTTACGCGGTCAAGTTCGGCACGGTCGTGCGCGCGGCGGAGTCGCTGTTCCTGTCGCCGTCCTCGGTCAGCCTGCAGCTGTCCGCGCTCGAATCGGACTTCGGTGCGCGTCTGCTCGAACGCACGCGCCCGCGCCTCGCGTTGACCGCCGATGGCCAGTTGCTCTACGACCTCGCCCGCCCGCTGGTCGAGGGCATGGAAAACCTCGACCATCAGTTCCGCAACCGCCGAACCGGCGAGCCCGCGCGCGAAATCCACATCGCCTGCGGCAATTCGACGATCCAGTATCTGCTGCCCGAGCTGGTGCGCGCCTATCGCGAGAAATTTCCCGACGTGCGGCTCGAACTCGCCAACGTCACTGGTATCGACGGCCTCGCGCTGCTGCGTTCGGACAAGGTCGATTTCGCGGTCGGCTCGATGCTCGACGTGCCGCACGATCTCGAATACGAGCCGGTGCGCTGGTTCGATCCGATGCTTATCGTGCCGCATGGCCATCCGCTCGCGGACAAGGCGGATATTTCGCTCGAGGACATTTCGCCGTATGGGCTGATCCTGCCGCCACAGCGTCTGACGACCTACCGCACGGTCGATCTCGTGTTCCAGCGCAGCAAGGTGCCTTATCACGTCGCGATCGAGGTCGGCGGCTGGGAAGTGATCAAGCAGTACGTCGGCATGGGCCAGGGCATCTCGATCGTCACCGGCATCTGCCTCACGCCAGGCGACGAGGAGCGCCTCGTCGCGCGCAACCTGCGGCGTTACTTCCCGCAGCGCAGCTACGGCGTGGTGATGCGCAAGGGCAAGTATCTTTCCGAGCAGTCGCGGGCATTCATCGACCTGATCAAGCCCGACCTGTTCGGCCGCCGCGACTACTACGATTCCGGTCACTCGGAACGCTAGGCGGCAACTGTGGAGAAACGGTGGAACCACGGACGGCGCGGTTTCGCGATATGCCGCGGCGCGCTATCGTGGGCGCCGTTTTTCCGCACGTAAAATCCAATGCGTTTGCGTCTGTGGCATCGTCTGTTCCTCGCCTTCGCCGTGCTCAGCGTGGCGATCATCGCCGGTTTCGTTGCCTGGCAGCAGCGCAACTTCCGCGAGGGATTTTCGACCTATCTCAACGAGGTCACACGCCAGCGTCTGCAAGTGGCGGGTGAGCGCCTGGCCGAAGCGTATTCCGACCATGGCGGTTCCTGGGAATTCCTGCGCCGCGATCCGCGTGCGTTCGACGCCTATGTCGATCCGTTCCGCCTGAAGCACAAGATCACCTCCGAGGAACCGCGCGGCGCCGGCGGACCGCCGCCGCAGGCGGAACCACCAACGCCACCGCCCGATGGCGGACCCGGTCCGCGCGAGATGCCCCCGGCCGATATGCCGCCGCGCATGAGTGCGGCGAGCCGCGTGCTGCTGCTCGATGCGACCGGTGCGAGCGTAACCGG
>NZ_DASVOK010000207.1:0-15165 GCF_036383415.1 Rudaea sp. | reverse complement strand
GCGCTGGCACAGGTCGGCGCGACCGCCGAAGCCACTGCGGCGCGCAGCGCTGAGGTACAAGCACGCGACGCCCTGCTCGACGCCGCGCCCGCGGACGCGCGCGCCGTGTTCGGGCACTATCTCGACACCATTGCGCGCCGGGAGGCGGGACGTGAAGGGAGCTGATTCGATCCAGCCACAAGCGACGCCAGACGGCATCGAGGCGCTCAATCTGCGCCTTGCCGAACTGATGCACCGGCACAGCGAACTGTTCGACCGCCTGCGCGCCGACCAGCAGCACTTCGCCCAACTCGCCCGCTCGGTGTGGCGCGTGCAGGAAGACGAACGCCGCCGCCTCGCGCGTGAGTTGCACGACGGCATCGGCCAGAATCTCGCCGCGTTGATTCACCAATTGCGCGCCGCCGCGAACGCAGTGCCGGCGAACGCCGCGACGACGTCGGCCGCGCTCGCCGCGCTCGACCAGGCGCAGAATCTCGCCCAATCCACACTCGAGGACACGCGCGCGTTGTCGCGCCTGCTGCGCCCCCAGATTCTCGACGATCTCGGCCTCGAACCCGCGCTGCGTTGGCTGGCGCGCACGCTGGGCGCGGCACCGGGATTGCGTATCCGCGTCAACATCGATCCGCTGCCGGACAAGCTCGATGCCGATGTCGCCACGTTGGTGTTCCGCGCCGCACAGGAATCGCTCGGCAACGTGATCAAACATGCCCAAGCCACGCAGGCGACGCTGGCGCTGCATTGCGATTCGACGCAACTGACGCTGCTGGTCGACGACGACGGTCGCGGCTGCGACCCCGCCGCCGCACTCGCGGCCGGCTCGCGCGGTGAAAGCACCGGTCTGGGCGGGATGCGTGATCGCGTGCGCTTGTTCGGCGGCAGCTTCGCGTTGCGTTCGAACCCCGGCGCCGGCTGCACGATCACCCTGCGACTGCCGATGCAATCCTCATGATCCGCACGCTCATCGCCGACGACCACAACCTCGTGCGCGAAAGCCTCGTCTCGGTGCTGCGCGCGAGCGGCGAATGCGCGATCGTCGCCGAGGCAGCCGACGGTGTCGAGGCGCTGGAGCAAGCGCTCAGGCTCAAGCCCGACGTGGTCATCGTCGACATCTCCATGCCGCGGCTCAACGGGCTGGAAGTGGTGCGCCGCCTCGTCGCCGAACTGCCACACACGCACACGCTCGTGCTAACCATGCACGAGGAAGACGAATATGTGCTGCACGCGGTGCGTGCGGGCGCGCGCGGCTACCTGCTCAAGCACGCCGCGACGGCGGAATTGATCGCGGCGGTGAAGACACTCGCCGCAGGCGGAACGTTCTTCGGGCCGCAGGCGGCCAAGGCGTTGGCCGCGCAGGTGCACCATCCCGAGCGCGACATCGACGATCCCTATGGCACGCTGTCCTCGCGCGAGCGCGAGGTGTTCCATCTGATCGTCGACGGCCTGACCACCAAGGAAATCGCGCGCAAGCTCGACATCAGCGCCAAGACCGCCGAGAACCATCGCTCGCGCATCCTCGACAAGCTCGGCGTGCGCAATTCGGTGGAGTTGATGCGCTACGCGGCGCGCAAGCATTTGCTGGACTGAGCGTACGCGGCGCGTTTGCGGCACAATATCGTGACTCGCAATCGCCATGAGCGTGCTGCATGTCAGACCTTCTCGCCAAACTCTATCCCGATCATCTCGCCACGCTGAAGCAGCGCAGCGACGCGGCGCTCGCGCGCAGCGGCCTCGATCATCTCGTCATCGCCGCTGGCCAGCCGCGCATCCAGTTTCTCGACGACCGCCCGTATCCGTTCGCGGTCAATCCGCATTTCAAGCACTGGCTGCCGGTGACCAAGGCGCCGGGCTCGTGGATTGTCTACACGCCGGGGCAACGGCCCCAACTGATCTACCTGCAGCCGCACGACTACTGGCATGTCGTGCCCGATGCGCCGGCCGGCTACTGGGTCGAGCATTTTGATATCGCGATCGTCCGCGAGGCCGGCGAAGCTGCCGCGCATTTGCCGAAAGACATCGCGGGCTGTGCGATCATCGGCGAAGACAATGCCGCGGTCGGCGGCTACGTGCCGAACAACCCCGAGAGCGTGCTCAATTACCTGCATTGGTACCGCGCATACAAGACGGACTATGAACTCGGCATGATGCGCGTCGCCTCCAAGCTCGGCGTGCGCGCGCATCGTGCGGCGGAAGCCGCATTCCGCAACGGCGCGAGCGAATACGACATCAACACGGCCTATCTCAACGCCGTACACGAGACCGAGAACGAGCTTCCCTACACCAACATCATTGCGCTGAACCAGCACGGCGCGGTGCTGCACTACACTGATCTCAACCGCGCACCTCCGGCGCACTCGAACTCGTTCGTGATCGACGCAGGCGCAAGCTTCCACGGCTATGCCTCCGACATCACGCGTACCTATGCCTCGAAGCAAGCCGGAGAATTCCAGGCGCTGATCGACGCGGTCGATGTGGCGCAAAAAGGATTTGTGGAAAAAGTACAAAAAGGAACAAATTACGCCGATCTGCATGTGCATGCGCACCACGTCCTCGCCGGCATCCTGCGCGAGCAGGGCTTCATCCGCATGAGTGCCGAAGCGGCCGTGGCCTCGGGCGTGTCGGGCGTGTTCTTCCCGCATGGGTTGGGCCATCCGATCGGCCTGCAAGTACACGACGTCGGCGGCTTTCAGAAGGACGAAAGCGGCGGCACGATTGCGAAGCCGCCGGGTCATCCTTACCTGCGCATGACGCGCACGTTGGAGCCGCGCATGGTCGTGACGATCGAGCCCGGCTTGTATTTCATCGACCTGCTGCTGGCCGAATTGAAGGCGAAGCCTGAGGCGAAGGACATTGCCTGGGACAAGGTCGACCACTTCCGCCAGTACGGCGGTATCCGCATCGAAGATGACGTAGCCTGCGGCGAGACCGTGCCGGAAAACCTGACGCGTGACGCGTTCGCGGTGGCCTGACCGCTGCACAAAGAATCCCGCGCTCGCTTACGTTCGTTTACCGCGCCGCGGTAAACGGCGCGCGGGCGGCGGCGTTGTATCCGCTGTGGCCATCGCCACCCTTTCCACAACGGAGAACACCATGTCACGCATCTGCTCTTTCACCCTGCTCGCCGCGCTGGCAGTGGCGCCGTTCGCCGCGTTCGCGCAGTCGAGCGACACGAACTCTGCCGCCACGACCGCCGCGCATCCCTCGCCGTTCGCCCACATGCTGAAGAAGATGGATAGCGACGGCGACGGCAAGATCTCGTCGGCGGAATTCCAGGCCGCGGCCGCGGCACGTTTTGCCGCGATCGATACCCAGGGCACCGGCAAGATCACGGCCGCGCAGATCGCCGCCGCACACGGCGCCGGCGAGCGCGGCGAGAAATTCGCCGACCGCGAAGTGGCCAAGATCGGCAGCGACGGCACGATCACCAGGGACCAGTACCTCACCGCGGCGCAGGCGCGCTTCGCCAAGCTCGACAAGAACGGCGACGGCTTCCTCACTGCCGACGAAGTGCCGGCCGGCCGCTGGGCGCACAAGGACGGCGCGCAGCCCAAATAACAGCAAGCAGAAAACAACTTCCAGCCCGGGGCCGCGCAAGCGGCCCTTTTTTCACTCCGTCAAACGGCAGGTTTGTCACAAGCGATCGCGGTTTCGTCGCAGACCGCATTACATCCGCGATGCGCGCGGCTATGCTGCGCCCCAATCGGTTTCGATGGAACTTCGCGGTCATGGCAGGTCTTCTCTTCATCGGGCGCACGGCGCTGGTCTGGTTCATCGCGGCACTGGCCGTGACGGCGCTGTGGCACATCATCGGCTTCCCACACATCCGCCCGCTCGACTGGCTGTTTGCAGTCGCGGTCATCGGCTTCGTGACTACGAAGATCATCCATGCGATCGCGCACCTGCGCCGCGTGCAACTGATCAAGGGACGCATCGATGCGGACGCGCTGAGCCAGCGCCAGCGCCGCCAGATCGAGATTCCGTTCGACACCGCCGAAGCCTTCGCGATCGTCGATGCGTCGATCCGCGAACTGCCGAACGTCAGCATCGACGAAAGCACGCGCGACAGCCTCAACCTGCGCGCGCACATCGAAAAGCCGGTCGCGCCCAAGGCTTATGTGTTCGCCGGCATCGACTTCGGTTTCCTCGTCGTGCGCCGCCACCAGATTCTCGCCACGCTGACGCCGGCAAACGGCACCAGCAGCGCGCTGCTGATCTGCGAGGCGGCAGGCGGCATCTTCAGCGACTGGCTGCAGTTCGACGATGGCTCCAACCTCGAAAACGCGGAAGCGCTGACGCGCGCGATCACGCGCCGCATCGCCGAGCGCCGGCGCGGCGAACAGGCCAGCGCGCAGCAGACCAGCACGGAGAAGGAACTCGCTGTGGCCAAGCTCAATCTGCTGCACGCGCAGATCGAGCCGCATTTCCTCTACAACACCCTGGCGAACGCGCAGATCCTCACGCGCACCGATCCCGCGCGCGCCGATGAAATGCTCGGCAACCTCATCGCCTATCTGCGCTCTTCCATGCCGCGCCCCGAGAACGCGCCGTCCACGCTCGGCGAGGAACTCGAGCGCTCGCGCGCCTATCTGGAAATCCTGCGCATCCGCATGGGTGATCGGCTCAAGCTGCAGATCGAAGTGCCGGAAAGTCTCAAGCCTGCGGCGTTTCCGGCGATGATGCTGCAAACCCTGGTCGAGAACGCGATCAAGCACGGCCTCGAACCGAAGTACGGCGGCGGCACGATCTGGATTCTCGCGCGCGAGAACGCGGGTCAGCTCACCGTCACCGTCGCCGACGACGGCCAGGGCTTCAACGCGCAATCGAGCGGCACGGGCATCGGCCTGAAGAACGTGCGCGAACGCCTGAAGCTCGCCTACGGCACGGCGGCATCGTTCGTGATCGCGGCGAACTTCCCCAACGGCGTCGCCGCGACGATCAACGTGCCGATTTCGACGGACGCGGCTGCAACGGGAGCGAACCATGCCTAAGTGCATCCTTGCCGAAGACGAACCGCTGCTGCGCGAGTCGCTCGTCGGCCTGCTGCGCGAAACCTGGCCGCAGCTCGACATCGTCGCCGAGTGCGAGGATGGCGGCGAGGCGCTGGAAGCAATCGCCGAGCACCAGCCCGACGTCGCCTTCCTAGATATCCGCATGCCGGGCCTGACCGGCCTCGAAGTCGCCGCGGCCAGCGCGGACGCGAGCCCGCAAACGCAGATCGTTTTCGTCACCGCCTACAACCAGTACGCGATCGATGCGTTCGACAAGGGCGCGGTCGATTACCTGCTCAAGCCGATCGCCCGCGATCGCCTCGCCGCAACCGTCGCGCGCCTGCAGGCACGCAGCGCGCGCGACGCCGGTGCGCTTGCCGCGGTCATCCGCCAACTCGGCATCGTGCCGCAGGTCGTCGACAAGCCGCCGCTGGTCTGGATCACTGCGAGCGCGGGCAAGGAAACCAAGCTCATCCTTGTCGACGACGTCGCCTATTTCCAGGCTGACAACAAGTACACGGTCGTGATGACCAAGGATGGCGAAGCGCTGTTGCGCACGCCGATCCGCGAGTTGCTCGGCCTGCTCGATCCGACTGTGTTCAAGCAGATTCACCGCGCGACCATCGTCAACCTCAAGGCGATCGCGTCGATCGTGCGCGACGACACCGGCCGCGGCACGGTGAAGCTGAAGACGCGGCCGGAGACGCTGACCGTCAGCCAGCCGTTCATGACCCTGTTCCGTTCGATGTAACGCTCCCCACCGAGATCCGACCATGCGCCCGATACTTCTCATCGCCACGCTGCCCCTGATTCTCGCCGGCTGCAACTATGCGCCCAGCACTTCGATCACCACGACGACGGTCAACGGCATCGACGTGCTCGACTCGGCGATCCGCGAATCGACGCCCGGCATTACCCAGTTCGCGTGCAACGAAAGCGCGAGCGGCCATTGCTACTACGCGGTGTTCACGAGCGACTGCCACGACGACGGCAAGGACGCGCGCGCGAGTACCTGCACGACGCACCGCATCGCCGATTTCGCCCTGGCCAAGGGCGAATCGAAGTCGCTGAACGGCCTGCCCGCCAGCTACAAGCACTGCGTCGCGCGCACGACACCGGTTCCGCCGTATTGCGCGAGCGCTCCGCAGAGCTGATCCGCGCCGCGCCAGGCCGCCTTGGAGCTTTTGCTCCAGCCAATCGGGTAAAATCGCCTTCCCCTCCGCTACGCCTGCGTACGGAAACCTCAAGGGAAGTCAGCACTCGATGAAAATTCTTGTCGGCTACAAGCGCGTCGTCGATTACAACGTGCGCATCCAGGTCAAGCCGGACGGTTCCGGCGTGGTCACCGACGGCGTCAAGCTGTCGGCGAATCCGTTCGACGACATCGCGCTCGAAGAAGCGCTGCGCCTGCGCGAGAAAGGTATCGCGAGCGAAGTCGTCGTCGCCACGATCGCGCCGGCCGACGCGCAGGCGCATCTGCGCAACGGCCTCGCGATGGGTGCGAACCGCGCGATCCATGTCGTCACCGGCGATACTGTGCAGCCGCTGACCGCGGCGCGCGTGTTCCTCAAGCTGATCGAGAAGGAACAGCCGCAGATCGTGATCCTCGGCAAGCAGGCGATCGACGACGACTGCAACCAGACCGGACAGATGCTCGCCGCGCTGTGGAACCGCCCGCAGGCGACGTTCGCCTCGAAGGTCGAAGTGAATGGCAACGCGGCCAAGGTCACGCGCGAAGTCGATGCAGGCCTCGAAACGATCGAAGTCGACCTGCCGGCTGTGATCACGACCGACCTGCGCCTCAACGAGCCGCGCTTCATCAAGCTGCCCGACATCATGAAGGCCAAGGCCAAGCCGCTCGAGACGCTGCAACTGGCTGATCTCGGCGTCGCCCAGGGCGATACGCTGAAGACGACGAACTACGCGCCGCCGGCCAAGCGCAGCAAGGGCGTGATGGTGAAGGATGCCGCCGAACTCGTCGCGGCGCTGAAGACGAAGGGGTTGCTGTAATGAGCAAAGTTCTGATCATTGCCGAACATCTCAACGGCAAACTCAATGCCAGCACCGCGCGTTGCGTGAGCTGCGCGCAGGCGATCAAGGCCGATGCGATCGACGTGCTCGTGCTTGCCGATGCGCCCGATGCCATCGCCGCCGAGGCAGCGAAGATCGCCGGCGTGTCGAAGGTGCTGACCATCGCCAATCCGGCCAACGCGCATGCGCTCGCCGCAGTCTACGCACCGCAGATTGTCGAAGTCGCGAAGAATGGCTACACGCACGTGCTCGCGCCGTCGACCACGTTCGGCAAGGACGTCGCCCCGCGTGTCGCCGCGTTGCTCGGCGTCGCCCAGGTCAGCGACATCATGAGCGTGATCGACGCGCACACGTTCACGCGTCCGATCTATGCGGGCAACGCGATCGTCACGGTGCAGGCGCCGGCCGATCAGATTCTCGTCGCGACTGTGCGCACGGCCTCGTGGCCGGCCGCAGCCAATGGCGGCAACGCGCCGGTTGAAGCGCTGAGCGTCAACGCTGAACTGCCGACGCATACGCGCTTCGTCGAGCTCGCACAAGGCTCGAGCGAACGTCCGGACCTGCAGAGCGCCTCCAAGGTCGTCTCGGGTGGCCGCGGCGTCGGCTCGGCGGAGAACTTCGCGATCATTTTCAAGCTCGCCGACAAGCTCGGCGCGGCGGTCGGCGCCTCGCGCGCCGCGGTCGACGCGGGCTATGTGCCCAGCGACCTGCAAGTCGGCCAGACCGGCAAGATCATCGCGCCGGAGCTGTACATGGCAATCGGCATCTCGGGTGCGATCCAGCACCTGACCGGAATCAAGGACGCCGGCACGATCGTGGCGATCAACAAGGACGGCGAAGCGCCAATCTTCGAGATCGCCGACATCGGCCTTGTTGGTGATTTGTTCAAGATCATCCCCGAACTCGAAGCGGCACTCGGCTAACGGGCGAATGACACAATTTTGATGCGGATCACTGCGGATATGGGAAGATGAACGCAGATGCCGCGGAAGCCGGAGTCGGTTTTCGCGCTTTGTGCGCGCTGATCCGCGTCAAAAAGCCCCACGTTTCTCCGCTCGTCACACCGAATCCGGTGTGCTGATTTATAATTGGCTCTCGCGCAGTCACTGCAGAGGGAACGCCGCTTGAATACGCAACGCCCCATCTGGGAACCGAGCAAGGAACGCATCGAGCGCGCCAACCTGTCCCGCTTCATCCGCTTCGTGCAAACCGAGTACAAGGCGCAAGTCGAGGACTATTACAGCCTTTACGACTATTCGATCCGCCAGCCGGAGGCGTTCTGGCGCGCGGTGTGGGAATTTTGCGGCATCCGCACCTCGGGCGACTTCGATCAGGTGCTCGTCGACGGCGACAGGATGCCCGGTGCGCGCTGGTTCCCCGGCGTGCGCCTGAACTTCGCGCAGAACCTGTTGCGCTACAAGGACGACCGTGTCGCCCTGATCGCGCGCAACGAGTGGGGTCACAAGCGCGAATTCACCTACACGCAACTGCATGAGGAAGTCGGCAAGCTCGCGCATGCGTTGCGCGAAGCCGGCGTCGTTGCCGGCGATCGCGTCGCGGGCTTCATGCCGAACATTCCCGAGACCGTGATCGCGATGCTCGCGGCCACCTCGCTCGGCGCGACGTGGTCGTCGTGCTCGCCCGACTTCGGTATCAACGGCGTGGTCGACCGCTTCGGCCAGATCGCACCGAAGGTGCTGTTCACTGCGGACGCCTATCCCTACGGCGGCAAGAGTTTCGACTGCTTGGCCAAGATCCGCGACGTGCTCGCGCAGATTCCGTCGGTCGAGAAACTCGTCGTCGTGCCGTATTCGGGCGCGGCGTTCAAGCTTGACGGCATCGCCAATGCAGTCGCGTGGCCGGATTTCCTCGGCGACGAAGCACGCGAACTTGAATTCACGCCGACCGCGTTCGACCACCCACTCTACGTGATGTATTCCTCCGGCACCACCGGCGTGCCGAAGTGCATCGTGCACGGCGCCGGCGGCACGCTGATCCAGCACCTGAAGGAGCTCGTGCTGCACACCGACCTCAAGCGCGAAGACAAGATCTTCTATTACACCACCTGCGGCTGGATGATGTGGAACTGGCTCGTGTCGAGCCTTGCGGTCGGCGCGACGCTCGTGCTTTACGATGGCTCGCCCTCGCATCCCGACGCAAACGCGCTGTGGGATCTGATCGACGAGGTCGGCATCAGCGTATTCGGCACGAGCGCGAAGTGGATCGCGGCGAGCGAGAAGGCCGGCGTCAAGCCGCGCGAGTCGCACAAGCTGACGACGCTGAAGACCATTCTCTCGACCGGCTCGCCGCTCGCAGACGAGAGCTTCGACTACGTCTACCGCGACGTGAAGGAGCGCTTGCTGCTTGCCTCGATCTCCGGCGGCACCGACATCGTCTCCTGCTTCGCGCTCGGCAATCCGCTGCTGCCTGTTTATCGCGGCGAACTGCAGTGCCGCGGCCTCGGCCTGAAAGTGGAAATTCTCGACGACGACGGCAAGCCACTGCGCGGAGAGAAGGGCGAACTGGCCTGCACCGCGCCGTTCCCGTGCATGCCGGTCGGTTTCTGGGGCGATGTCGACGGTTCGAAGTATAAAAATGCGTATTTTTCCAAAGTGGAAAATGTCTGGTGCCACGGTGACCACGCATTGCTGACCGAGCACGACGGCATCGTCATCTACGGCCGCTCCGATGCCGTGCTCAATCCGGGCGGCGTGCGTATCGGCACCGCAGAAATATATCGCCAAGTCGAGCAGCTGCCCGAGGTGCTCGAGTCGATCGCGGTCGGCCAGGAGTGGGACAGCGACGTGCGCGTGATCCTGTTCGTGCGCCTGCGCGAGGGTTTCACGCTCGACGACAAGCTGCGCGAACGGATCAAGAAACAGATCCGCGCGAACACGACGCCGCGGCACGTGCCGGCGAAGATCCTCCAGGTCGCCGACATCCCGCGCACGATCTCGGGCAAGATCACCGAGATCGCGGTGCGCGAGACGATCCACGGACGTCCGGTCAAGAATACCGATGCGCTGGCCAATCCGCAGGCACTGAAATTGTTCGAGGCATTGCGCCCGCAACTGCAGGAAATGCCCTCGTAATGGAATTCATCGCTGGGGCGGAGGATTGGCTCGCCCGACGAAACTGGGCAGCCTGGTTCCTGGCCTTCACGGCATCGGCATTCGTTCTGGCCTTGCGCGCACCGGACAGCCTTGTCCATCCGCAATTCTGGGCAGAAGACGGGAGTGTATTCTTCGCCGATCAGCTGCATCACGGCGCTCCTCGGCTGTTCCTGCCCTACGCGGGGTACCTGCTTCTGATTCCGCGCACGGTTGCATGGATCGCGTCAGCTTTCTCGGCCTTCTACGCACCGGCCATCTACAGTTACTCCGCCCTTCTCATTGGCGCGGCGAGCATCGCCAGCCTGCGCGAGATGCGCCTGGGCCTCGGTGGCTTTGCCTTCCTGCTCGCACCTTTCGCATTGACGCCCACGAACGGCGAGGTATTCGGAACTCTGACGAATGTGCAGTGGTTCACCCAGTTCTATGAAATCGTCGTGGTCAGCCGCTTCATCGATGGCAGGCCGCCGGCAAGCACTTGGCGCGCGGGGGCGGCGACGATCTTCGCCGGGTTGACCGGTCCGTTCTGCGTGTTCGCCTCTGCAGCCGCCGCGATCGGCTGGCTTTGGATCTGGCGCGTCGAACAGCGTGGTGCCTCCTCGCCGTGGTCGCGATTGCGTTCGCCCGCTGCTTATGGCGTCGGAATCCTGATGCTATGCAGCTTCCTCCAGTTGTGGGTGATGCGAAACGGTGCTGAGGATACGCATGCCACGTTTGCGCAGTGGATCGGCGGTGTCGATACCATGTTCGCAGCGCTGCAATCCCATTTCTTCGGCCACAGGCTGATGCCGGACAGCGTTTTCCTTGCGCTCGTGACGATCGTCGTCGCGGCCTGCCTGATCTGGATTCCGAGCGCCGGCGGAGACCGTGCCACCCTTGCCTGCATCCTTGTATTCGTTCTCGCCGGCTTTCTCGCCGCTGGCATCAAAGCCCACAACCCGGCCCTGATCTGGACGGAAATCGTTTTCGGCGATCGCTACTTCTTCGCAGCCAAGATATTCATATGGTGGTGCGTGGCCGCTGCGCTTGCACTAATTTGGCGTCGCGGCTCCGGCATCCGACTCGCAACGCTTACGCTGTTGCTCGGCGCCAGTGTCGTTTACGCAAATGCCTCGCTGCAGCGCATGCCCATGCAGAACAAGAACTGGGGGCAATTCGCAAGACAGATCGACAACGGCGAGGCGGTGACAGTCCCCATCAATCCGAATTGGCAAATGAGTTTGCCGGCACGCAAACCGCCGTCATTCGAGCAATGAAGACTACTGCCAGCGGTGCACTCAGGATCGATAGCGCTGGAGCGGCCGCCCCAACTCTTGCCGGAATCCAGTGGCCTTCAAGCCGGAAATCACTCGGGCACACGATCGTCGTTTAGAATTGCACGAACCCCAAGACTTCGCCTCGCGCGCATGCACGACCAGGCCTTTCCTCTCTGCGTCGATCTCGACGGCACCTTGATCCGCTCTGACCTGCTGATCGAGTCGACACTCGGGCTCGTGCGGCGCAACCCGCTCAACATCCTGCGCTGCGGCGTTTGGCTGCTGCGCGGCAAGGCGGCAATGAAACGCGAGATCGCCGCCCGCAGCGAAATCGATGTTGCCCTGCTGCCCTATGACGAACGTGTCATCGCGCGGTTGCGCGAGTCGACTCGGCACCGCGTGCTCTGCACTGCTTCCGACCGCAAATACGCGGAGGCCGTCGCCGCGCACGTCGGCGTGTTCGATGAGGTGATCGCCAGCGACGGCGAGCACAATCTTGCCGGCACGGACAAGGCGCACGCGCTCGTCGAACGCTACGGCGAACGTGGCTTCGACTATGCCGGCAACGCCACGCCGGATCTCAAAGTGTGGCGTTCCGCACGGCGCGCGATCGTCGTCAACGCCTCCGATGGTCTCGCGGCGAGTGCTGCCGCAGTAACCCAAGTCGATGAGGTGCTGCCGCGCGAAGGCGGTGGCCTGCACGCGTGGTTCAAGGCACTGCGCCTGCACCAGTGGTTGAAGAACCTGCTCGTGTTCCTGCCGCTGCTCGCCTCGCACAAGCTGTTCCAGCTCGACGCGGCGTTGCTGTCGCTGCTTGCCTTCATGGCGTTCGGCCTGTGCGCGTCGGGCGTGTATGTACTCAACGATCTGCTCGATCTCGAGTCCGATCGCACTCATCCGCGCAAGCGCCTGCGCCCGTTCGCGGCCGGCACATTGCCGCTCGCATCGGGCCTCGTCGCCGCGCCGCTGCTGACGATCGCCGCATTCGTGCTGGCGCTCGCGGTCGGGGTGAAATTCGCGCTCGTACTGTTCGGTTATTGGTTGCTGACGCTAGCCTATTCGTTCCGCCTCAAGCGCATCGCGATGCTCGATACCGTCGTGCTCGCCGCGCTCTACACCGTGCGCATCATCGCCGGCACGGCGGCGATCCATTCGGCGCTGTCGTTCTGGCTGCTCGCGTTCTCGATGTTCCTGTTCCTGAGCCTGGCCCTGGTCAAGCGCTACACCGAGCTGCAGAGCCTGGTTCAGCAAGGCCGCAATCGCACCGATGGACGCGGCTATGAAGTGGATGATCTCGGCCTCATCGCCTCGCTCGGCGGCTCCAGCGGCTATCTCGCCGTGCTCGTGCTCGCGCTGTACATCAACAGCTCGGCGAGCGAAGTGTTGTACCGGCACCAACAGGTGCTGTGGCTGCTGTGCCCGTTGCTGCTGTACTGGGTCAGCCGGGTCTGGTTCAAGGCGCACCGCGGTCTGATGGACGACGATCCGATCGTGTTCGCACTGACCGATTACGTCAGCCGCGTCGTGCTTGCGCTGTGCGCTGTCGTGATCGTCGCGGCGATCTGATGTCTGCGGTCGGTACATCCTGGGGCCGCTATCCGCATGCGCGGCAGGCCGTCGTGCCGCTGCATTGGCGTGACGCGGCGCTGCCAGCAAGCGAAGGCAGCGTGCTCGCCTACGGCAACGGCCGCAGCTATGGCGACGTCTGTCTCAACGACGGCGGCACGCTGCTGCACACGCGCGGGCTCGATCGCTACATCGCCTTCGATCCGGCGACCGGCATCCTGCGCTGCGAGGCCGGCGTATTGTTCGCCGACATCCTCGACTTCGCCGTGCCGCGGGGCTGGTTCCTGCCGGTGACGCCGGGCACGCGCTTCGTCACCGTCGGCGGTGCGATTGCCAACGACGTGCACGGCAAGAACCATCACGGCGCCGGCACGTTCGGCGAGCACCTGCTGCGCTTCGAGCTGCTGCGCTCGGACGGCACGCGCATCGAATGCAGTCCGACACAAAATGTGGATTTGTATACCGCAACGATCGGCGGCCTCGGCCTGACCGGCGTCATCGTGTGGGCGGAGTTTGGCCTGTTGCGCATCGCCAGTCCCTGGATGGCGCAGGAAACGCAGCGCTTCGCCAATCTCCGCGAATTCTTTGCCTTGTCCGCGCAGTCCGAACGCGACTATGCCTACACCGTCGCCTGGATCGACTGCGCCGCGAACGGCGACAGCTTCGGCCGCGGCCTGTTCTTCCGCGCCAATCACGCGCCGGCCTCGGCTGCCGCGCACGCGCCACGGCAGGGGCTACTCACGGTGCCGTTCACGCCGCCGTTCTCGCTGATCAATTCGCTCAGCCTGCGCGCTTTCAACGAGTTGTATTACCGACGAGCACGCGAAGGCAACACAATCGTGCACTATGAGCCGTATTTCTATCCGCTCGATGCGATCGGCGAATGGAACCGCATCTACGGCCCGCGCGGATTGCTGCAATACCAGTGCGTGGTGCCTCCGGAGGCAGCCGAAGCGGCGGTCATCGAACTACTCAAGCGCATCGCGGCAAGCGGCAGCGGCTCGTTCCTCGCCGTACTCAAGGTCTTCGCCGATCGCCCGTCTGCAGGTATACTTTCATTTCCGCGCGCGGGCACGACGCTCGCGCTGGATTTCCCTAACCTCGGCGCGGCGACGTTTTCGCTGCTCGATCGGCTCGACGACATCGTCGCCGCAGCCGGTGGCGCCGTATATCCGGCCAAGGACGCGCGCCTGAGCGGCCTGCGCTTTCGCCAATATTTTCCGCGCTGGCAGTCCATGCTGCCGCAGATCGACCCCAAGTTTTCTTCCGGCTTCTGGCGCCGGGTGATGGAATGAGTCCATGAGAAAAATCCTGATCATCGGAGCGACCTCGGCGATCGCCGAAGCCACCGCGCGCATCTTCGCCACACGCGGCGACGCGCTGTTCCTCGTCGCGCGCAATGCCGATCGGCTGCAGGCGATCAAGGCCGATCTCGATGTGCGTGGCGCCGTGCGCAGCGCGACCGCGACGCTCGACGTCGCCGATTTCGCCGCGCACCAGGCGATCATCGACCAGGCCGAGCGCGAGCTCGGCGGCCTCGATACCGTGCTGATCGCGCACGGCACCCTGTCGGACCAGGGCGAATGCGAGAAATCGGTCGCCGCGCTGCGCCGCGAGTTCGACGTCAACGCGTTGTCGACGATGGCGCTGCTGACCACGCTGGCGAACACGTTCGAAGCGCGCAAGGCCGGTACGCTCGCGGTGATTTCCTCGGTCGCCGGCGACCGCGGCCGCCAGAGCAACTATGTCTACGGTTCGGCCAAGGCCGCTGTGACGGCGTTTCTCTCGGGCCTGCGCCAGCGCCTGGCGAAATCCAACGTCGATGTGCTGACGATCAAGCCCGGCTTCGTCGACACGCCGATGACCGCGAACATCGCGAACAAGGGCGCGCTCTGGGCCAAGCCAGATGCGGTCGCCGCGGGCATCGCGCGCGCGATCGACAAGCGCCGCAGCGTCGTTTACCTGCCGTGGTTCTGGTGTCTGATCATGCTTGTGATCAAGCACATTCCGGAGCCGATCTTCAAGAAGCTGAAGCTGTGACGGACCGCATCGCATGATTGCCAAGGATGCAAAAATCGTACTGACCGGCGCGGCCGGTCTGGTCGGGCAGAACCTCGTCGTCGAACTGAAGGCGCAGGGCTACACCAACCTTGTCGCGATCGACAAGCACGAGTACAACCTCGGCATTCTGCGTCAGCTGCATCCCGACGTGCGGGC
>NZ_DASVOK010000206.1:0-6497 GCF_036383415.1 Rudaea sp. | reverse complement strand
GACCGGCACCGACACGGGCGGCTCGATCCGCCAGCCGGCCGCGTTCTGCGGCATCACCGGTCTGAAACCGACTTACGGCCGCGTCTCGCGTTTCGGCATGATCGCGTTCGCGTCGAGCCTCGACACCGCGAGCGTGCTCGCGCGCAGCGCCGAGGACTGCGCGCATGTGCTCGCCGCGATGGCAGGCCATGACGCACGTGATGCGACAAGTGCGAATCAACCGGTGGACGACTATGTCGGCGCGCTGGCGAAACCTTTGGCCGGCCTGCGCATCGGCGTTGCGCGCGAATACTTCGGCGCCGGCATCGACGCGGGCGTCGGCGCGGCCGTGCAAGCGGCGCTCAAGCAATACGAGAAGCTTGGTGCGACATTGGTCGATATCTCGCTGCCGAACGCCGCGCTCGCGATTCCGGCCTACTACGTGATTGCGCCAGCCGAAGCATCGAGCAATCTCGCGCGCTACGACGGCGTGCGCTACGGCTACGCAGCGAAGGAGCCGAAGTCGCTCGAAGACCTGTATACGCGCACGCGTGCCGAAGGCTTTGGCGCGGAAGTGAAGCGCCGCATCCTCGTCGGTACCTATGCGCTCTCGGCCGGCTACTACGATGCCTACTATCTGCGCGCGCAGCGAGTGCGCCGCCTGATCGCGAACGATTTCAGCGAAGCGTTCAAGTCGGTCGATGTGATCGCCGGACCGACCACGCCGAGCGTCGCGTTCAAGATCGGCGAGAAGTCGTCCGATCCGCTCGCCATGTATGCCGCCGACGTCAACACGGTTGCCGTTAACCTTGCCGGTCTGCCGGCGATCTCCCTGCCCGCGGGTTTCAGCGAGAACCTGCCGGTCGGCCTGCAATTGGTCGCGCCGGCACTCGCCGAAGCGCGCCTGCTCAACGCCGCGCATCAACTGCAGCTCGCAACCGACTGGCATGCGCAGAAACCGGAGGGCGTGGCATGAGCGCCTACGGAAACTGGCAGCCGGTGATCGGCCTCGAAATCCACGCACAGCTGTCGACGCAGGCCAAGCTGTTCTCAGGCGCGTCGACCGCCTACGGCGCGGAGCCGAACACGCACACCGGTCTCGTCGACATCGCCCTGCCCGGCACACTGCCGGTGCCGAACCGCGCCGCGCTCGACAAGGCGATCCGCTTCGGCCTCGCGATCAACGCGCGCATCGCGCCGCACAGCGTGTTCGCGCGCAAGAACTACTTCTATCCCGACCTGCCCAAGGGCTACCAGATCAGCCAGTACGAGCTGCCCGTGGTCGCCGAGGGCAAGCTCGCCGTGCGTCTCGACGACGGCCGCACGATCGAGGTCGCGATCGAACGCGCGCATCTGGAAGAGGACGCGGGCAAGTCGCTGCACGAGGAATTCCATGGCGCGACCGGCATCGATCTCAACCGCGCCGGCACGCCGCTGCTCGAAATCGTCTCCAAGCCCGTGCTGTATTCGGCCGCCGAAGCGGTGGCCTACATGCGCACCGTGCACACGCTCGTGCGCTGGCTCGGCGTCTGCGACGGCAGCATGCAGGAAGGTTCGTTCCGCTGCGATGCGAACGTGTCGGTGCGCCCGGCCAGTTCGGAAAAACTCGGCACGCGCACCGAGATCAAGAACGTCAACAGCTTCCGTTTCGTCGAGAAGGCGATCGAATACGAAATCGAGCGCCAGATCCGCGCGCTCGAAAACGGCGAGACGATCGTGCAAGAGACGCGCCTCTACGATCCCGCGCGCCACCAGACGCGGCCGATGCGCGGCAAGGAAGACGCCAACGACTACCGCTACTTCCCCGACCCCGACCTGCCGCCGCTCGCGGTGACGGCCGACGACATCGCCGCGGTGAAGGCGACGATGCCCGAACTGCCCGAGGCACGGCGCATGCGCTATGTCGACGTGCTCGGCCTTCCCGAGATCGACGCAGCGCAACTCTGCGCCGACCGCGCGACAGCCGATTACTTCGAAGCCGTGCTGGGCACGCTGCCCGGCGAGGCGAAGCTCGCCGCTAACTGGACGCTCGGCGAAGTCTCTGCCGCGCTCAACGAAGCGGCGCTGGCCATCGAGCAATCGCGCGTCTCCGCGCCCGCGCTCGCGCAGCTGCTCGCGCGCGTGCGCGAGGGCGTCATCTCCGGCAAGATCGCCAAGGACGTGTTCGGCGCGATGTGGGCCGGGGAAGGCAGCGCCGACGAGGTGATCGAGAAGCGCGGCCTCAAGCAGATTTCCGATTCGGGCGCGCTCGCCGCGGCGATCGATGCGGTGCTCGCCGAATATCCGACCCAGCTCGCCGATTTCCGCGGCGGCAACGAAAAGCTGCTGCAGTTCTTCGTCGGCCAGGTGATGAAGCGCACGCGCGGCCAAGCCAATCCCCAGCAGCTCAACACGCTGTTGCGGGAAAAATTAAAATAGGTCATTTCCTGCAGGCTGCGGGAAAGACAACAGAAACGAATTCGATTCTTTGGGAGTTGCTACATGTCTGCATTGATCTGCGGTTCGCTCGCCTACGACACCATCATGGTGTTCCAGGACCAGTTCCGGAATCACATCCTGCCCGACAAGGTGCATATCCTGAACGTGTCGTTCCTCGTGCCGCGCATGCGCCGCGAGTTCGGCGGCTGCGCGGGCAACATCGCCTACAACCTCAAGCTGCTCGGCGACGATCCGATTCCGTTCGGCGCGGTCGGTCAGGACTTCGGCCCGTACCGCGAGCACCTGCAGCGTTGCGGCATCCGCCTCGACCACGTGCTCGTCTACGACGAACTGTTCACGCCGCAGTGCTTCATCACCACGGACATGGACAACAACCAGATCACCGCCTTCCATCCGGGCGCAATGCTCAATTCGCATGAGCACCACGTGAAGGACGTCGAGGGCGTGACGTTTGGCATCGTCGCGCCCGACAGCCGCGACGGCATGCTGCAGCACGCGCGCGAGTTCGCCGAGAAGGGCATCCCTTTCATCTTCGATCCGGGCCAGGCCATGCCACTGTTCAACGGCGAAGAATTCCGCACGATGATCGAGCAGGCCGACTACGCGATCGTCAACGACTACGAGTCGCAGCTGCTGCAGACGCGCACCGGCTGGAGCGCCGATGACATCGCCTCGCGCGTGAAGGCCTACATCGTCACCCAGGGCCCGAAGGGTTCGATCGTGCACGAGGGCAAGAACCAGCACGTGATCCCGCCGGGCCACGAACGCCGCATCGTCGATCCGACCGGCTGCGGAGATGCATACCGGGCAGGACTTATCTTCGGGCTCACGCGAGGTATGGATTGGCCGACCACGGGCCGCATCGCCTCGCTGATGGGCACGCTCAAGATCGAGCACCCCGGCACGCAGAACCAGCGCTTCACCTACGCCGAGTTCGCTGATCAGTTCAAGCAGCAGTTCGGCTATTCGTTGGACTGAACGCGGCGTTCGCAGGGGTTCGGCTTTCGCGCGCCTCGCGCGAAAGCGGTCGAACCCGCTGCCATTGCACACCGGGAGAATCGGGCGCGATGAATCGCGCCCCTGCGACTCCCCGACTAGCGCCGCCTTCCCGGCTCCTGCAGCGCCTTCTCCACCGCCGCGCGCGTCATCGGGTGATAGCCGGGCTTGGCCTCGGCGTAGATCTTCTCGGCCAGCGCCTTGCCCTTGGGCGTTTTCGCCAGTTCGCTATACAGCGGCACGACGAGGATGCGACGGCCGATGCGCAGCATGTGTTCGCGCATCGCCGGATAAGCGGCCTCGTAGCCGCTGCCGATCGCGAGGCGATACCAGCGGAATGCGATCTCGGCGTTGTGCGTGCCGGTCAGGTGATAGGCATCGTCGAGCGCCTTCATCTGCGCCGGGCTGAGCTTCGGCGGTAGCCGGTCGAGAAAGTACTGCCATTCCTGCGTGCGCCAGCTTTTCGCATCGAGCTTGGCCGCATCGATCTTGCCAGCGACGAACTGCTCGCGCAGCTCGTCCTGTGCCGCGAATGCGCTCGACGATGGCAGCGGCGCATCGGCCGGAATGCCGGGCTGATGCAGCCACGCATTGACCTCGTCCATGCTGACCTTGCCGGGAGTTTTGTCCAGCAGGTTCGCTTTCAGATAATCGACGAACTGGTCCGTGGTGATGCTCTGGAAGGCGAAGTGGTCGAAGTAGCCGCGCAGGAACGCATCGAATGTATCGTGGCCGAACTTGCCTTCGAGATACTGCAGGAACCACGAGCCCTTCGTGTACGGCACGTCACTGAGCGAATCGTCCGCGTCCTTGCCGGTCAGGTCGGGCACGAGCAGCTGCTCGGCCGGCTTGGCCGTGGCGAATTCCTTCTTCAGCTCGTTCGCGGCGACGAGGAATTCCTCGTCGGCCTGCTGCTTGCCGTAGACGGCCTCGACGATGCGGCCCTGCACGTAGGTGGTGAAACCCTCATTGAGCCAGACGTGCTTCCACGCCGCGTTGGTGACGAGGTTGCCCGACCAGGAATGCGCGAGCTCGTGCGCGATCACGCTGACGAGTGATTTGTCGCCGGCGATGATCGTCGGCGTGGCGAACGTCAGGCGCGGATTCTCCATGCCGCCGAACGGAAACGACGGCGGCAGCACGAGGATGTCGTAGCGGTCCCAGCGATACGGGCCGTAGAGTTTTTCCGTGGTGACGAT
This sequence comes from Rudaea sp., assembly GCF_036383415.1. Lineage (GTDB taxonomy): Bacteria > Pseudomonadota > Gammaproteobacteria > Xanthomonadales > Rhodanobacteraceae > Rudaea. Next base: position 1,884 of record NZ_DASVOK010000206.1, on the reverse strand, counting down.
CATCTTCTCGATATCGTCGAACTCCTTCGCCGCTGCGGCGACCGTTTCCGGCTCGGCATAGACGGCGCTGCGCGGGCCAATTTCCTTGACCGCGATATCGCCGATCGCGAGCGCGAGCAGGTACGAGGGAATCTTCTGCGGCATCGCGAAGCGGAAGTCACCATCGAGCGCATGCTTCGCATCGTTGTTCGCGCTCATCACCGCGCGCAGAGCTTTCGGCGTGGTGACGTGCGCGGTGTAGGAGAAGCGCACCTGCGGCGTGTCCTGCAGCGGAATCCAGCTGCGTCCGGCGATCGATTCGGACTGCGAATAGACGAACGGATGTTTCTTGCCTGCGGTCTGGCTCGGGTCGAGCCACTGCAGGCCGGCGGCATCGGGGCTGGTCGAATAGGCGATGACCACGCGCTTCGCCTGCCGCGGCATCTTGATGCGCAACGCAGAGCCCAGCATCGGGTCGGGCTTGTCGAGCTGGAATTCGAGCGGCGGATATTTCGGCTTGCCGCTCATGTCCTCGACGCGTTCGATCTTGAGACCACTGGTGTCGAGCACGAGTTCGCGCGCAGCGGGGTCGAGCCATTCCAGATCGAGCACCGCGCTGCCGGACAGCACGTGCTTGTCGAACGAGACCGTCAGGTCGAGGTCGAGCGCGGTCACTCGCACCTTGTCGGGCTGCGCATAGGAGTGCGGATCGCGGCTTTCGGTCGATGCGTTGGCGTGTGCGCTAGTCATGATGGCGAGGCCCAGAACGCCGGCGGCGGCGGTGCGAACAAGCAGGTTCATCGGCTTTCCTATTTGGACAGGGCGCTGTCGTAGAAGCGGGCGAGGTCGCCCTTCATCTGCTTGACCGCATCGAGGTTGAGATAGACCATGTGTCCCGACGGGTAGTAGCTGAAGCTCAAGTTCTTGCGCAAGCTCGGGTCGATGTCGAGATGGGCGAGATCGTACTCGGTCGCGAAGAACGGCGTAGCCAGATCGTACCAGCCGTTTGCCGACAGCACCTTGAGATGCGGATTGGTGCGCATCGCCTCGGACAGATCGCCGACCATCGCCGGCAGCTGCACCTTGCGCGTCGAGCCGGGGATCGCATGCCGCCAGTCCCACTCGCCGATCGCCGCGCCGGCGTTCATGCGGTACGGCACCTCGCTCGGATACTTCAGTTCGCGCGTGAGGTAATCGTTGATCGCGGAGAAGAACGCGCCGCTGATCGCGGTGCTCGACGGATCGAACTCGGGCGATTCACCCGCCGCGTCGGCGTCGATGCCTTCGAAACGGCCGTCGAAGCGGCCGAGCGTGCGGCGCTGGTCGCGCAGCAGTTCCTTGCGGAAGCGCGGCTGGCTGACGCGCAGGTTGGCATCCTTCAGATACTGTGGCGACAAGCCGATGTAGCGGCTCAGCTTTTGCGCGATCGCATCGCGCTCGGCGGGGCTCAGGTCCTGGCCCTTGGCCAGCGCCACCGAATATTCGCCGCGCGCAAACTGACGCACTTCCTCGACGAACGGCTCCAGCGACGCGGGTTTGTTCGGAACCTTGTTGTGATACCAGGCGATCGCCGCGAAGGTCGGCAGCAGGTTGACGTAGTCGTTGTCGAGGCCCGGCATGCGCGAGGCGTAGTTCAGGATCGACGACAGCAGCACGACGCCGTTGAGCGCGACGCCATGGTTTTCGAGATAGCGTGCGAGGCCGGCCGAACGCGACGTGCCGTAGGATTCGCCGAACAGGAACTTCGGTGAATTCCAGCGCTTGTTGACCGTGATGTAGCGGACGATGAAGCGACCGAACGCATCGATATCCTGATCGGTACCCCAGAAGCGCTTGTTCGGATTGTCGTCTTTGTCCTTCTCGGCAGGCTTGCCGTCCTTGTCCTTGGGCAGGCCGTGAGAATAG
>NZ_DASVOK010000205.1:0-9153 GCF_036383415.1 Rudaea sp. | reverse complement strand
GGCAACCTTTTCCGCCGTTCCCGCGTCGGCGCCTAGCCGGCCTTCTTCAAGGCGACCACCGAGTTGAGGCCGCCGAAGGCGAACGAATTGCTCAGCACTGCGCTCACTGCCTTCCCGCGTGGCACGTTCGGTACATAGTCGAGGTCGCAGGCCGGGTCGGGGTCGATGAAGTTCGCGGTCGGCGGAAGGATGCCGTGGCGCAGCGCGCCGATCGCCGCGATCATTTCGACCGCGCCGGCGGCGCCGAGCGCGTGGCCGTGCATCGACTTGGTCGACGATACCGCGAGCTTGTCGGCATGCGCGCCGAACGTGCGGCGTATTGCTTTCGTTTCGGTCGGGTCATTGGCCGGCGTCGCCGTGCCGTGCGCATTGATGTAGCCGACGTCTTCGGGATTGAGCCCGGCATCGGCGAGTGCATTCTGCATCGCGCGCGCGACGGTCGCCTCGGCCGGGAACACCATGTCGGCCGCGTCGGCGGTCATGCCGCTGCCGGCGAATTCGGCGAGGATGGTCGCGCCGCGTGCCTTGGCATGTTCCCATTCCTCGAACACGAAGATGCCGGCGCCTTCGCCGAGGACCATGCCGCGGCGCTGCTTGCAGAACGGCCGGCAGGTGTCGTCGGCGGTGACGCGCATCGCCTCCCAGGCCTTCATCGTCGTCACGGTGACGCAGGCCTCGGTGCCGCCGGTGACGGCGAAATCGACCTTGCCGTTGCGGATCATGTCGGCCGCCTGGCTCATCGCGTGATTGGCCGAGGCGCAGGCGCTGACCACGGCGAAGGTGGGACCGGTCAGTCCGTATTCGATGCCGACATGGCAGGCCGGCGCGTTCGCCATGACGCGCAGGATCGTGAGCGGGTGCAGGCGCGGGTTCTTGTCGCCGTAGAAACGCTTGGACTGTTCGTTGTGCGAGCCTTCGCCGCCGATGCCGCTGCCGATGATGCAGGCGCTGCGCTCACCGCGGCCGTCGACGCGGAAGTCGAGCCCCGACTGGGCCACCGCTTCGCGCGCAGCGACCAGCGCGAGCTGGGAGACGCGATCGAGCAGCGGCAGTTTCTTGCTGTCGAGGTACGCGGCTGGATCGAAACCACGCACTTCGGCGGCGATCTTGATGATGAGCTGTTCGGTCGGGATCGTCTCGATCGGGCCGATGCCCGAGCGGCCTTCGCTCAGCGCGGCCCACGTGGCGGCGGCGGTATGGCCGAGCGCAGTGATCGCGCCCATGCCGGTGATGGCGACACGTCTTGGGGTGGTCACTGGGGATTTCTTTGCGGCGTCGATCAGCCTTGCGTCGCGGGCGCGTCGCCCGCCGGCTTTTCGGCGACGAGTTTCTCGACCGCTTCGACCAGGCCGCGCACCGACTCGGTGTCGAAGTTCGGATCGCGGTCGGGCATCGTGATCTTGAAGTGGTCTTCGATCTCGAAAATGATCTGCACCGCGTCGAGCGAGGCGATTTCGAGGTCCTTGAGGGTCGAGTCGAGCGTGATCTTGCTCACGTCGATATTCGCTTCCTTGGCGATGATGCCGAAGACGGCGTCCTGGACTTGGCTCATGAGAAGGTCTCCGTAGTTGCGGCAATGATAACGCAAGCGCTCCGCGCGGACTCAACGCCGGCCGATCAGGCCGCCGGCTTGCCTTCGGCGATGTGCTTGAAGAACGCGGCGGTACGCTCGATGACGACGTCGCGCTCCTGGTCGACCGTGATCATGTGGTAACTCCTGTCGAGGATCACGGTTTCGTAAGGGCCACGCAGGCCGCGCTCGAGGCGATGCACGTTGGCCAGGCTGGCCACGTCGTCTTCCTTGGCATGCATGATCAGGCTCGGCGCGATGACCTGCGGCAGCAGCTTGCGCACGCGCCAGGACAGGCGGTAGAACTCGGCCAGCGAGGGCCAAGGATTGCCGGGCAGGCCGGCCTCGTCGCTCGCCCCGCTCAGCATCGCGCCGGCGATGCGCTGGCGGATGCGCTCGTCCTTGATGCCGTAGGGGAACTGCTCGTGGAATTTGGCGTGCCGGCCGATGCCGACGCTGACCGCCATCGGCAGCATGAAAGAGAGCTTGCCGTACCACGGGATCGTCCAGCCGTCGTAGCGGAATGTCGTGCCGTAAAGGCCGAGACCGGCGACCTGTTGCGGCCGCTCGGCGGCGAGGCGCAGCGCGAGCAGCGCGCCCATCGACAGACCGGCGACGAACAGGTGGTCGACCTGCGCGGCGAACTTGTCGGCCGCTTCGCGCACGCTCTGGAACCAGTCGCTGCGGCCGGTCGCTAGCAGGTCGGCTTCGTTGCCGCAATGCCCGGCAAGTTGCATGCCGTACACGGTGAAACCGTGGCGCTGCAGGCCCTTGGCGACGAAACGCATCTCGGTCGGGGTGCCGGTCAGGCCGTGGATCAGCAGCACGCCGGAGCGGCCGCCGGGCAGGAGGTATTCGACGTTTTTTATCATGTCCGGAAATTGTCGCGCCCGGGGCGTTAAGAGGCGCTTTACGGAATTTTACCGGATCGCGGTGCAGGTGCGCTCGTTCTTCGCGTTCCCGGCGGTCTCGGCGGGTCTATCCCTGCAGCAGCTTCGCCATCGCCCTGACCGGAAACGTGCCTGCGCCCCTGAATTTCGGCGGCGTTGCGCTGAAGGCGAAGCCTTCATCCGGCAATGCGGCGAGATTGCACAGGTGCTCGACGATGAGGATCTCGGCGCCGAGCAGGATCGTGTGCACCGGCCGCTCGCCGCCGCGCGTGTTGTCGATGTTGTGCGCGTCGATGCCGACGAGGCGGACGCCGCAGTCGCGCAGGTAGCGCGCCGCCTCGGCGGTCAGGAACGGGCCGCCTTCGTAGTATTGCGGCGTGTTCCAGTGGACGTCCCAGCCGGTATGCACGAGCACGGCGCGACCGCGGACTTCCTTGCCACGGAATACTTCCAGCCCGATCGCCTGCGTGGGCGTATGCGGCGTGCGCACGACGATTCCGTCGAGATCGGTCATCGCGTCGATCGCCACCTGCGAGAGGTCCTTGCCGTCGGCGTAGCGGTGGAACGGGCAGTCGAGGTAGGTGCCCGTGTTCGTCACCATCTCGATCTTGCCGATCTGGAATTCGGTACCGGGCGCGTAGCGTTCGCGCGAGGCTTCGCGGCTCAGGTAGTCGCAGATGATCGGCGCGGGCAGGCCTTTGTAGGTGACGAGGCCGTGTTCGATCGTGTGGCTCAGGTCGACGAAGCGCGACAGCCGCTGCGCGTTGATCGGCTCGCGCTTGTGCGCTTCCTTGATGATGCGCTTGTCGAGGATGCGCACCGCGCCGACCATGAGCAGGCGCATGTCGGCGACAATGTAATCCGCCAGCTCGCGGTCGGAGATGTCATCGCCCGCGATGTCGAGGCGGAAATCCTGGCCTTGGATGCCACCGCCGTTGGTGAAGTCGATTTCGAAGTCGAACTGGACGCGATGAGCCATGTGCGGGTCATGCCGTGACGAAGTGCGCGCAGGATAGCGCAGCGGCTATGGTGCCCCGTGTGTGATTCGAGTCAAGCAGGGGACAACTGCGGCCAAACCGCGGGCGACGATTCCTCGTCGCCGCGATCGTGCCCGATCAGGCGAACATCAGCTTCGCATCCGCAAGCGGCAGCGTACGCACGCGCTGGCCGGTGAGGGCGAACACGGCGTTCGCGATCGCCGGTGCTACGAGCGGCACGCCGACTTCGCCCATGCCGCCCGGAGCATCGCCGCTCGGCATCAGCACGACGTCGATCTTCGGCATCTGGTTCATGCGCGGCAGCTGGTAATTGTGGAAGTTGCTCTGCTCGACGCGGCCGTCCTTGAGCGTGATCTTCGCGGTCAATGTGTTGATCAGGCCCGAGACCGCGCCGCCCTGGATCTGCGCGAGCACCTGGTCCGGATGCACGGCGATGCCGGGATCGACGGCGTAGGTGAGCTTGTCGATGCGGATCGCGCCGCTCGCCGTTTTCGAAATGTCGGCGACGAGAGCCTGATGCGTGCCGTAGCTTTCCATCGAAGCAATGCCCTGCGCCTTGCCGGCGGCAAGTTTCTGGCCCCAGCCGGCTTCCTTCGCCGCGCGTTCGAGCACCGCCTGCTGGCGCGGCTGCTTGCCGAGCAGGGCGAGGCGGAACGCGACCGGGTCTTTGCCCGCGGCATGCGCGAGCTCGTCGATGAAACCCTCGATCGCGAACGCGTTGAGTGCATGGCTGACCGAGCGCCAGTAGCCGACGCGCAGGCCGAATTCCTGGATGACGACGCGCTGGCGTTCGTTCGCGATGTCGTAGGTGAGATCGATCGCGCCTTCGGTCATCAGCGGATCGAGGCCGTTCTTGGTCACGCCGGGGAACATGCGGTTGGTGACCGAGGCCGAGGCGAACTTGTAGTCGAACGCGACGAGGGCGCCCTTCGCATCGATGCCGCCGCGCAGGGCGTGATAGCTGGCCGGACGATAGAAGTCGTTGCGGGTGTCGTCCTCGCGCGTCCAGATCAGCTTGACCGGCGTACCTGGCACGGCCTTGGCGATCGCCGCGGCCTGGCCGATGAAATCGACATCGAGGCGGCGGCCGAAACCGCCACCGATGAACTGCGGGAAGATGCGCACCTTCGCTGCCGGCACGCCGCTGCGCGCCGCGGCCACGCCTTGCGCGCCTTGCGGGAATTGCGTGCTCGCCCAGATGTCGCAGCCAGCGTCGGAGACGAGGGCGAGGCAGTTCATCGGCTCCAGCGTCGCATGCGCGAGCAGTTGCAGCCGGTACTCGGCATCGACTTTTTTCGCCGCCGACTTCAGTGCGGCATCCACATCGCCGTGCTGGCGGATGACCGAGCCGTCCTGTTTCGCGCCTTCCTTCAGCGTCGCTTCGATCTTCGCATTGTCGAGGCTGGCACCGGGGCCGTAGTCCCAGGTGATCGTCAGCGCTTCGCGCGCCTTCTTCGCGGTCCAGTAGTGGTCGGCGATGACGGCGACGCCCTCGCCGATGTTGACCACGGCGCGCACGCCCGGCATCGCCTTCGCTTTCGAGTCGTCGACGCTGAGCACCTTGCCGCCGATCACCGGGCATTGTTCGAGCGAGGCATGGACCATGCCCGGCTGGGTCACGTCTATGCCGAAGATCGCCTTGCCGCGTGCCTTCGCCGGCGTGTCGAGGCGATGCTGGTGTTTGCCGATCTGGGTGAAGTCGGCGGGTTTCTTCAGCGCGATATTCGTCGGCGCGGGCAGCTTCGCTGCCGCCGTGGCGAGTTCGCCGTAGGTCTTGTGTTTGTTGCCGTGACTGACCGCGCCGTCCTTCGCCACGCAATCGGCCACGGGTACTTTCCATTCGTTCGCTGCAGCGGCGACCAGTTGCGTGCGCGCCGTCGCGCCGGCCTCGCGCAGCTTCGTCCACGCGTCGCGCACGCTCGAACTGCCGCCGGTGATCTGTGCGCCGAGCAGCGCGTTGACGTAGACCGGATCGACCGGCGCCTGCTCGACCTTCACCTTGTCGACGTCGACTTCAAGTTCCTCTGCGATGAGCAACGCGAGCGAGGTGTGCACGTCCTGGCCCATCTCGTTGCGATGGCAGATCAGCGTGATCGTGTTGTCGGGTGCGATGCGCACCCAGGCGTTGGCCTGCACCGGCTTGGCATTGGTCGCGGCCGCTTTCGCGAGCGCGCCGCGCAGCGGCAGGGTCAGACCGACGACGAGGCCGCCGCCGAGCACAGCCGAGGTTTCGAGGAATTTGCGCCGCGAGAGGTTGGCAGTGTTCATGGCTCAGGCCTCCAGGCTCTTGGCCGCGTCGTGGATCGCCGCGCGGATGCGCTGGTAGGTGCCGCAGCGGCAGAGGTTGCCGCTCATCGCCACGTCGATGTCAGCGTCGCTGGGCTTGGGGTTCGAAGTCAGCAGCGCGGTTGCCGCAAGTACTTGGCCCGACTGGCAGTAGCCGCATTGCGGCACGTCGATGTGATCCCACGCAGCTTGCACGGCCTGCGCGACCTTGCCGCTCACGCCTTCGATCGTGGTGATCTTCTTGCCGGCGAGCGCGGCGAGTGGCGTGATGCAGGAGCGCGTCGGCGTGCCGTCTATATGCACCGTGCACGCGCCGCACAGGGCCATGCCGCAGCCGAATTTGGTGCCGGTCATGCCGAGATGATCGCGCAGCACCCAGAGCAGAGGCGTGTCGGGCGCGGCCTCCACATCGACGACTTTGCCGTTGATATCGAGCGTGGCCATGCTGCCTCCCAAGTGGTTGCGCTGCCGAGCTTCGATACTAGCGCCGACCGATATTTCCAAGCGACCCTATCGGTCGCCGAAAGGAAGGCGCGATCTCTTGCCGCGGAAAGCCTAGATCGCGCTGCGGATTTCGCTCAGCGGACGGGCGGCGTACTGCGGCCAGCGCTTGATGATCGCAGCGCGGATTCCCGCTGCGTCGATGCCGGCTTCAGTGAGCAACTGCTCGCGGCTGGCGTGCTCCAGATAGCTGTTTGGCAGGCCAAGGTGCAACACGGGTATCTGCAGGTTCTGTGCGGCAAGGAACTCGGCCACCGCGCTGCCGGCGCCGCCGGCGATCGCGTTGTCCTCGACGGTGACGATCGCGCCGTGCGTGCGCGCGAGTTCGAGGATCAGCGCCTCGTCGAGCGGCTTGACCCAGCGCATGTCGACCACGGTCGCGCCGAGTTCGCTGCCTGCCTCGAGTGCCGCGGCAAGTGGGCTGCCGAACGCGAGGATGGCGAGGTTCGCGCCGCGCTGGCGCACTTCCGCCTTGCCGACCGGCAGCGCTTTCAATTCGGCATCGAGCTTCGCACCGGGGCCGGTGCCGCGCGGATAGCGCACCGCGGCAGGACCGTCGTGCAGAAAGGCCGTCGTCAGCAGGCGGCGGCACTCGTTCTCGTCGCTCGGCGCGGCGATGGCGATGTTCGGGATGCAGCGCAGGTAGGAAAGATCGAAGCTGCCCGCGTGCGTCGCGCCATCGGGGCCGACCACGCCGGCGCGGTCGATCGCGAAAGTGACGTCGAGGTTCTGGATCGCGACGTCGTGGATCGCCTGGTCGTAGGCACGCTGCAGGAAGGTCGAATAGATCGCGACGACCGGCTTGGCGCCTTCGCAGGCCATGCCCGCGGCGAGCGTGACCGCATGTTGCTCGGCGATGCCGACGTCGAAATAGCGTTGCGGGAATTCCTTGGAATAGCGCACGAGGCCGGAGCCCTCGCGCATCGCCGGCGTGATCGCGAGCAGGCGCTCGTCCGCACGCGCCTGGTCGCAGAGCCAGTCGCCGAAGACGTCGGTGTAGGTCTGCTTGCCGGGCGCTTTCTTGACCAAGCCCTTGACCGGATCGAATGGGCCTACGGCGTGGTAGTCAATCTGCTGCGCCTCGGCCGGCGCGTAGCCCTTGCCCTTGGTCGTGATCACGTGCAGCAGCTGCGGGCCCTTGAGGTCCTTCAGCGTTTTCAGCGCGTGCAGCAGCTGCGGCAGATCGTGGCCGTCGATCGGGCCGAAATAATGAAAGCCGAATTCCTCGAACAGCGTCGACGGCACGAACATGCCCTTGAGATGTTCTTCCCAGCGCTTGAAGAAGCGCCAGAGGAAACCCTGCGGACGCATGCTGTTCTTGGCCTTTTCGCGCATCGCGTTGAGGGTGCGGCTGGTCATCAGCCGCGCGAGCATCTTCGGCAGCGCGCCGACGTTCTCGCTGATCGACATCTGGTTGTCGTTGAGGATCACGAGCACGTCGGTGTCGAGGTCGCCGCCGTGGTGCAGCGCCTCATAGGCCATGCCGCCGGTGAGGCCGCCATCGCCGATCACGGCGACGATCTTGCGTGTATTGCCGCTGCGCTGTGCGGCGACGGCCATGCCGATCGCCGCGGAGATCGACGTGGACGAATGGCCGACGCCGAACGTGTCGTAGGGCGATTCGTCACGACGCGGGAACGGCGCGAGCCCGTCTTTTTGCTTGATCGTGTGGATGCGGTCGCGGCGGCCGGTCAGGATCTTGTGCGGATAGCACTGGTGGCCGACGTCCCAGACCAGGCGGTCGTCGGGCGTGTTGTACAGGTAATGCAACGCGACGGTCAGCTCGACCACGCCGAGCCCCGCGCCGAAATGGCCGCCGACGCCGGCGACCTGCTCGATCAGGTACTCGCGCAGTTCGCGTGCGACCTCAGGCAGCTCGGCCTCGTCGAATTTGCGCAGGTCGGTCGGCGAATCGATGCGCGACAGGCGTGGGTAGCGTTGGGGATCGGTCATTGGAATATCTTGTTCAATCAAGCATTTTCGTTCATTGCGACAGCAGCGGCAAGCTAGCCGACGGAAAGGCGCTCGCCATGGCGCAGGCCGGGATTTATGCTGGCACGCTAGGGGGAGGGGTGGGCATGTCAGCGATCACCGCACGAACGGACTGGCAGGCACTCATTCCGACCCTGCTCGTACCCGCGCTCGTGGTCGCCGGACTGGTCCGGCTGGCTTTGCAGCCGCAATGGGACGACTCGGCCGACTGGTTGGACGGTCTGGTCGTGCTGATCCTGTTCGAAGGTGTGCGCGTCCTCGTGCTGCGCATCCTGCGCGACACCTTGAACGAATATCGCGGCCCCTGGCAGGCGGTGAAGTTTTTCCTGCTGTCGATGCTGATCCTCGCTGGCATCTGCCTGGTGCTGGCGGTCTTTGCCTTCAAGTGGCAGATTTTTTCCATTCTCGCCGATCCGCACACCTGGAAGCTGGTCCTGCCGCCGCTTGCGCTCATCGTCGCCGATGGCGTGGTCAACGTCGCGTTTTTCCGTGGCGACGCGCAGCGCGCGGCGGCGCAACTCGACGCGGCCGCCGACGACGCGGAAGACTGGCTCGCGCTGGCCGTGTTCCCGACACCGCTGCTCGTGGCCCTCGCCTATGCGCTGCTGTTCTTCCTGCACACTCGCGGTGTTTCCGGATTGTCGTGGCTGCCGTCGCCCAGCCTCGACACGCTGCGCGAGATCAGCCTGCTCTATGCGGCTTTCTACTTTTGCGGCAAGGCTGTCGTCCTCGCGCATGTGCATACCGCGCATTTCCTGCGCACCGGCAAGCGCCTGCTCGGTGGCCGTATCGCCCAACTGATTGTGACCCGCAGTTTGGTTCTGAGTAAGCAAAACGCGCTCGGCGAACAGCGCTCGGCTGCGCGTCGACTCGCGGTCTTGCAAGGCGCCCCGATTGAGCCGGAGGAATCTGCAAC
>NZ_DASVOK010000204.1:0-1679 GCF_036383415.1 Rudaea sp. | reverse complement strand
ACTGCGCCGCGAAGGCGCGTCATACACGGTCGATACGTTGCGCGGCCTGCGCGCGGAATTCGGCGAGACGCAGCCGCTGATCCTGCTCGTCGGCGCCGACGCGTTCGGCTCGCTGCCGACCTGGCGCGAGTGGCGACAGCTGTTCCGTCTCGCCCACATTGTCATGCTGACCCGGCCCGGGCGCACCGAGCCGTGGTCGGGCGAACTCGTCGGCGAAGCGGTGCCACGCCGTGCGCGTTCGCCACGCGAATTGCAGGAAACCCCGGCCGGCAAGGTGCTCAGCATTCCGGTCACGCCACTGGATATTTCCGCAAGCCAGGTGCGTGCGTTGCTTGCCGCGGGCCGCGAGCCGCGCTGGCTGATCCCCGAGGCATTGCTGGCCGATCCCGCCCTGCTCGCACCGTATCGGCGCAAGGGCTGAGCCGACACCAAACAGTCGCGTCCGCGACACTTCCCTCGCTCCCAAATCGGCGTATATTCTGGCCGCGCGGCTTCCCGGCCGCCCGTGCATTCGACCAAGGTGATACGTTTTTGCCTACTTCGACCAAAACCCCATCGACCCGCGCGCCGCGCAAGACGGTTGGCGCGAAATCCGCAGTGAAACGCCCTGCATCGAAATCCGTCGCGAAAAAGGCCGCCGTGAAAACGGTGAGCAAGGCGGCGAAGAAGCCCGCGAAGAAAATCGCCGCGGCAAAGCCGAAAAAAGTTTCGGCACCGAAACCGAAAAAGCCCCAACTCCCCACCGATCCGGTCGAGTTGCTGCGTGTGCGCGTGCGCGATGCGCTCGACAACCTCAAGGCGCAGAACGTGCAGGAGATCGACGTGCGCGGCAAGACCTCGATCGCCGATCACCTGATCGTCGCGAGCGGCACGTCGACGCGCCACGTCAAGTCGCTGGCCGATGAAGTGGTCAAGTTCGCCAAGCAGGCCGGCATGCAGCCGCTCGGCGTCGAGGGTCAGCGCGAAGCCGAATGGGTGCTCGTCGACCTCGGAGACATCATCGTCCATGTCATGCTGCCGCGTGTGCGCGAGTTCTACGGGCTGGAGCGGTTGTGGACCGTGGGCGACGACATGGCGCGGGCGGCGGTTGCTGGTTGATCCGCGCCTTGGCGCGGCGAATGGCGCTTAGCGTGCCGCAAATCGCCGATGGCCCATGCGCGCCACGCTGATCGCCGTCGGCGAGAAGATGCCTTCGTGGGTCAGCGAAGGTTATAACGAATACGCCAAGCGCCTGTCGCACGAGTTGCCGCTGCAGCTCGTCGAAATCACTAGCAAACTGCGCGGGCGCACGAACGACACTGCGCGCGTGATCGCGGACGAGGGCGCGTTGATGCTCGCGGCGATTCCGAAGAGCGCGCAGGCCATCGCGCTGGACGGTCGCGGCAAGCCGTACAGCAGCGAACAACTGGCCGAGCAGCTCGCGCGCTGGCGCATGGACGGGCGTGATCTGGCATTTCTTGTCGGCGGTCCCGAAGGCCTCGCGCCCGCGGCGCTCGAGCGCGCGAACCAGCGCTGGTCGCTCGGCCCGGCGACGCTGCCGCATCCGCTCGTGCGCATCGTCCTCGCCGAGCAGCTCTATCGCGCGGTGAGCCTGCTCGGCAATCATCCCTATCATCGCGGTTGAGCGACGCGACGAAGCGACTCAACTGCTACCATCGCGGCGATGCAATCCGTGGAGT
>NZ_DASVOK010000203.1:0-18584 GCF_036383415.1 Rudaea sp. | reverse complement strand
GGGAAGGCGACACGCTGACGTGGACGTCGGCGCCGGAGGTGCAGCCGGCGCAGAAGTTCATCTACGTGCGTGCAGCGGATGGCGTATTGCGCGTGGACTGGCAGGTGATGCGCGAAGGCGGCTTCGTGGTCGGCGACACACTCACCTGCAAACGCCGATGATTCAGCGCGCAAGTTGGGAAAGTCGTGGCGAATCCCAACCGCATTCTCGGGATATCCGAGCTTGCGTCGGAGTTCGCTTCGCTCAATCCAACCTGCGGCCTCAGCCCGGAATCTCCACCTCGACCAGCTTGCCAAGCAGCACCAGCGATTCCTGCCAGCCGAGGTAGCACATTTCCGCGGGAATTGCGTCGGGAATGCCTTCCTGCACGACATTCAATTCGGTGCCGCAGATCACGGCGCGCAGATCGATCGTCGTGATCATGGTGCCGGGAAGGTTGGGGTCGTCGAAGCGGTCGTCGTGGCGGATGCGCTCGTTCGGTACGAGTTCCAGATAGGTGCCGCCGAAGTTGTGGCCGCCGCCGGCAGAGAAGTTGGTGAACGACATGCGGTAGCGGCCGCCGACCTTGGCTTCGAGTTCGTGCACGGTGCAGGTGAAGCCGTTCGGCGCCAGCCATTTGCTCAGCGCGGCGGCATCGAGGAAGGCGCGATAGATGCGCTCGGGCGGCGCGCGCAGGACACGGTGAAGACGGATGGTGCTAGACATGATCATTTCTCGTTGGTAGAGGAGGAGCCCTCATTGTCAGCGACGAGCGGGAAACAGGAAAATCGACATCGACGCTAGACTAGCGTTGCACGATCGCATTGAACATTGGACCGAGTGAAGAGGACATGACCGAAGACAGAGCATTGCCAACGGCCGCCGACGCGGAAGCCACCAATCCACATTTCCCGCGCTGGAACGGCATTGCGCCGCTGCCGAACGCGCGCATGATGCTGCATGTCGGTGCCGAGACGGTGGAGAATTTCCTCGTCGTCGGCGACGCCTGGGGTCAGCTCGTCGCGATGGAATTGCCTGCGCACGCGCGCGTGCTGGACATCGGCTGCGGCTGCGCGCGCACGGCGCGCATGCTGCTGCATCATCCGCAGATCGAGGACTATCTCGGCGTCGACGTGATCCAGCCGTACATAGCCTGGAATTCGCGTTACATCTCGCCGGTGACCGAGGGACGTTTCCGCTTCGCCCATCTCGACGTACGCGGGCCGCGCTACAACCCCGAGGGCGCGTTGAGCGCGGAGGAAGTCGTTTTTCCCGCGGCAGACGGCAGCATGACCCTGGCCTTCGCCGCTTCGCTGTTTACTCATCTCAAGGAAGGTGCGGCGGTGCGCTACCTGCAGGAAGCACGGCGCGTGCTCAAGCACGGCGGCAAGCTGATCGCATCGATCCATGATCGCCCGGAGGATGGCAGCACGTTCAGCGGCGACGAATTCCGCGCCGACGTGCAGCCCGAGTATTTCCTCGCCTTGGCCGAACGCAGCGGATTCGCGCTCAGTCGTCGCGTGGGCGACGTCTGCGGACAGGAAACCTTCGTTCTGATCGCGCGATAAAATCCGGTTTTCTGCAACGCGACGCTGCGATCAAGAACTCCGCAGCGCGCGCATCTCGTCGGTCAGTTGCGACAACACCTTGTCCTGCGCGGCGAGATGCGCCTGGATCTGCATCGCTTCCTGCAGAACGGCGCTGGCATCGTCGTAAGTCTCGATCGCGCGCTTGTCCGACGCGGCGCCGTCGACCTTCTGGCCGACCATGATGATCGACAACAGCACGAGCTGGAGGAACGTCTGCGCGATCCAGGCGACCAGAGTGGCGGTGCCGCCGCGAACGGCATCGGGCAGGCTGATCAGCGCGAGTATGCCGAACAGATAAGCGCACCACATCGTGCCGACCCCGTCGGTGATCTTCACCGCGACAAAGGCGTTGAATCGCTGGATCACGCCGTTGTGCGGCAGACAGTCTCTCGTGCTGAACGGGATGCGTTCCTTGCGCTCGGCTATCCGGGGATGAGGGATGTAGTGGAAGATCAGGTTCACGCCGCATTTTGCGCAGGCATGCGCATCCGCGGCCACGTTCGCTCCGCATTGTGGGCAGGTCGACATGGGCACTCCTGTTCGAATGTTGGGGTCGAGAGTTGGCGCGAGATTATTGCTAGTGCGTGGCCGTGACGCGAATTACCGCATCGCCGACCCGCACGATCTGGCCGTCGCGAATCTTGCAGGATTTGCGCAGTTCGATCGCGCCGTCGACGGTCACGGCGCCGCTTGCGACCATGGCCTTGCCCGCACCGCCGCTGTCGCAGATGCCGGTGAGCTTGAGCAGGTGGTGCAACTCGACGTGATCGCGGTCGAGAGGGAATTCGATGGTCATGGGGTTAGGGTAGACGAGTTTGATCGGGGAGTGAATTGCAGCGCGGGATCGCAGGTTGTTGACCCGCCTCCACCTTCTCCGTAAAAGGAAGTCAATCAGAGCGGGGAGCAGGATCATGGCGATTTCAGGTGCGGGCGGAACGCCCGGTGGCGTAGGGCAGTTCCTCATCGGTTTCGTGCTTGCCGTGGTCGGCGGCTGGCTCCTGATGAACCAGGTGACCGTGACGAGCGGTATGTGGTCGTTGTGGGGCTACAACTCGTTCGGCCTGTCGCTGCTGCCGTTCGCGGCCGGCGTCGCGTTGTTGTTCTTCAATGGCAGGTCGATGTTGGGTTGGCTGCTGACGATCGCCGGGCTCGCCATCGTGCTCGCGGGCGTGATCGCCAACCTGCAGATCTATTTTCGCCCGACCAGCCTGTTCAACACACTGTTGATGCTTGTGCTGCTGTTCGGCGGCATCGGCTTGATTGCGCGTTCCCTGCGTTCGCAGGCGTGACCCGCTAAAAACAAAGAAGCAACTGGTCTGCTTGATGTCGATCCCGCTTCATCTCGTTCGTCGTCGAGATGGAAACGGCTTGCTCGCGGACAGCAGCGGTCGTCCGTCCAACCACACAGGAGACCAACGATGCGATTTCTATCCCTGATCCGGGTCCAGGAAAACACCGGAAAACAGCCCAGTGAACGCCTCATGCGCGAGATGGGCGAGCTGATGGGCGACATGACCCGGAACGGAACCTTGCTCGATACCGCCGGCCTGATGCCGACCGCCAAGGGCAAGCGCGTGCGCTTGCGCGGCGGCAAGATCACGCTCGTCGACGGGCCGTTTACCGAAACCAAGGAAGTGGTCGGCGGCTACGCGATGCTCCAGGCGCAGTCGCTGGAGGAAGCGATCGCGCTGACCGAGCGCTTCGTCGAACTGCACATCGCCGATGGCTGGGAGCTGGATTGCGAAGTGCGGCAAGTGATGGAGGCCGACTTCGGCTAGGAACCCTCTGCACAAGCTACTGCGCTCGACATTTCGCGCGCCGGCGGTGCTCGGAATCCTCACATACTTCTGTGTATGCTCCGGTTCCTGCGCTCCGGCGGCGCGCGAACTGTCTTCGCTCGTTACGCTTGTGCAGAGGGTTCTCGGCGCTCAGACGGCAGCAGCTGCCACGCCTACCGGCTTCAGGCGCAACTGAAACTCGCGCCGCATCAGCCACAGGCTGAATATGGCCTGCAGCGCGACGCTGGCGACCGAGGCCATCCATACGTCGCGCAGTTCGAAGCCGGGCTGCCGCGACAGCCAGATCGTCGGCAGCGCGAACGTGAGCAGGCGCGAGGCGCTGCTGATCAAGGAGGGCACCGTGTTGCCTAGCGCCTGGAACATGCCCGAGCAGGTGAACACGATGCCCTGGGCGACGAAGTTCCACGAGATGTAGCGCAGGAATTGCGTCGCGATCGCGACTACCGCCGCGTCCTGGGTGAATGCGCGCACGAACCAGTCCGGCTTCGCCTGGCAGATCAGGGTGAGGGCAAGCATCAACGCACTGCCGATGCCGATCGCGGAACGAAACGTGGCGCGCACGCGATCGGGCAGGCCGGCACCCATGTTCTGCCCGGCGACGGGCGACGTCGCAAACGCGACCGCCATGGCCGGCAGGAAGATCGCCTGCATGACGCGGGCGCCGATGCCGAAGCCGGCCTGCGCGGTCGCGCCGAAATCGCGGATGACTGTATAGATCACCGCCATGTAGATGAACATCAGGGCGAACTCGCCGCCGGCCGGCAGGCCGATGCCGAGAATGCGGCGCCATGTCTCCACGCGCGGTGCCCACAGTGCCCGCTCGAAAGCGACGAATTTTTCCAGCTTGATGAAATACAGCGCGAGCAGGACGACGCCGACGGCGATCGAGATCGTCGTCGCGAGCCCGGCGCCGGCGACGCCGAGGGCGCTGCCGGTGCCCCAGCCGGCGATCAGCACCGGCGCGAGTATCGCGTTGATCACGACGGTCAGCACCTGCACGAGCATCGTCGGCTTGGCGATGCCGGTTCCGCGCAGCGCCGAGCCCATCGAGACCGATGCGAATTGCAACGCCAGCCCGGGCAGATACCATGCTAGGTAGGCGATACCGGCATCCTGCGTCGCGGTATCGGCGCCGATCATGTGCATGTACGGCCCGATGGCGAGGTAGCCGAGCACGAGCGTGAGCAGGCCGCACAGCGCTGCGAGCAGCAAACTCTGATTGAACACCAGATTGGCGTCGCCCTGATCCTTGCGCCCGACCGCCTGCGCGATCAGCGTCACCGTGCCGACGCCGAGCACCTGAGTGAGCGCCATGACGATGAACATGATGTTGCCGGCGGCGCCGACGCCGGCAATCGCCGCGTCGCCGATGCGCGCGACGAAATACAGGTCGACGAGAAAATACAAGGTCTGGAACAACATGCCGATGCCGATTGGCATCGCCATCTTGATGATATGCCGGCTGACTGGCCCTTGGGTCAGATCGTGCATGGTGCGCTCCCGCGATGGAACGCGCGCACGTTAGCATGCGCGGGCCCTCGTCGTTATTGACGGGCTTCAGAGACGCCGCATGACAATCGTCAGGTCTTGCGGTTCGCGCGCATGGTTCGGTAGCGACAGCGCGTCACGGCACACGCGGTCGCGTGCACCGTGACGGATGTTTCCCTGCCGGATGTTTCAGGGCAGCGTGACGTAATCGGCGAGGAACGCGCGCGCCGACGGCGAATCGGTGCGATAGTCCTTGTCCGAGGACTTGCACTGCGTGTCGCCGGTGATCGTGATCGCGGCGACGATTTCGGTCTCGGTGCCGTTCGTGTCGTGCAGGAAATGCGGGCCCCCGGAATCGCCGTAGCAGGTACCACCGCTGTTGTTCGATCCGGTCGGCAGCATGTCGAAGGTCAGCCAGGCGTCGGTGAGGAAGCGGAAACCCTGGTCGACGTTCTGGCGCTCGACATTGCTGCTGTCGATGCCCTGCGGCCCCTTCTTGATCGAGTCGCGCGTCGAACCGTAGCCGACCGCGGTGAAGCGCGTGCCGTTGAGCGTGTGGTCGACCTTCATCGTATCGAACAGTCCGGCCGTAGGCAGAGTCGCCGGCGTAAGCGGCGGCGCGGAATCGAGCGTGATCACGGCGATGTCGTGCGGGTCGTTCTGCCCGCCCGTACCGTACAGCGGATTCGTGTGCGGCGTGCCGCTGTAGAAGGTGCCCGTCGTGCCGGTCGTATCGATCACCGGATCGAAAGTGACGAGGAACTGCCAGTCGGGATGGTCGGTGAGGTATTGCGCGATCGGCTGGGTGCAATGGCTGGCGGTGAGGAACACCTGTGGCGCGATCAGCGTGCCGGAGCACCACTGGAAGACGCCATCCGGCGTTTTCACGACCATCGAGCCCACATTGGGATGACCGTTGCCATCGGCCGTGCCGAACGTGATTGCCATCGCCGGCAACGCCGCCGCGGCAAGCAGGATGGCCGCGGCGAGGCGGTGGAATCTGCGGGAGGAATGGGGCTGCATCAGGGTCATACGTACTCCTGTGGTTGGAATGTAACGTATCGCGCGCTTGCGCGGCCGTGGTCCGAAGTCTACCCCCACCGGTCCGGCAGCGGGATTCTACGCGCGCAAAAGTAAAGACCGGATTAAGGTGCTTCGTGCGCGGGAGCCGGCGAAAGGGTCCCCGTGCTTGCGAAGTTCGCCCCGCGGCAGAAGAATCCTTCCCGGCTCAATCACACTGCAGTGTCATGTCGACGCTTCCCGAACTGGACAATCCGTTCTGGTCTTCGCTGGCCAGCGTCCATCGCGACCTGGCCCTGCGTTCGGGCGATGCCGCGCGCTATCCATCCGCGTACGCACCGTTCCTTGCGGTGGCCGATGTGCGGGCCGCGGCGCCGTCCGATCTCGAGGCCCTGGTCGCACCGGGCGAGAGCGTGTACCTGCTCGGCGTCGCGCCGAAGGCGCCGGCGCACTGGACGCTCGAGCCGTTTCGCCCGCTCGCGCAGATGATCTGCGAGCAACCGATTACGCAAGTCGAAGGGCCCGAGGCGATCGAATTGACCTCGGCTCATCGCGCCGACGTGCTCGCGCTGACCGCGCTGGTCTATCCGCATTATTTTCGCGAACGCACGATGAACATGGGCCGCTACTTCGGCATCTATCGCGATGGACGACTTGCGGCGATGATCGGCGAGCGTCTCGGTACGGACTCGGCGCGCGAGATGAGCGCGATCTGCACGCATCCGGATTTTGCCGGCCTGGGTTATGCGCGACGGCTGACCGCGATGCTGACCAACGACACGCTGCGTCAGGGCCGGCTGCCGTTCCTGCACGTCAGCCACGAAAACCCGCGCGCGAACCAATTGTACGAACGGATCGGCTTTCGCCTGCGCCGCGACATTCCGTTCTGGGCGCTGCGGCGCGGCTGAGCTTTGGTCACTCGCCGAGGCGTGCTATCAGCGACTTCGCCGCGGCCGGATTGCGCTCCTTCGCCGCGCTGATGAAGTAGATGAACACCTCGCGCGGCCTGGCTTTAGCTGTATCGGTCGTAGACGCGGCTTGCACGCGCGGCAGATCGGTCGGCTCCATGCCGCCGGCCCAGGCCTGCGCGCGTAGCGCCCAGGCGTCGAGATCGGCAGCGGCATAGCCAGCGTCGATGTCCGCTTCGCTGCGCATTAGCCGCGCGTAAACGAAGTCACCAGTCACATCGGCGAACGATGGATATTTCGGCGAGTCGGTGAACACCGTGGCGATGCGCTGGCGGCGTGCGAGTTCGAGATACTCCGCGCAGAGGAAACTCGCGTGGCGCACCTCGAGCACATGGCGCAGCGGCAGGCCGTCGAGCGCGCGCGGCAACTGATCGAAGAACGCGGCCAGGTCGGCGCGATCGAACACCTTGTACGGCGGTAGTTGCCAGTTGATCGGCCCGAGCCGATCGCCGAATTCGGCGAGGCCGCCGAAGACGAAGCCGTCGATCGCCTTGCCCGCGTCAGCCAGCGTGCGCCGGTCGGTGCAGAAGCGCGGCGCCTTGAGCGAGAACACGAAGCCGTCGGGCGTTTCGCTGCGCCAGCGCGCGTAGGTCGGCGGTTTCTGCGGACTGTAGTAGGTGCTGTTGATTTCGATCGAGGTGAGTTGCCGGCTCGCGAATTCGAGTTCGCGCTTCTGCGGCCATTTCGGCGGATAGAAATTGTTGCGCCATGGCGCGTAGTTCCAGCCACCGATGCCGACGTGGATTTTCGCACTCATCGCGGCGCTCCGGACAAAGCCGGATCGTATTGAAAACGGGACAGGCGCGCCACACCTCGGTGGCACCATTTCCCGTGCGCTAAGCTTGTCCGATGAAGATTGCCCTCGCTCAATGGCGCATCGAAGCGCCCGCGTCGTTCCAGGAATTCGCCGCACGCGTTTTCGCTGAAATCGCCGTGGCGGTGAAGCAAGGCGCGAGCATCGTCGTGCTGCCGGAATATCTCGCGCTCGAACTCGCCTCGACGCTCGATGCGAAAACGCGCGCCGATTTTCCCGCGACGCTCGCCGCGCTGCAGGCGGTGCACGTGGATTGGCTGCGCCTGTTCGCCGGGCTCGCAGTCGCACATCGCATCCATCTGCTCGCCGGCACCTTTCTGCTGGAACAACCGAACGGGAAATACCGCAACCGCGCTTATCTGTTTTCGCCGGACGGATCGCACGTCTTCCAGGACAAGCTCACCCTGACTGGATTCGAGAACGCCGCGGGCGTGATCGAGCCAGGCGATGCGCTCAAAGTGTTCGAATCGCGATACGGCCGCATCGCGATCGACATCTGCTATGACAGCGAATTTCCGCTCTACGCGCGTGCGCAGCGCGAGGCCGGGGCGCGCCTGCTGCTCGTGCCGAGTTGCACCGACACCGAAGCGGGCGCATCGCGCGTGCGCATCGGCTGCATGGCGCGCGCGCTCGAGAACCGCATCTACGTCGCCCAGTCGGTCACCGCGGGCGAGGCGCCCGACAACCCGGCGCTCGACACGAACACCGGGCGCGCCGCGGTCTACGCGCCCAGTGATCGCGGCCTGCCCGACGACGGTCTGGTCGCCGCCGCGACCCCCGGCGAGACGTGGCTGATCGCCGACGTCGATCTTGCCGCGCTCGAAGCGACGGCCGCGAATGCGCAGGTTGCGGTGCCCGTCGATTGGGGGCAGCAATCGCGCCCCGGCGTCGTGCGTGCAAAAGTGGAAACGCTGTAGCGGTGCGATCAGAAGCGGATCGAAGAGGCGACCCAGAGCGAGGTCGTCGCCAGAGCGCATCCGATCAGCGTCGCTGCGAGCACATCGCTCGGATAGTGCAGCCCGAGCACGACGCGCGAGGCGGCGACGAGCAGGGCGAACGGGATCAGCAGCGGCGCGAGCAGCGGGAACCAGGCGAGCGCGATGATCGTGAACGTAACCGCGTGCAGGGTGTGGCCGGAAGGAAAGCTGAACTCGTCGAGCGGCAACACCAGCGGCACGATGTCGCGATGCGTGCGGAACGGACGCGGGCGCCGCGTCCAGCGCTTGAGCGTGCGGTACATCGCGGCGGCGACGAGGCCGGTCAAGGCCATCTGCAACGCGACGAGAATGCCCTTGGCGCCGCCGAACAGCGCGATCGCGAGCATGAGCACGTACCAGAACACGCCGTCGCCGAGGCGGCTGATCACACCGAAGAAGCCGGCGATCGCCTTGCGCCCACCCCAATCGTTGGCGCGCTTGCACAGGCGCACTTCGCGGCTGCGCAGTTCGAGAGTCTGCAGAAGTTGCATCGCGCTCATGTCGCTCCCTCGCGGAGGTTGCCGTTGCCGGTGATCTTGGCGCCGGGCTGCGGCAGACCTGCAAGCAGCTTGGCGAATTGGGCGGCGACCGTGGCCGGTTCGAGTTCGGCGACGGCACCGACCGCGGCGGCGCGGATGTCCGCGCGCGTCACGTCGCCACGAACGAGGTCGAGCGTCGCGCGCACGAAGGCGTCTTCGTTGGCGAACGGCACGCGTCGGCCGCAGTCGGGAGTGAGGTGCTCGCGTGCGGCGCCATAGTCGAAGGCCACGGTCGGCAGGCCGCTGGCGAGTGCCTCGAGGGTGACGTTGCCGAAGGTCTCGGTCAGGCTCGGGAACACGAACAGGTCGGCGCTGGCGAAATGGCGCGCAAGATGGATGTCGCGCTGGATGCCGGCAAAGATGAAGTCGGGATTCTCGGCCGCGAGAGCGGCGCGCGCGGGGCCGTCGCCGACCCAGACATAGCGCGCATCGCGGTGGATCTTCTGGATCTCGCGGAATGTGCGCACCGCGAGCGGCAGGTTTTTTTCCGGAGCGATGCGTCCGACGTAGATCACCGCAAGCTGGCCGGGCTTGAGCCCCCATTTCGCGCGCAATGCTTCGTCGCGATGCGCCGGCGAGAACAGCGTATTGTCCACCGCGCGGCGCAGCAGGACGACGTTGCCGAACTTGTTCTCGATCAGGAAATCACGCAATTCGATCGTCGGCACCAGCGTCGCTGCGCCCTGGCGATGAAAGCGGCGCAGATAGGCGAACACGACCGGGGTGAGAAAGCCGAAGCCGTAGTGGCGCGCGAAGTCGTCGAAACGCGTGTGGAAACCGGTTGCGGCGGGAATGCCCAGCGCACGTGCGGCGCGCAGCGCCGAATAGCCGAGCGGGCCCTCGGTGGCCGCGTAGATCGCGTCAGGGCGCTCGTCCTTCCACAGTTTGCGCAGGCGCCGCGCAGTCGGCAGGCCGAACTGCAGGCCCGGATACTTCGGCAGGCGCGCGCCACGCACGAGCACGTCGGGACTGTTTTCGTCCGTGCCGGCATCGTCGTCGGCCTGGCGCGGACGCACGACCTGCACCGTATGCCCGGCCTCGCGCAGACCCTGCGCCAGACTCGCCACGGTCAACGCGACGCCGTTGATTTCCGGCGGGAACGTTTCGGTGACCATGGCGATGCGCATCGGTGGGCTCCGCGCGGCTGTTTCCGCGTACTGTGCGCACGCTAGTGCCGTGGGGTGTACAGGGCGTTACCGAATTGTTTCGGTCGCGTTACCGCGTGCTTTGGCTCGTCATTCCGGTTCGAACCGCCTTGCGTGGATGCCGAAGCGAACTGCCCGAAGGGCACGCTGCAGGACGCCGCATGTAATCCACGGGTTCGTCTTTCGATCTTTCGCTTGTAAGAGCAAGAGCCTCCACTCGCCTTCGGCGAGCGGGTGACTTCTCTTTGCACGAGCAAAGAGAAGTCACCAAGAGAAACACGCCCCGCCACCGCACTTTCGCTGCGCGAAAGTGCCCTGCGCTTCTCGGCGCCGGCGGGCCGGCGCGAACTCGCGCATCCCTGCGCTCGGACATGCGCGCCTTTCCCCCGCCGCCGCCTGCGATGCTCGGTGCGGTGAAAGGGGGAAGAAGGTCAAGAGCGAAAAGCAACAGATTCCTTTCCCGGCACGCGACGCGGGAAAAGATGCCGAAGGCGAAACGGGTGCTCTTGATTTGCTTCTGCGCGCAGGAGCGCGCTGCTGTGGCTTTTCCGGGTCCCCATTGCATTGTGGCGGCAGCGGTCGGAAACGCCCGCAGGGGCGGCGCGATGGATCGCGCCGATTCCGTTGTCTGGACAGGGATGTGCAGTCAACGGAACCCGGCCGCTGACGCGGACCTTTCGGGCAGGATGCCCGAAAGGCGCAATGCTCTGGGGCGCATTCTCTTTGGTGACTTTCTCTTGTGCGAGCAAGAGAAAGTTACCCGCTCGTCCGCAGGACGAGTGGAAGCCTTTGCTCTTATCGACTACAGATAAAAAAGCAAAGACCAACGCTGCACTTACGTCGTGACGGCTTCGACGACGCGCGGCGGTGAGGCTGGCGAGGTTTCGCGCGACTGTTGTTGCATTGCCCACAGCGCCGCGTAGCGGCCACCCTGGGCAAGCAGCTCGATATGCGTGCCACGCTCGACGATGCGGCCATGATCGAGCACGAGAATCTCGTCGGCGTCGACGATAGTCGACAGACGATGCGCGATGACGAGTGTGGTGCGCTCGCGCGCGATCTCGGCGAGTTCGGCCTGGATGACTTTCTCGGTGCGCGTGTCGAGCGCGCTGGTCGCTTCGTCGAAGACGAGGATGGTCGGGTTCTTGAGCAGGGTGCGCGCGATCGCGACGCGCTGCTTTTCGCCACCGGACAATTTCAAACCGCGCTCGCCGACGCCGGTGTCGTAGCCCTGCGGCAGCGAGACGATGAAGTCGTGGATGTGCGCGGCGCGCGCTGCGGCGATCACATCGTCGCGCGTCGCCTCGGGCTTGCCGTAGGCGATGTTGTAATAGATCGAATCGTTGAACAGCACGGTGTCCTGCGGCACGATGCCGATCGCGTTGCGCAGTGATTCCTGGGTGACCGCGCGGATGTCCTGACCGTCGATGCGGATCGCGCCGCCGTTGACGTCGTAGAAGCGGTAGAGCAGGCGCGACAGAGTCGACTTGCCCGCGCCCGTGGTGCCGACGACGGCGACCGTCTTGCCGGCGGGAATGGAAAAAGCCACGTCGTGCAGGATGACTCGCGCGGGATCGTAACCAAACGACACGTTGTCGAAGCGTACTTCGCCGCCGCGCAGCGCGATCGGCTTCGCGTCCGGGGCGTCGCGGATTTCCTGCGGCTCGGCGAGCAGGCCGAACATGCGCTCGATGTTGGTCAACGCCTGTTTGACCTCGCGGTAGACCATGCCGAGGTAGTTGAGCGGGATCGAGAGCTGGATCAGGAACGCGTTGACCATGACCAGGTCGCCGATCTTCAGCGTGCCGGCGACGACGCCGGCGGAGGCGCGCCAGAGCAGCAGGGTCAAGCCGATCGCAACGATCGCGGTCTGGCCAATGTTGAGCGCGGCCAGCGACTTCTGCGACTTCACGGTCGCCTCTTCGAGATTGCGCAGGCTCACGTCGAAACGGCGCAACTCGTGCTGTTCGTTGCCGAAATACTTGACCGTCTCATAGTTGAGCAGCGCGTCGACGTTGCGTGCGTTGGCCTCGGTGTCGGCTTCGTTCGCCGCGCGATAGAAGCGCAGGCGCCACTCGGTCATCGAGAAGGTGAAGGCGATGTAGACGACGAGCGTGGCGAGCGTGATCGCGGTAAAGCTCCAGTCGTAGTTGAGCATGAGGATCGTGCAGATCACCGAGATCTCGAACAGCGTCGGCAGGATCGTGTAGATCGTCCAGTCGAGCAGGTCGGAGACCGAGGTCATGCCGCGTTCGACGTCGCGCGCGACTCCGCCGGTGCGCCGGTCGAGATGGAAGCGCAAACTCAAATTATGCAGGTGGGCGAACACGCGCAAGGTGATTTCGCGCGAGGTGCGCGCGAGCACGCGCGCAAACACGATCGTGCGCAGTTCCTGGAAGAACGAGGTCGACAGGCGCAGCGCGCCGTAGGCCATCAGCAACAGCAGCGGGATGACGAGCGGCGACGGCTTCACGTCGAGGCCGTCGACGAGGTGCTTGAGCACGACCGGCACGGCAATGTTGGCCAGCTTGCCGACGACGAGGAAGGCGAGTGCGGCGAACACGCGTCCGCGGTAGTGCCATACGGTCGGCATCAGGCGGCGGAAGGCGCCGACCAGGGTGGTGCGCGAGGTGTCTTGGGTCGATGGCATCGCGGTTCGATGTGGAGGCGGTTGGCGGTTTTTCCAGCCTCGGCCATGTACGAGGGCGAAGAGGGCCCGACTCCCGACAGTTTAACGTTGCAAGAGGTATGATCTTTCCACTTCGTTGGATGGGAGAGTGCGATGCGCAAATCGATTTTGTTGGCAATCCTGCTGGTCTCGGGCACGGGGACAGTTTTTGCCCAGGACGCGGCCAAGCCGGCCGGCGTCGAGCAGAAGAAGGCGCCCGCGGGCGCGTCGGTGTTCATCGTCTCGCCGAAGGACGGCGAAACGGTGGGGCAGGAGTTTGTGGTCAAGTTCGGTGCCAAGGGCGTCGCGATTCGTCCGGCCGGCGACCCGACCCCGGGCACGGGGCATCATCACCTGCTGATCGACGTGGCAGAACTGCCGCCGGGCAATGCGCCGATCCCGAACGACGCCACGCACAAGCACTACGGCAAGGGCCAGACGGAGGACACAATCAAGCTGCCGCCGGGCGACCACACCCTGCAGCTGGATTTTGCCGATCTCTCGCACGTGCAATTCGATCCGCCGCTGGTGTCGAAGAAGATCACCGTACATGTGAAATGACTCCTGCCTCCCTTCTCCCATCGGGAGAAGGTGGCGCGGCAGCGCCGGATGAGGGAAGAGCGCCGCGATTTGTGGATGATCTTCGAGCTCGGAAAGGCTTTTCCCTCATCCGCCCCTGCGGGGCACCTTCTCCCGGTGGGAGAAGGGAAGAAAAAACTACGCCGTCTTTTGCGCCTTGAGCCCCAGTTCATCCGCCATCGCCTGGCGCAGGATGAATTTCTGAATCTTCCCGGTTACGGTCATCGGGAATGAATCGACGAACCGTACGTACCGCGGCACCTTGTAGTGCGCGATCTCGCCCTTGCAGAAGTTCTTGAGTTCGGTCTCGTCGGCGCTCGCGCCGGGCTTGAGGATCACGCAGGCGCAGAGCACCTCGCCGAACTTCGCATCGGGCACGCCGACGCATTGCACGTCCTGTACCTTCGGATGGCGGTAAAGGAACTCCTCGACTTCGCGCGGATAGACGTTCTCGCCGCCGCGAATCACCATGTCCTTCGAGCGGCCGACGATGTTGCAGTAGCCTTCCGCGTCGATCATGGCGAGATCACCCGTGTGCATCCAGCCGGTGCGGTCGAGCACCTCGGCAGTCTTCGCCTCGTCGCCCCAGTAGCCGAGCATGACCGAGTAGCCGCGCGTGCACAGTTCGCCGGGCTCGCCGCGCGCGACGATGCGGCCATTCTCGTCGACGATCTTCACCTCGAGATGCGGATGGATGCGACCGACCGTCGACACGCGGCGCTCGATGCTGTCGCTGGTCGCACTTTGGAAACTCACGGGTGAGGTTTCGGTCATGCCGTAGGCGATCGTCACATCAGTCATGTGCATGTGTTCGATCACCTGGCGCATGACCTGGATCGGGCAGGGCGAGCCGGCCATGATGCCGGTGCGCAAACTGGACAAATCGTATTTCGCAAAGTCCGGGTGACCTAATTCGGCGATGAACATTGTCGGCACGCCGTACAGTCCGGCGCAGCGTTCGGCCTGGATCGTTTCGAGCACCGCGCCCGGGTCGAAGGCGTCGCCCGGATAAACCATCGTCGCGCCGTGGGTGACGCAGCCGAGGTTGCCCATGACCATGCCGAAGCAGTGGTACAGCGGCACCGGAATGCACAGGCGCTCGCCCGGCGCGAGCTTGATCGTCTCGGCGACGAAGTAACCGTTGTTGAGGATGTTGTGATGGGTCAGCGTCGCGCCCTTGGGCAGGCCAGTCGTGCCCGAGGTGAACTGGATGTTGATCGGATCGTCGAACTGCAGGCGCGCGCCGATCGCGACCAACTGTTCGCGTTCCTCCGCTCTCGCTTCGACGAGCAGCGCATCGAAGTTGTGCGTTCCCGGCGAGGATTGCGCGCCCAGGCGCACCACGTGGCGCAACCCGGGCAGCCTCGAGGCGGCGAGCGCACCGGGCGCGCACTGCGCGAGTTCCGGCGCGATGTCGCCGAGGATGTCGAGATAGTTGCTCGATTTGAAACTCGGTGCGAGCACGAGCGCCTTGCAGCCGACCTTGTTCAGCGCGTATTCCAACTCGCTGCGTCGGTAGGCCGGATTGATGTTGACCAGGATCAGCCCGGCCTTGGCCGTGGCGAACTGGGTCAGTGTCCATTCGGCGCAGTTCGGCGCCCAGATGCCTACGCGCTCGCCCGGTTTGAGGCCGAGGCGCAGCAGACTCGCGGCGACGCGATCGACGCGGTCGGCGAGTTCGGCATAGGTCCAGCGCACGTTCTGCTGGCGCGAGATCAGCGCGTCGCGCGCCGGGTGTTCGCGCGCGATGCGGTCGAAGCACGCACCTATCGTTTCGCCGATCAGCGGCACGGACGAGGTGCCGCTCACGTAGCTCGGTATGCCTGGCATCGCCCTCTCTCTCTCGCCGGAACCCGCGAAATATTGCAGCGGCAGCAAGGGCTGTCCATAGCCCCTTCGTTCGCATCGCTACCTCTCCCACGGCTGGTGGGGAAGAGGGCGTGGCGACCGTCAGTGCGACAGGTCGATCGAATACGCCGCCGTGCCGTCGCCGTTGTCCTTGACCAGCGCGATGTTCTTCAGCCCCGCGGCATGGGCGACGTCGAGCTTGCCCGCGGCCGAGGTGAATATGATCGGGCCGGCCGTCTTCACCTTAGCGAAGCGCCAGCTACGCTGGTCGCCGAACTTCCTGCGCGTGATCTCGCGCTGCGCGCGGACGAAGCCGATCAGCGCATCACGGTTCGTGTCGGGTGCGGAGAACACGGTATTGCCGCCGTCGAGGCCCGGGAAGCTGCCGCCGCCGGCGGCGCGGTAGTTGTTGGTGACGACGATGAACTCCGCGTCGTCACGCACCGGCTTGCCGCGATACTTGAGGTCGACGATGCGCTGGCCCAGCTCGCGGGTGACGTCGATCGTCCAGGTGAGGTCGCCCTGCAGTACATCGAAGTTGTAGGTCGGGAACTTGGTGTTGACCAGTTCCTGCGTCTCGTGTTTGGCCGGGTCGATGCGATGGAACCAGCCAGCGGATTTTTCCAGCCACGCCTTCACGCCTGCGCCGTTCACCTTCACCGCGGTCAGCGTGTTCGGATAGAGATAGAGGTCGGCGGCGTTGTTGATCGCGAGCGTGCCGGCCGGCACGTCGGTGTAATCGTTCGGTCCGCCGAAGCCGGCCTTGAACGGCGAAGCCGCGCCGAGCACGGGCAGCGACGCGTACTGCGGCAGGTTCTGCTTGATGTATTTCTGCGCGTAATCGCGCTCGGCAGCGTTGACCAGCGCCAGCGCCGAAGTGTCGCCCACGGCGACGAAGTAGGTGCTGATGTCGTAGTCGCTGCGGCCGATCGGCGTCTTCACGTATTCGATCGCGCCGGCGTGTTCGTCCTTGACCAGCTCGGCGATGTGCTCGTCGGCAGTCGTGCCCTTGACCGAACGTACCTCGGACTTGCTCGCCGCGCGATCGACCTGCCAATGACCGTCGTTCCAGACCAGCGCCAGCTCGATCACGCCGAGGCTCTTGCCGAAATAGTTGCCCATCACCGCGGGCACGCCACGCACGAGACCGCGCGCATTGTCGACCTCGGGCATATGCGCGTAACGCGACTTCGCATCGGCGGGATTGGGGAACACATCATGCGAATGGCCGAGCATCACGACATCGACGCCTGGCACGCCGGCGAGATGCCAGCCGGCGTTTTCGAGCCGTTCCGAGTAGGGCGCGGGATTGAGGCCGCAATGGCAGATCGCGACGACGGCGTCGGCGCCGGCCGCCTTCACTTCCGGCACATACTTCTGCGCCGCTTCGACCACGCCCATCACGGTGACCTTGCCGTCGAGATTGCGCTTGTCCCAGTCGAGGATCCAGGTCGGGGTGAAGCCGAGCACGCCGACCTTGATTGGGGTCTCGACCGTCTTGCCATCCGCAGTCTGCGTCTTGATCGTGCGTGCGAGTACTTTCCACGGCGCATACAGCGGCTTGCCGTCCTTCGCGCTGAACACGTTCGACAGCACGAGCGGGAAATCCGGCCCTTTGCAATGCTCGACCGGAACATTCGTCACGTCGAACGCGGTGCCGGTGACCTGGCTCAGGAACGGCAGGCCGTAATTGAACTCGTGGTTGCCGATCGTCGCGGCATCGTAGCCGAGCGCGTCCATCGCCTTGTACACCGCCAGTTCCTGCCCGCAGGCCACTGGCTTGACCTGCGCCTCGTAGTCGGCGAGCACGGTGCCCTGGATCGTGTCGCCGGCGTCGAACAGCATGGTGTTGGTGAATTCCTTGCGCGCTGCATGGACCAGCGTCGCCGCGCGCTCGAGGCCGATGGTCTTGTCCTCGGCGAGCTTGTAGTAGTCGTAGCTCATCACGTTCGAATGAATATCGGTCGTTTCGAGCAGGACGAGTTGCGCATGTGCGCCAGGCGCGAGTTGCGCCGATTTCGTGGGCACATGTCCGAGGGCAGCGCAGCCGGCAAGGAATGCAGCGGCTGCTGCTGCGAGTAACCATCGTTTCATCGTCTGCATTCTCTGGCCGAAAAGCGAAGTTTAGCGCGCCTTCTGTTACTCTTTCCGCCCGTTTTTCGACCTGTTTTCGCAATGACCGTCCGCACCCGCTTCGCCCCCAGTCCCACCGGCTACCTGCACATCGGCGGCGCGCGCACCGCGCTGTACTGCTGGCTGGAGGCGCGGCATCGCGGCGGCGAATTCATCCTGCGCATCGAAGATACGGATCGCGAGCGTTCGACCGATGCCGCCGTGCAGGCGATTCTCGATGGCATGCGCTGGCTCGACCTCAACGCGGACGAAGGCCCGTACTACCAGACTCTGCGCATGGATCGCTATCGTCATGTCGCCGAGGAATTGATCAAGGCCGGCAAGGCCTATTACGCCTACGAGACCAAGGACGAGCTCGAAGCGATGCGCAACGCCGCGATGGCGGCGAACGAGAAACCGCGCTACAACGGTTATTACCGCGAGCGCAACGAGGCCTACCGCGACGATCCGAATCGGGTGATCCGCTTCAAGAACCCGCAGGGCGGCAGCGTCGTGTTCGACGACAAGGTCAAGGGCCGCGTCGAGTGGAGCAACGACGAGCTCGACGATCTCGTCATCTTCCGCTCCGACGGCTTTCCGACCTACAACTTCGCCGTCGTCGTCGACGACATCGACATGGGCATCACCGACGTGATTCGCGGCGACGACCACGTCAACAACACGCCGCGCCAGATCAACATCTATCACGCGCTCGGCGCGAAGGTGCCCGCGTTCGCGCACCTGCCGATGATCCTCGGCGCCGATGGACAGAAGCTGTCGAAGCGCCATGGCGCGGTCAGCGTCATGCAGTACCGCGACGACGGCTTCCTGCCGCATGCGCTGCTCAACTATCTCGTGCGTCTGGGCTGGTCGCACGGCGATCAGGAAATCTTCTCGCGCCAGCAGATGATCGATCTGTTCGACGTCAGCGACGTGAACAAGGCTGCCGCGCGCTTCGATCTCGACAAGCTGAAATGGCTGAATGCGCAGTACATCAAGAACGACGATCCGCTCGAACTCGCACCTGAGTTCGAGTGGCACCTGCGCATGCAGGGCCTC
>NZ_DASVOK010000202.1:0-2502 GCF_036383415.1 Rudaea sp. | reverse complement strand
TGGCGCAACGCGAGCTCGCCGATCCAGCCGGGTGCTGCTGCCGTGGTCACTTCATCGAGCCTCGGTACTTGTTTTACTACTGCTTGCGCACGTGCACCACGCCGGTCATGAACGGATGTACCGTGCAGAAATAGGCGTAGTCGCCTTCCGTGGAAAAAGTATGCTCGTAGCGGTCGCTGGTATCCAGCGCCTTGGAGTCGAAGGCCTTGTCGGTGGCAGTGACCGTGTGCGGGATCTCGTCGTGGTTGGTCCAGACGATCTTCGTGCCTGGCGCGACCGTGATCTCCTTCGGCGTGAAAGCAAACTTGGTGATGTCGACGGTCGGTTCGGCCGCGGCAGCGGCGAAGATCGACGGCGCGGCGAACGCGATGGCGAAAACTGCGGCGAGAGCAGCGGCGGCGCGCGTGCGCGTCGCCGCTAGGCGGGTGATGAGTTCGTACATATATATGTGTCTTCAGAGCGGGAAGGTTTGGGTGCAGGACATTCAGCGATCGAGCGGTTGGTCGATCAGCGCGAGTTCGCGCCGGCCGCGCACGACACTGAGCTGGCGGATGCCGAGGCGCTTGCCGAGTTCGCCGGCCGGTACCTTGAGCGGTCCGGGTTCGCCGATGCCTTCCTGTCCGGGCGTCGGCAGCGGATAGGCGAGCGACATCGCCGTATGCAGGGCGATGTTGCCCTCGACCTTCTGCAGCACCTGGTGGATATGTCCGTTGAGCACGGTGACCGATCCGAACGGACGCAGCAGCGCGAGCGCCTGGTCGGCATCGGCCGTGCCCCAACCCCATTGCGCATACACGGTCCACATCGGAATGTGGGCGAGCACGACGACCGGAGTCGAGTGCGAGACACGCGCCAGGTCCGATTTGAGCCAGGCAAGCTGCTCGTCGCCGAGCGAAGTCATCGTGCCCATCTTGAAGTTGAGCGTATTCGTCAGGCCGATGAAATGCACGCCGCCCTGGTCGAAGCTGTACCAGCCCTTGCCCTTGCCGTCGTGGTCGAAGAACTTGAGGTAGCCGGTGAGGCCGTCGTCGATCGTGTCGTGTTCGCCCGGCACGGTGTGCAGGCGATCGACCTTCAGTTCCTGGAACAGCTCGCGCGCCTGGCCGAACTCGTCGGGCTTGGACAGATGGCTAACGTCGCCCGTATGCACGACGAAGGCCGGCGCCTGCGGCAACGCATGGATGTCTGCGATCGCGCGGCGCAGCGAGCCGACCACGTCAGGGTTGGCGTCCTTCTTGAATCCGATATGGGTGTCGCTGATCTGGACGAAGGTCAGCGCGTTCTTCGCCGCGGCCGTGGTCTTGCCGTCCGTGGTGGCGCCGAGCGCGCGCGGAACGCCGCCGGTCACGGTCCAGACCACGGCGGCGCCGGTCCAGGCGGCGAGGCAGCTCAGGGCTTTGCGGCGGGCAGGGTCGTGGCTGTCGTCGAACGTTAAAGGCGAGGTTTTGTCGTTCATTTCCATGGCGGTTTCCTGGCGGCGAGTGAAGGGACTCGACCGACAAGATCGCCTGGGGCACGGTTTTATTCCCGGCATGCGATAATGCGCGCCCATTTTTCCGCCCGGCGCCCGCCATGACGCAGAAAACGATTCTCAACGAGACCCACCGCGCGCTCGGCGCGAAGATGGTCGACTTCGGCGGCTGGGACATGCCGCTCAACTACGGTTCGCAGATCGAGGAGCACCACGCCGTGCGCCGCGATGCCGGCATGTTCGACGTCTCGCACATGACCGTGGTCGATCTGCACGGCGCGCGCACGCGCGAGTTCCTGCGCCACCTGTTCGCCAACAGCGTCGACAAGCTGAAGACGCGCGGCAAGGCGCTGTATTCGTGCATGCTCAACGAGCAGGGCGGCGTGATCGACGATCTGATCGTCTATTTCCTCAGCGAGGATTTCTTCCGCGTCGTCGTCAATGCGGCCACGCACGACAAGGACCTGGCCTGGATCGAAAAGCAGGCCAAGGCGTTCGACGTCAAAGTGACCGAGCGCGCGGATCTCGCCATGATCGCCGTGCAGGGGCCGAACGCGCGTGCCAAGGTGCAGTCGCTGCTGTCGCCGGCGACGCGCGAGGCG
The DNA here is from genome assembly GCF_036383415.1 of Rudaea sp. Classification (GTDB taxonomy): domain Bacteria; phylum Pseudomonadota; class Gammaproteobacteria; order Xanthomonadales; family Rhodanobacteraceae; genus Rudaea. The sequence continues at coordinate 429 of NZ_DASVOK010000202.1, read as the reverse complement.
GCGGCCAAGGTCGGCAAGTTCGCCGCGATCGAAGGCGATGGATTGTTCATTGCGCGCACCGGCTACACGGGCGAGGACGGCTACGAAATCATCGTTCCCGAAGCCGATGCGGTCGCGCTGTGGAACAAGTTGAAGGACGCCGGCGTCGCCCCGGCCGGCCTCGGCGCGCGCGACACGCTGCGCCTCGAAGCCGGCATGAATCTCTATGGCCAGGACATGGACGAGGCGATCACGCCGTGGGAAGCCGGGCTCGCCTGGACCGTCTCGCTCGAACCGGGCCGCGATTTCATCGGTCGCGCCGCGCTCGAAAAACAGAAGGCCGACGGTGTGCCGCGCGCGCTGGTCGGCCTGGTGATGGACGAGAAGGGCGTGCTGCGCCATGGCCAGCGCGTCGCCACGGCGCAGGGCGATGGCGAAATCCTGTCCGGC
>NZ_DASVOK010000201.1:0-7832 GCF_036383415.1 Rudaea sp. | reverse complement strand
GACGCGGCCGTCGTCGTCGGTACGCGCGGCGAGGCTGTGCGCGAACAACTGCGCGGCGTGCAGCGGCTGCATGAGATCGTGGCTGACCGCGGCGAGGAAGCGCGTCTTGGTTTCGTTCGCGGCTTCGGCGGCGTGCGTGGCGCGCTCGAGCTCGGCGGTGCGTTCGGCGACGCGCAGTTCGAGCGTCTCGTTCGCGCGTTCGAGCGCGAGCGCGGCGCGGCGGAATTCGGTGACGTCGGTGAACGTGGCGACGAAGCCGCCACCGGGCATCGGGTTGCCGCGGATCTCGACCACGCTGCCGTCGGGGAAACGCCGTTCGGACAGATGTGGCGTGCCCCCGCGCATGTGCGCGAGGCGCCGCTGCACCGCGGCTTCGAGCATGGCCGGATCGCGCGCGTCGGCACCGATCATGCCTTCGCCGATGCTGTAGCGCGCGAGCTCCTCGACCGGCCGGCCGACCTTGAGCAGTCCGGGTGGATAGAGGAACAGTTCGGCGTAGCGCCGGTTCCAGGCGACCACGTTGAGCTCTGCGTCGACCACGCAGATGCCCTGCGACATGTTCTCGAGCGCGGCAAGCAGCACGCGCTGGTTGAAGCGCAGGTCGGCCGAGGCTTCGTCGACGATCGCCGCGACCGTGTCGAGTTGCATGCGCCGCTCGCGTCGCGCGATGTCGAGCAGCAGACGCGCGCTTGACGCACCGATCACGGCGGAAAGCTCGTGTTCGACCGTGGCGAGCGTGGCCGCGTCGGCCGGTCGGTGCGCGGCGGCGTTGCCGATCAGCAGGCGCGCGCGTTCTTCGGAGAGGAAGCGCGAAGCGAGGGCGCGCAGTTCCTGATTGTAGAGCTGCGCGCCGAGCGCAGGCGCATCCTCACGTTTGCCGAACAATTCGACGAGGGCGATGACGATGAGGTTGGTGGCTATGCCGAGCACCACCGCGCGCGTGAGCGGGCCGACGGCATCGAAGCCGAACAGATGCATCGGCGCGAGCGCGCTGAAACCGAACGGTCCGGTGGACAGCCACGCCGCATGCGGCGCGATCACGCCGGGCAGCAGCGTATACATCCACACCAGCGTGCCCGCGGCGAGTCCGGCGAACACCGCGCGCGTACCGAGTTGCGGACGGTACAGCGCCGCCCAGGTCGTCGGCGCGAGTCCGCCGAGTGCGGAAAACGACAGCGCGCCGATATCGGCCAGCGCGGCGTCGTCGAAGATCACGCGGCTGTACGCCCAGGCGAGGGCGATGATGACGATGATCGCGGCCCGGCGTTGCCACAGCACTTCGCCGCGCAGGTCGTTCTCGTCTTCGTTCTGGCCCCAGCCGGCGCGCAGGCGCAGCGGCGCGATGAAATGGTTGGCGACCATCAGGCTCAGCGCGAGCGTGGCGACGACGACCATGCAGGTCGAGGCCGACAGGCTGCCGAGGAATGCGGTGAGGGCGAGCGCCTTCTCGCCGTGCGCGAGCGGCAGCGCGAGCAGGTAGAGGTCCGACGGCACGCCTTGCGCGGCGAGCTGCGCATCGCCGAGCCGTGCAAGCGGCAGCGCGGGCACGGAAATCAGCAGCATGTAGAGCGGGAACAGCCAGCGCGCGGTTTTCAGATGGCGCACGTCGCGGCATTCCACCACGCCGGCGTGGAACTGGTGCGGCAGGGTGAACATCGCCAGCGCACCGAGCAGGATGAGACTCGGAAAGCCAGTGAGGTCGTGTGCACGCGGCGACGCGGCTTCACCCGGTATTGGCGTCATGAACAGCAGGGTGGTCAGGGCGAGCATCGCGACGAGCTTGAACAGCGACTCGAACGCGATCGCGAGTACGAGGCCGCGGTTGTGCGCGACCGCCGACGACCGGCGCGTGCCGAACACGATCGCGAACAGCGCCATCGACAGCGCGACCCAGAGCGCGCCGTCGCGCCACGCGCTCAGACCGCGCGGATCGCCGAGGATCGTGGTGAAGCTCATCGCGACGGCTTTGAGCTGCAGGGCGATGTAGGGCAGCATGCCGAGCAGCATGACCGCGGTGACCAGCGCGCTCAGCGCGGGGCTGCGGCCGAGGCGCGTCGAGATCAGGTCGGCGAGCGAACTCGAATTGTGTTCGCGCGCGAGGCGCACGAGGCGAAAAAGTATGCCGATGCCGAGCACGTACATCGCGATCGCGCCGACGAAGTTCGGCGGCACCCACCAGCCCGAGCGGCTGGCCTGGGTCGTGTTGCCGAGGAAAGTCCATGAAGTGCAGTGCACGGCGAGCGACAGCGCGTAGACCAGCGCCCAGCGTTTTTCGAGCACGCGCGGATGGCGTTCGCCGTAGACTGCGACGGCGAACAGCACGCCGAGCCAGACCAGGCCCGAGACGATGACGAGAGCGGCGCTCAACATCGCGCAAGCATAGCGCAGCGGGCTGCGGGAGGCGGGCAACGCGGCGGCATGATGCACTGCAGCGCAAGGGGTGCGAAAATAGTGGACCCCTACCTTCCCGCTGCGATTCCATGCCCGCCATCAAGCAAGCAGACTTCATCCAGAGCATCGCCGACGCGCTGCAATACATCAGCTATTACCACCCGGTCGACTACATCAAGAATCTTGCCGCAGCCTACGAGCGCGAAGAGTCGCCCGCGGCCAAGGATGCGATCGCGCAGATCCTGATCAATTCGCGCCTGTGCGCCGAAGGCCACCGACCGATCTGCCAGGACACCGGCATCGTCACCGTGTTCCTGAAAGTCGGCATGAACGTGCGCTGGGATGCGACGATGAGCGTCGAGGACATGGTCAACGAAGGCGTGCGTCGCGCCTACAACGACCCGGACAACAAATTGCGCGCTTCGATCCTGGCCGATCCGGCGGGCAAGCGCACGAATACCAGGGACAATACCCCGGCGGTGATCAACGTGCAGATCGTGCCGGGCGACAAGGTCGATGTGATCGTTGCCGCCAAGGGCGGCGGTTCGGAGGCAAAGTCGAAGTTCGCGATGCTGAATCCCTCCGATTCGATCGTCGACTGGGTGCTGAAGACCGTGCCGACGATGGGCGCCGGCTGGTGCCCGCCCGGCATGCTCGGCATCGGCATCGGCGGTACCGCGGAAAAGGCGATGCTGCTGGCGAAGGAGTCGCTGATGGATCCGATCGACATCACCGACCTGCAGGCGCGCGGTCCGTCGAATCGTGCCGAGGAATTGCGTCTGGAGTTGTACGAGAAGGTCAACGCGCTCGGCATCGGCGCGCAGGGCTTGGGCGGCCTGACCACCGTGCTCGACATCAAGGTGCGCGACTATCCGACGCACGCCGCGAACCTGCCGATCGCGATGATCCCGAACTGCGCGGCGACGCGCCACGCGCACTTCGTGCTCGACGGCTCGGGCCCGGTCGCGCTCGAGCCGCCTTCGCTCGAGGACTGGCCGAAGCTGACCTACAGTCCGACCGGCGCGCGTCGCGTCGACCTCGATACGATCACCCCCGAGCTCGTCGCCACGTTCAAGCCGGGCGAAGTGCTGTTGCTCAACGGCAAGCTGCTGACCGGTCGCGATGCCGCGCACAAGCGCATCGTCGACATGCTCAACAAAGGTGAGAAATTGCCTGTGGATTTTCGGGGACGCTTTATCTACTACGTCGGCCCGGTCGATCCGGTGCGTGACGAAATCGTCGGCCCCGCGGGCCCGACCACGGCGACGCGCATGGACAAGTTCACCGAGCAGGTGCTCGCTTCGACCGGTCTGCTCGGCATGGTCGGCAAGGCCGAGCGCGGCCCCGCCGCGATCGAGGCGATCAAGAAACACAGGTCGGTCTACCTGATGGCCGTTGGCGGCGCGGCCTATCTCGTGTCGAAGGCGATCCGCGCATCGAAAGTCGTCGGCTTCGCCGACCTCGGCATGGAGGCGATCTACGAATTCGAGGTCAAGGACATGCCGGTCACCGTCGCCGTCGATTCGCAAGGCACGAGCGTGCACCAGACCGGCCCGCGCGAATGGCAAGCGAAGATCGGCAAGATTCCGGTTGTCGTCGCGTAAGTCGTAAACGCCGACTCGCGAAGATTATTTTTTTGTCTTCGCGAGCGTGATCGCGGCAACGCCGGCGACGATGACGACCGTGCCGATGATGTCGAGCCGCGACACCGCTTCGCCGCCGAGCAGCACGCCGACGAGCACGGCGACCGGCGGGTTGACGTAGGCATAGCTCGAGGCCAGCGCAGGGCGCGTGTGGTGCAGCAGGTAGATGTAGGCACTGAAGCCGAGCAGCGAGCCGAATACGATGAGGTAGGCCATCGCCGCCATCGAGGTCGCATCGGGCATCGCGCTGAAGTGTTCGCCACTGAAGAATGAAACAGTGGCGAGCGGCACGCTGCCGGCGAGCATCTGCGCAGCGGCACTCATCATCGGCTCGGGCATGTCCTGGTGCTTGCTCCACACCGAGCCGAACGCCCATGCCACGGGCGAGAGGACGAGCGCGATCGCGCCGGCGGGAGATCCGCGCAGTTCGCCGCCGAGATTGAGCACGACGATGCCGACGAAACCGATGACGAGGCCGAGCCATTCCATGCGGTTCGGCCACTGCCCGTACCAGCCCGCGAAGATCGCCATGAACAGCGCGGCGCTGGCGACCGCGACCGCGGCGATGCCGGAGGCGACGGTCTGCTCGGCATAGCACACGCCGCCGTTGCCGATGCCTAACAGCAGCGTGCCGGTGATGAGGCAGTTGAGCCACTGACGCCGTGTCGGCGCCGCGCCGCCGCGCCAGCGCAGTAACGCATAGAGCAGGCAGCCGGCGATGACGAAGCGGATCGCCGCGAGCGCAAACGGCGGGAAGCCGCCCAGGGCGACGCGCAGGCCGTAATAGGTCGAGCCCCAGATCACGTACACGCCGAACAGGGCGAGCGGAACCAGGACGTCAGGCGAGAGAGACCGGGCCGGCGCGGCGACGGCGGGGGTGTGGTCGTTCATCACCGCATGATATCGGTCGCAGTCAATCCACGACAGCGCCGCTTGCGCGCCGCCACGCGGTACCGGCGATGCGGACGATCAGTGCTTGAACGACGCCGTGCGATTGGGCAGCACGACGAACTCGCCTTCGATCACGTTCGGCTGGCGCGGCGGGGCGGGATGCAGCGTGGCGGCGCGGGAAAGCGCGCGCACGATTGCGACGATGGTGCCGATCACGGCGAAGGCGACGAGCGCGAGGAATCCCAGGGCGATCACGCCGGCCAGCAACGCCAACCCGAACACGCCGATAAGAATGCGTGCGAAAGGATGGTGAGGGCGGTTGAACCAGCGCCAGTAGGACATGTCGGCGACGCTCCGTGGCAAAATGGACAAAACGGCATCCCCTATGCCGCGCAACGAGAGCAATTAAATACCGATGACCGTTACGAAAGCGTTATGTCGAGTCGACGATATCCCGGATAGCGGTGCGTTCGAAGCGGGATTCGTCGACGAACGTGACGGGATTCGCGATTCACTGATGCTGACGCGCCACAGCAATGTCGTGCGCGCGTACCGCAACATCTGCCCGCACGCCGGTCGCCGCCTCGACTGGGCGCCGGGCCAGTTCCTCATCGAAGACGGTCACGTGATCTGCACGGCACATGGCGCGATGTTCCGTCTCGCCTCGGGTGAATGCGTGTCCGGGCCGTGTCGCGGCACCGGGCTGACCGAAGTGGCGGTCGAATCGCGCGACGGCGAGGTGGTGTTGCGCGAAGCTTGATCCGCGCCCGGATCAGCGGAACACGAGATTGACCGCAACGAGCATCACCACGAGCATCAACAACGTCAGCGGAAGGCCCACGCGCAGGAAATCGCGCGCGCGGTAGCTGCCGGGACCGGCGACGAGGGTAAGCACGGGATTGGCGCTCGCGATCAGGAAACTGTTCGAGGTCGAGATCGCGACGATCAGCGCGTAGATCGCCGGATTGCCGTTCGAGGCCAGTGCGACGTTGATCGCCATCGGTACCATCATCACCGTCGCGCCGACGTTGGAGACGATCTGGGCGAAGAACAGCGTGAGCACCGCGACCACTCCCTGCAGCGCCCATTGCGGCCAGGCACCGAGATAGCGCAGCACTTCCTGCGCAAGCCAAGCCGCGGCGCCGGTTGCATCCATCGCCCAGCCAAGCGGAATCAGGCAGGCGAGGGTGAAGATCGTCTTCCAGTTGATCGCGCCGTAGGCCTCTTCCATCTTGAGCACGCCGGCGAGCAGCATGCCGACCGCACCAGTCAACATCGCGATCGACAGCTTCAGATCGGTGAACAGGCCCAGGCCCATCGCGAGCGCGAAGAAGGCGATGGCGTGCCAGATCTTGTGCGGCCGGCCTTCCTCCTTCGGGTAGTCGGTGACGACGACGAAGTCGTGGTCCTCGGCGGCGACGGCGAGATCGCGCCAGAGGCCGTGCAGCACGAGCGTGTCGCCCGCGCGCAGGGCGATGGCGCGCACGTCCTCGCGGTGGATCTCCTCGCCGCGGTTCACCGCGAGCACGCTGATGCCGTAGCGCTTGCGCAGATGCAGCGCGCCGACGCTCTGCTTGACGAATTCCGAGTTCGGCGGGATCACCGCTTCGGCGATGCCGGCGCGGGTCGGGTTGAACATGTCGCGGAACCAGCGCAGCCGCGTCTGCGCGAGCAGCAGGTTGAGGTTGGCGAAATGTTCGATCTCGGCGCGCTTGCCGAGTGTACCCAATACCGTGCCGACCCAGATCATCGTGTCGGCCGGCGGCGCGAGGCGCACTTCGTCGCCGTTCTTGATCGCGAGGATCAGCGGCGCGCCGCGCAGCGCCTCGGCCTCGAGCACGCTCATGCCGACGAGCGGGCTCTCGGCGGTCACGGTCAGTTCGAACACCTCGCCCGAGATGCCGTAGGTTTCGGCGAAATAGGTGTCGGTGCGGCCCGGGGTGACGCCCTGGCTTTCCGCCTCCGAGGGCAGCAGGCGGCGCGTGAACACGGCGAAGTAGGCAAGGCCGGCAAACAGCAGCGGAATGCCGACCGGCGCGATCGAGAACAGCGAAAAGGTCTGGATCGTCTGCGCACCCTGCGGCAGGTTGCGGTTCGCGCTCGCAATCAGGTCGTTGAGCAGAATCAGCGGCGAGTTCGAGATCATCGTCATGTTCGTGCCGCAAAGGATGCAGAACGCCATCGGCATCAGCAGCCGCGACAGCGGCACGCCGGTGCGTGAACTGACGCGGCTGACCACGGGCAGGAACAGTGCGGCCAAGGCCTGGCTCTGCATGATCGAGGACAGGCCGCCGACCATCGCGTTGATCGCGAACGAGAGCCGCGACTCGACGCCGCGCGACATGCGTAGGATGAACGAGGCGGCCTTGTTGAGCACGCCGGTGCGATCGAGCCCCGCGCCCATGATCATCACCCCGAGCAGCGAGATCACCGCGTTGCCGGCGAAGCCGTCGAACAATTGCTCGACCGGCACCAGGCGCGTGATGCCGATCACGACGATGACGAGCAGGGCGATCAGATCCCCGCGTATCCATTCGAGCACGAGCATGAGCACGGTGAAGGCGAGCAGGCCGAACACGAGCAGCATGTCGTGGGTGAGGAGGAGTCCTTGATTCATCTCATCGGGCGCTGCGCTCGTTCTTCCTTTGCTCGTCATTCCCGCGCAGGCGGGAATCCAGTTCTTGCTCTGCTTGGCTCGTCATTCCAGTGAAAGCTGGAATCCATTTTGACCTTGCTTTGTTCTTGATCTTTATATGGTCGCGTCCATTCGCCTTTCCGCTCGCATCCCGCGAGCGGGTCACTTTTCTTTGCTTGCCCAAAGAAAAGTAACCAAAAGAAATGCACCCCGGATGCCGCGCCCTTCGCGCTGCGCGCTCCGGGTTCGCGAGGTCATGCCGGGGTTCGTTG
>NZ_DASVOK010000200.1:0-3293 GCF_036383415.1 Rudaea sp. | reverse complement strand
GGTCAGCGCCAGCGTCGGCGTGCAGGTGACGCGCAGCGGGCAATTCCCCGGTTGGCCCATGTTCCTGGTCAGGCGTTCGAGGTCGTGTACGTCCTGGATGATCTTCTCGATGCGGTCGCGCATCAGCAGCGCCTGCGGCGTCGCCTGCAGGCGACCGCGCACGCGGCTGAACAGGGCGAAGCCTAGCCGGTCTTCGGCGTGTTGCAACGCCTTGCTCGCTGTCGGCTGCGAGATGTTCAGCAGCTTCGCTGCGGCGGTGATGCTGCCGGTGGTCAGCACGGCGTGGAAGAGCTCGATGTAACGCAGGTGCATGAGGATTTTTATCCGTCTGTTTCGTCCGGCGATGTGGGACTAGGATAACCACAACCCAAAGTTATGCCACGTACCGGTCTTTTCATTGGTGGCTGATGCGAGCCGCTGGTTATGCTCCCCGGACCTTTCGATGGACGGATTCAGCAGGAGTGCGGATTTCATGACCAGCCACGGCGAAGCAACCGGCAGCAACCGTTGGGGGCCGCCTTACCTGCTGTATCTCGGCGGTCGCGCCGACGACCTGGCGATCAAGACCGCGCGCGGACTGGCATATTGGCGGCCCGACTGGTGCGTCGGGCAGAACCGGCGCGCCGATTGCAACCAGTCGCTCGATCTGCCCGACCTGACTCCGGCGCAGGCCAGGGCCGCGGGTGCGAACACGATGGTGATCGGCACGGCCAACGCCGGCGGCGTGATGGCGAAGGAGACCGTCGCCGACATCATCGCCGCGCTCGACGCCGGCCTCAACGTGATCGCCGGCCTGCACGAGAAGCTGCGCGACAACGCCGACATCGTCGCCGCGGCCGAGCGCAATGGCCGCGTGCTGTTCGATGCGCGCGAACCCAAGGGCCGCATCCCGGTCGGCAACGGCAGGAAGCGCGCCGGCCGGCGCCTGCTGACGGTCGGCACCGATTGCTCGGTCGGGAAAATGTATACCACGCTCGCGCTCGAGCGCAGCCTGCGCAAGCGCGGCCTCGCCGCGGACTTCCGCGCAACCGGGCAGACCGGCATTTTCATCGCCGGCGACGGCGTGCCGGTCGATGCCGTGATTGCCGATTTCATCTCCGGCTCGGTCGAGCAGATTTCGCCGGCGCGCGCCGACGGCGGTTGGGATCTCATCGAAGGCCAGGGCTCGCTGTTCCATCCCTCGTATGCCGGCGTGTCGCTCGGCCTGCTGCACGGCACCCAGGCCGACGCGCTCGTGCTCTGCCACGAACCCACGCGCAAGCACATGCGCGGACTGCCGCATTATCCGATTCCCGAGCTCAAGCTGTGTCTGGAAGCGAATCTCACTGCTGCGCGCCTGACCAACCCTGTGGTCAAGGCCGTCGGCGTCGCGCTCAACACATCCAATCTTCCCGCCGCGGAAGCCGCCGCGATGTGCCGCGAAATCGGCGACCGGCTCGGCCTGCCGTGCCAGGACCCGGTCAGCATGGGCGTCGAAGCGATCGTCGATCACCTGCTTTCATGCTGCGCGGGCTGAGCATCCAGCCGCGCAGCTTTCCGCTGCATTCGCCGTTCCGCATTTCGCGCGGGGTTAAGACTGCGGCGGACGTGGTAACGGTCGAGCTAGCGCAAGGCGATTGCATCGGCCGTGGTGAATCGGTTCCTTATGCGCGTTATGGCGAATCGGTCGCTGCGGTGATTGCTGAAGTCGAGTCGCTGCGCGACGACCTTTGTGCTGGCATGGGCCGCGACGAATTGCAGGCGCGACTCGGCCCCGGCGCCGCGCGCAATGCGCTCGACGCGGCGCTGTGGGATCTCGAATCGCGGCTGATGCGCGTATCCGTATCAAGTCGATTGGCACAGGCGCCGCATCGGCCGCTCGTGACCGCGCTGACGGTCGTCATCGATACGCCGCAGGCGATGGAGAAGGCAGCAGCAGGCATCGCCGACGCCGGGCTGATCAAGATCAAGGTCGATGCCGACGATCCTGTCGCGCGCATCGAAGCCGTGCGTCGCGGCGCACCCGCCGCGCGGCTTATCGTCGATCCGAACGAAAGTTGGACGATCGATCTCTTGCGCGAAACGCAGGATGCGCTCGTGCGCCTGAAAGTCGATCTGCTTGAGCAGCCGCTGCCGTCCGACGCGGACGATGCGCTGCGCGGCTTCACGAGCCGCATTCCGATCTGCGCCGACGAGGCCTGCCATACCTCGTCGGACCTTTCCGCGTTGGTCGGCCGTTATCAAGCCATCAACATCAAGCTCGACAAGACCGGCGGCCTGACCGAAGCCTGGCGCCTGCTGCGCGCCGCCAAAGCTCAAGGCTTCGAAATCATGGTCGGCTGCATGGTCTGCTCGTCACTCGGCATTGCGCCCGCGCTCGAGATCGCGCGCGAAGCAGAGTTCATCGATCTCGACGGGCCGCTCTGGCTCGCGAGCGATTATCCCGATGGCGTCACCCTGCAAGGGGGCATGCTGATGCCGCCGTCACCGGGTTTCTGGGGTGGATAAGTACGAGCCGTGACGTCGTGGCTCAGAGTTCTTAAGAGGCTTGCTGCAAATCATGACCCGCATGGCGACAATCGCCGAATCCACACGCACCGCCGACGTCTCCTGGGACGGCGTCGATCTGCCGGCCCTCGCGCAAAAGGTGGGAACGCCGTGCCATGTCTATTCCGCATCGTCGATCCGGCAGCGCATCGATGCGCTGCAGGCAGCCTTGCACGGCATGAATGCACTGGTTTGCTACGCGGCCAAGGCCAACAGCAACGTCGCGATCCTGCAGTTGATGGCGCAGGCTGGGTTCGGCGCCGACATCGTCTCGGCCGGTGAAATGCGGCGCAGCCTGCGCGCCGGCATTCCGGCGCAACGCATCGTGTTCTCCGGCGTGGGCAAGAGCGCCGACGAGATCGTCGAGGCGCTGGCCGCTGGCGTTGCCCGCTTCAATGTGGAATCCGAAGAGGAACTGCATCTGCTGCAGCGGCTGGCGGCAGATCGGGGCGTTGTCGCGTGCGCCGCGGTGCGCGTCAATCCCGATGTCGACGCGCTGACCCATGCCAAGATTTCCACCGGAAAGTCGGAGAACAAGTTCGGCGTCGGCATCGACGAGGCGCGCCGCTGGTTCGCCGGCAGCGCGCGGTTGACGCATGTACAACTCGACGGCCTGCACGTGCATATCGGTTCGCAGATGCTGACCCTCGATCCGATCCGCACGGCATTGCAGCGCGTGGCTGATTTCTGGCGTGAACTCGCCGGTGCCGGCCACGCGATCGACAGCATCGACGTCGGCGGCGGTCTCGGCGTGTGCTATCGCGCCG
>NZ_DASVOK010000199.1:0-3352 GCF_036383415.1 Rudaea sp. | reverse complement strand
TGTCAGCGGAACCCGGCCGCTGACGCGGACCTTTCGGGCAGGATGCCCGAAAGGCGCAATGCTCTGGGGCGTGTCTCTTTGCTTACTTTCTCTGCACGAGCAGAGAAAGTAAGACGCTCGTCCGCAGGACGAGTGGAAGCTCTTGCTCTTCAAATTCCAGACAAAGAACGGAAAAGAAATCAGAACAGCAACGACGACATCCTGCGCCGGTAGGCGCCGACGAGTTCCTCGTCATCGAGCACGTTGAATGCAGCGATCAGACGCTTTTTCGCCTGCCCCTCGTTCCAGTCGCGCGCCGTGCGCAGCAGGATGAGGAATTCGTCGAGGCCCTGCGCTGGCTCGTCGCCGAGCAGCAGGTGCACGCCGAGCAGATCGCGAGCCTCATGGTCAGCGGGGTTCTGCGCGAGCCGTGCGCGCAGCGCGGCGATATCGGGGGCGCCCTTGAGCGCGCGTGACAGATCGAGCTGCGCGGCGACGCGCTTGGCCTTCGCATCGCTGGCGAGATTCGGCGGCAGTGCATCGAGTTGCGCCTGCGCCGCATCGGCATCGCCGGCACGGGCGAGTGCGAGGGCAAGATCGAGCTTAAGCTCGGCCTTGTCCGGATTCGTGGCGGTTTCCTCGCGCAGGCGCGCGACGGTCTGTTGCGGCGTTTCATGCGCAAGCGCTTCGTTCACGGCAGGTGCAGGCTCTTCACCCGCTTCCGGCTTGCCGAGATGCTTCTCGACGAACGCGCGCACGCCGGATTCGGGCAGCGCGCCCATGAAGCCGTCGACCATCTGCCCGTCCTTGACGAGCACGACGGTCGGCAGGCTGCGGATACCGAACACCGCCGCAAGCTGCTGTTCCTTGTCGGTGTCGACCTTGGCGAGCTTGAGCTTGCCGCCGTAGCTGTCGACGACCTTCTCCAGGATCGGCCCGAGCGATTTGCACGGCCCGCACCAGTCGGCCCAGAAGTCGACGAGCACGGGCGTGGTCAGCGAGGCCTGGATGACGTCGGTTTCGAAATTGGTTTCGGTGGCGTCGAAGGTATGGACAGAAGCAGTCATGGCGGATTCGGATGCGGAAGAGGGGCGCGAGGATAGCGAAAGATGGCGGCGGCGCGCGCGATTGCAACCCGGGCCGGGCTCACGCGCAGCCGCTCTCGCGACGCGATGGCCCGCGAATAGCCTACGGTGTTTTGGCGTACACCGTGCCCGCCTTCATGACGAAGCCGACCTTCTGCAGCAGGGCGACATCGTCGAGCGGGTTGCCTTCGACTGCGATCACGTCGGCGAACTTGCCCGGCGCGATGCTGCCCAGTTCCTTTTCCTTCTTCAGCAGCTGCGCGGCATGCGTGGTCGCTGCCTGGATGACGAACATCGGCGGCATGCCGGCCTCCACCATGTAGACGAATTCCTTCGCATTGCGTCCGTGCGGATACACGGCGGCGTCGGTGCCGAACGCGATCTTCACGCCGGCCTTGTACGCCTTGCCCGCGGTGGCCTGGATGATCGGCCCGACCAGCCTGGCCTTGGCCGCGACCTGTGGTGGGAACACGCCGGGTTTTTCCGCCTGCTCCGCGGCGTATTTGCCGGCGATGATCGTCGGCACGAGCCAGGTGCCGTGTTCCTTCATCAGCTTCATGTCGGCGTCGTCCATGTAGGTGCCGTGCTCGATCGAGTCGACACCGCCGAGGATCGCGCGGCGGATGCCTTCGGCGCCGTGCGCGTGCGCGGCGACGGTGAAGCCGTAGTCGTGCGCGGCGGTGACCACGGCCTTGATCTCCTCGATCGTCATCTGCGCGTTGTCGACGCTGGTGCTCTCGTCGAGCACGCCGCCCGAGGGCATGATCTTGATCGCGTCGGCGCCGTCCTTGTAGTGCTGGCGCACGGCCTTCCACGCATCTTCCGGCGAATTGATGATGCCGTCCTTCGGGCCGGGATCGCCGGCGAGATCCTTGCGGAAGCCGTCGGTGAAATCGGCGTGGCCGCCGGTCGAGCCGATCGCCGTGCCCGCGGTGAAGATGCGCGGGCCGGGCACGATGCCGGCGTTGACTGCATTGCGCAGCGACATCGAATCGCCGTTGTTGTCGGCGAGATTGCGCACGGTGGTGAAGCCCGCGTCGAGCGTGCGCTTCGCGTACACCGTGCTGCGGATGGCGAAGTCGGCGGCGTTGAGGCGGAACTTGTCGCTGTACGTCGTCGGGCTGAACTCCATCGTCAGGTGCACGTGGCTGTCGATCAGGCCGGGCAGGCAGGTGCTCGTCGGCAAGTCGATGGCCTGTTTCGCGCCGGCCACGTCGGCCTTGCCGGGGCGCACTTCCTTGATGCGCGCGCCTTCGATCACGATCGTCGACTCGCCAAGCAGCTTGCCCGCGTCGGTATCGATCAGATGAGCGCAGTGGATCGTCCTCACTTCCGTTGCTGCCGTGGATTTGTCCGCTTCGGCGGCGTGGGCGGAAATGGCGAGCGTGGAAGCGACGACGGCGGCGAGCGGCAACAGGCGCATGGATGTCTCCTCGAAGGTCGCGGCATGCTAGCGGTTGTTCCCGGTGCAATCCATCTGCGTCGCCGCAATTCGCGGGCGGCTGTGGCCAGCGTCCGCCGCGAGGTCGGCGCGGCCCTCGGCAGCCAAGCCATGGCGTGCGCGCCGCGCCATCGACGAAGAGATCGTCGGCCGACTGCGACATACGGTCGCGATTGATCTCTTGAGAGTCGCGGATGCCGGTTCTATAGTCGTCGCAACGGAACCGCACCGGACGCCGTGACGACGGGGCCACCATCCGCAATCAGCCGTGCGAACGGCTGCCTGGGCGGGCGCGAGGCGGGAATTTCCGGAAGGACCGTCTTCGCCGTTAGGGGCATCGTGGATGGATACCGAGCGCTGGCAACTTGCAGGCGATATCTTCGAGAAGCTGCTCGACGTGCCGGCGTCGGAGCGCGTGCCGCTGCTCGGCACGTTGTGCGGCGACGATGCCGAGTTGCGCAAGTTCGTCGTTTCGATGCTCGACTCGCAGGAACAGGCCGGCGTCGCCGCTGCGAAGACGGTCGCCGCGGCGCCCTTCGATAGCGCGCAATCGCCGGCCGTCCAGGATGTCGATTCCACCGACAGCCGCATCGGCCCGTGGCGGCTCGTCGGAAAGCTCGGTGCGGGCGGCATGGGCGTGGTCTGGCTGGCCGAGCGCGCCGACGGCCAGTTCCACCAGCGCGCCGCGCTCAAGCTGATCAAACGCGGCATGGATACCGACGCCGTCCTCGCGCGCTTCCTGCGCGAGCGGCAGATCCTGGCGCGACTCGACCATCCGAACATCGCGCACCTGCTCGACGGCGGCATCGCCGCGGACGGCCGGCCCTATTTCGCGATGGAGTACGTC
>NZ_DASVOK010000198.1:0-6978 GCF_036383415.1 Rudaea sp. | reverse complement strand
GGGCCATCGGCTGGATCACGCTCAACGCCGCGAAGATACTCGGTCTCGACGCGCGCATCGGCTCCCTCGAGCCCGGCAAGAACGCCGACGTGGTGATCTGGTCGGGCGATCCGTTCAGCGTCTACACCAAGGCCGAACAGGTCTTCATCGACGGCACGCTGGTCTACGATCGCAAAGACTCCGCGAAGCGGCCGCGCTCCGATTTCGAGTTGGGCCAGCCGAGCATGGCCGGCGAGGCGAAATGAACCGTGATGACCGGCGAGTATAAAAAATTAAAAAATACACTCGCATTGACGCTGTGCCTGGCTGTCGTGGCGATGGACGCGGTGGCGGGCGAAACGGTCGCCATCGTGCATGCGCAGGCCTGGACCATGGCCGATGCGACGGGCGGACGCATCGATGACGCGACGATCGTCATTCGCGATGGCCGTTACGAATCGGTGGCTGCCAAGGCGCCGCCGCCGTCCGGCGCGCGCGTGATCGACGCCGCCGGCCGCATCGTCACCCTGGGCCTGATGAGCGCCGACACCCACCTCGGGCTCGTCGAAGTGTCCTCGCTCGAGGAGACGCGCGATCACGGCGTCGAGAGCGGCCCACTCGGCGCTGCATTCGATGTGCAATACGGTCTCAACCGAAATTCGCTGCTGCTGCCGGTCGTGCTCGCCGATGGTCTCACGCGCGCGGCGACGAGCCCGACGGCGGCGTCTGATGCGGCATTCCTCGGCATGGGGGCAGTAGTGCGCGTGCAGCCCGGCGCGGACGTTCTCGACCGCGCGAAGGCGGCGATGTACGCGAGTGTCGGCGGTTTCGGTGCGAAGCAGGGCGGAGGTTCGCGCAGCGCGCAATGGCAACTGCTGCGCAACGCGCTGGACGAGGCGAAAACCTATGCGCCGCCGAAATCCGGCGCGGGCGCACCGCGCGACCAGTTGCAAAACGTGCTCAATATCGCCGCACTGCATGCGACGATCGAACAACGCATGCCGCTCGTCGTACGCGTCGCGCGTGAATCGGACATTCGCCAGGCGGTGCAGCTCGCCGAGGACTATCGCCTGCCGCTCATCGTGCTCGGTGGTACCGAAGCGTGGCGCTGCGCAGATCTGCTCGCGGCACGCAAAGTCGCCGTCGTGCTCGATCCCGAGGCGGATCTGCCGTGGACCTTCGACGAACTCGGCGCACGTGCCGACAATGCGGCGATGCTCGCGCGTGCGGGCGTGACGATCGCGTTCAGCGTGTCGGGCAACACGATTTATCTCAGCCACAATGCCGGCGTCGCCGTGCGCGAGGGCGCGGGTCTGGCGGTCGCCAACGGGTTGGCGTACGCCGACGCGATGAAAGCCCTGACCGTGAATCCGGCGCGCATCTTCGGCATTGCTGACCACTACGGCAGCATGGCCCGCGGCTTCGACGCCGATCTCGTCATCTGGAACGGCGATCCGTTCGAACCCTCGAGTGCGCCCGGCGCCGTCTTCGTCCGCGGCGCGCAGGCATCGCCGATCACGCGTCAGACCCTTTTGCGTGACCGCTACGCGCCCAAGCATGCGACGGATCCCTTGCCGCCCGCTTACCGTCCCTGACGCTTCCCTCATGTCGTTCGCACGTTCGCCGATCGGAATCTTTTGCTTATGTCGTTGAAGATGTGGCCTCTGCTCTGCGTTCTCTGCATGGTTTCGGGTATGGCTGCGGCGGACAACGGCGCGCTGCCGCTCACACCCACTCGGCATGTGCGCATCGATACGGACGAAGGCACGTGGATATCGCTTGACGTCGCGCCGGACGGCCGCAGCATCGTGTTTGAACTGCTCGGCGATCTGTACTCCCTGCTGATCGGCGGCGGCGAGGCGAGGGCGATCACGCAGGGTCTCGCGTTCGACTCGCAGCCGCGATTCGCGCCAGATGGCAAGCACCTCGTCTTCATCAGCGACCGTTCGGGTAACGAAAATATCTGGATCGCCGATGCGGACGGCACGCATGCGCGGCAGATTTCCACCTACGACGACAACGCCGTATTCACCTCGCCTGCGTGGTCCGCCGACGGACGCGCGATCTTCGTCTCGATCTTTCATCCCGACCTGACCGCGTTCGAGCTGTGGCGGTTCGCGCTCGATGGCGACGGCAAGGGCGAGCGCATCACCCAAGGCAAGAGCTACGACGCGCAACCCAAGGACCAGCGCTACAGTGCGCTCGGTACGGTCGCCGCGCGCGACGGACGCACGCTCTATCTCGCCGGGTGCCACTGCACCTTCGACGAGGACATGACGCTGCCGATGTGGAGCATCGAGCGTCGCGATCTCGCCAGCGGTGCCAGCGACACCATCGTCACGAACCAAGGCAGCGCGATGCGGCCGGCCTTGTCGCCCGACGGCAAGACCCTGGTGTATGCCGCGCGCTATCGCGGCCAGACCGGTTTGCGCGTACGCGATCTCGCCAGTGGCGCCGATCGCGAACTGGTCTGGCCCGCGCAGCACGATGACCAGGAGGGCTCCGGTTCGCGCGATCTCGTTCCGGGCTACGCGTTCATGCCTGACGGGCGTGCGCTGATCGCCGCCTATGCCGGCAAGATCCACCGCATCGACCTCGCCACAGGCAAGGCGAGCGACATTCCGTTCCATGCACATGTCGATCTCGATATCGGCCCGTCGCTGCGGCAGTCGTTCAAGGACGAGACCGGCCCGGTGCGCGCGCGTCTCGCCCAGTTCCCGACGCTGTCGCCGGACGGTCGTCGCGTCGCGTTCTCGGCGCTCGGTCGCGTGTACACGATGGAATTGGCGCCGAATGCCGTGCCGCACGCGCTGACGCCGGCGGGCTTGCCTGCGTTCCAGCCGGCCTGGTCGCCCGACGGCAAATCCCTTGTCTACGTCAGCTGGACTGCGCGCGACGCCGGACAGATATGGCGCATCGACGTTGCCGGCGACAACAAGCCGCGAGCTCTGGCGCGAACGCCAGCGTACTACACGTACCCGATATTCACGCCAGATGGGTCGGCAATCATCGCGCAGCGCTCGAGCAACGCCGAGCGCATGCACACCTACATGGAATACGGTCCGTTGCGCGAAGCCGAATTGATTGCGCTGCCCGCACGCGGCGGCGAATCGCGCGTGCTCGCGCGCGGGCGCATGGGGGGCGTGCCGCATTTCGACGCCGACCGTTCCGAGGTCGATGTCGTGTTCGACGACGGCCTCGATGCGGTCAAGCTCGACGGCTCCGGACGACGCAAGCTCGTCGCCGTGACCGGACCGGGTTTCTACTTCCAGGAAGGTCGCGTGCCGGTCGACGATCTGCGCATCAGTCCCGACGGAAAATACGCGCTCGCGCAAATTGTCGAACAGCTTTACCTGCTGCGCATGCCTGCGAAGGCGGGCGAGACGATCGACCTCGCGGCACCGCCGGTCGAACATCGCAAGCTAACGAACATCGGCGCGGACTTCTTCGGCTGGGCCGACGGTGGCAAGACCGTGTTCTGGGTCGTCGGTTCGACGCTGTATCGGCAACCGCTGGAGAAAATCGCAGTCGATCGGGCCGGCGAGAAGGGGCAGGGCGCCAGGCCGCAGCCGGGCAGGGACGGCGTCGAGTCTTTCGCACTGAAGGTCGAGATACCGCGCGATGTGCCGCACGGTGCACTCGTGCTGCGCGGCGCGACGGCGATCACGATGCGCGGCGCCGAAGTGATCGACGATGCCGACATCGTCGTCGTCGACAACCGCATTGCCGCGATCGGCAAACGCGGTGGCGTGGCGATTCCCGAACACGCGATCGTTCGCGAGGTGCGCGGCAAGTTCATCGTCCCCGGTTTCATCGACACGCACGACCATTGGGCCGAGATCCGCCGCGGCGTGCTCGACCTGCAGAACTGGAGTTTCCTGACCGATCTCGCCTACGGCAAAACCGCCGGACTCGACCCTTCGCCGCTGTCGATCGACATGCTCGCCTATCAGGATCTGATCGACGCGGGCCTGTCGCTCGGGCCGCGCGTTTACTCGACCGGACCTGCGATCTTTTCCTACAACGAGTTCGCCAGCCTCGACGAGGTGCGCGATGTGCTTTCGCGTTATCCCGATCACTTCCGCACGCGCAACCTCAAGGAATACCGCACGGGCAACCGCCGCGTGCGCCAATGGGTGGCGATGGCTGCGAAGGATCTCGGCATCCAGCCGACGACCGAGGGCGCGCTCGACATGAAGCTCGACCTTACCCAGATCATAGACGGTTTCGCCGGCAACGAGCATGCGCTGACCCCCGCGCCGCTGTACAAGGACGTCGTCGAGCTGCTCGCGCAGACGCGCACAAGCTACACGACGACGCTGCAGATTTCGCACGGTGGGCCACCGGCGCAGAATTATTTCATCGAACGCGACTCTCCGCAGGACGATAAAAAATTGCAGCACTTCTCGCCGCCGCTGCTCGCCGAGAAGAAATTCTCGCGTCGGCATTGGTACGCGCCCGAAGAGTATTTTTTCGCCGCGATCGCACAAGGCGCCGCGAGCGTGCAGCGTGCGGGCGGCCTCGTCGGCATCGGTGCGCACGGTGAGGTGCCCGGCTACAGCACGCATTGGGAAATGCAGGCACATGTGGCCGGCGGCATGACGCCGCACGAAGTGCTGCGCGCGGCGACAATAGGCTCGGCCGAAACGATCGGTCGCCAGGACGAGATTGGCAGTCTCGACGTCGACAAGTACGCCGACCTTGTCGTACTCGATCGCAGTCCGCTCGCGGACATCCGCAACACGCTGGCAATCGATCAGGTGATGAAGAACGGACGTCTATACGATGCGGCAACGCTCGACGAGATTTATCCGCAATCACGCAAGTTGCCGGCGCAATGGTTTGCCGGCGAAAGGGAAGCCTCCAGACCTGCACAAGCTCCCTGAATTCCGTCCCGCGCCTGCGAGCGCAACAGCGGAACTCTGTTTCCTTCCAATCCGGCAGACGAACTGCCTCACTCCAGGAGATCACCATGAAGTTTCCCACGTTGCTGCTTGCCATCGTCGCCGCATTTGCGCCGATCGCGCCTGCGCTCGCCGCACAGAACGACACAAGGATGATCGAGATCTACCACATCGCACCAGGCAAGCACGTCGAGTTCCTCAAGCTCATCGCGCAATACGACGAGGCCAACCGCCAGGCCGGTCTCCCGCCGCGCGAGTTGTATGTGCATTCGGACGGCGGCGCCTGGGACTTTCTCCTGATCCAGAGCGAGACCGTCGATCCCGCGAAGCAGGCACTCGTGGATGCGGCGCTGAAGAAACTCGGCGCGCCGACCGGGGCGAAGTTCTGGGTAGCCATTCGTCAAACGGTAGCCGAGCATACCGATACCGTGGCAACGGGGCCGACGACCGCCGGCGATTGGCTGAAGAAACTCGAATAAGCGCCGTCGTTTCGCGGAGCTGGTTTCCTGGATTTTCCCCTGGCTTTTTAATGTGCCTTTCAGGTTGGCGCCGCAGAATCACGCGAGAAATCGAGGGAGACTGCAAATGAAAGGCTTGGCCGCGTTCCTTTTTTGTTTGTTCTCAGCTGCTGCGGCGACGGCCTCGTCGGCGGCGGCTGCGCCGCCGCGCGAGCGCATCGTCCTGCTCGTCGACGAGATCCGGCAGATCCGCTCGTTCCCCGTGCTGATCGCCGAGCAGCTCGGCTATTTCCGCGACGAAGGCGTCGATGTCACCGTGATGAACACCCGCAACGAAGAGCCGTACATGGACATGCTCATGGACGGCCGCGTCGATGCGGTCATGGCCTACTTTCACCACAACATCGTCCAGCGCGCGGCGGGCAAAGAGATCGAAGCCGTGGTCACGCTCGGGGTGACGCCGGGCATGCGCGTGCTCGTTGCCGACCAGGCGCGCGACAAGTACAAGAAGCCGGCCGACCTCAAGGCCAGCCGCATCATTTCGGGCGGTGCCGGTTCGGCGAAGACGACGATCGCCAATTACCTCGTGCTTGCCGGCGGCCACAAGCTCGACGAATACACGCGCACCGGCACCGAGGGCAAGGGCGAAAACGCCAAGGCGTTGCGCGAAGGCAAGGCCGATCTCATCGTGGCGCCTACCCCGGACGGTTTTTTCTACGAAGGGCAGGGTGCCGTGACACTGTTCGCCGACCTGACCACGCTCGAAGGCACGCGCAAGGCGCTCGGCGTGCCGTTCCCGTCGAACACGATCTTCATGCGCAGCGCCCTGGTGAAGGAGAAGCCGGAGGTCGCGCAGCATCTGGCCAACGCCTTCGTACGCGCGCTCAAGTTCATCAACACGCACACGGCGGAGGAAATCATGGCGAAGATTCCGGCCGATGTGCGCAAGCAATACGGCGACGACTACCTCAAGGTGCTCAAGGAACAGATTCCTATGTTCGCCAACGACGGCCGCATGCCAGAAGACGGCGCGCTCGGCGAGTACCGCGTGCTCGCCGAGGCGAACCCGAAGTACAAGTCGGTCGACGTGAAGCAGACCTACACGAACGTGTTCGTCGACAAGGCGCTCAAGGCGCAGCGTTGACGTCGGCAATACGATGATTGCATTGCGCCGCGTGCTGCGTCCCGTGCACCGCTGGGTCGGCCTCAGCGTCGGCCTCGTGGTCATGTGGATGGCGCTCACCGGCAGCATGCTCCTGTGGCGCAAGCAGCTCGAAGTGCCGCTCGATCGCGATCTGCTCAGCGTGGCCACGTGTGCGCAGCGCGTCCCGCTCGACGCGCTGGCCGCGAATGCGCTGCAGGCCTATCCGAAGGGCAAGTTCGACTATATCCGCCTCATCGCGGGCGAGCCCGGCGAGACGCGCATGCCTGCGGCGATGGTCCGCTTCACCGACCAGATGTTCGTCTATCTGAATCCATGCACGGGCGAGGTGCTCGGCCAGCGCGGGCGCTACCGCGGTCCGTTCGGCATGCTCGAGCAGCTGCATCGTCTGCGTTTCGTGCCGAACGGCGGTCTCGTCGTCGGCAGCAGTGCGATCATGTTCGGACTCGTGCTCGTCATTGGCGGTCTCGTGTTG
>NZ_DASVOK010000197.1:0-1825 GCF_036383415.1 Rudaea sp. | reverse complement strand
GCGGAGCCGCTTTCCGCCGAGCGGCAGAAAGCCTTCGCGGACAGCCTGAAGAACGGCCGTCGCGATGGACGGCCGTTCGCACGCGAGGCGCGCGAAGGGCGTCGCGAGGTGTTGCGTCTGCTTGCCGCGCCGCAGCTGGATCGCGCGGCGCTCGATGCGGCGCTCGCCCGCACGCGCGCAGCCGACAGCAGCTTGCGCGCGCAAATGGAGAGCAGTGTGGCGGATTTCGCGGCGAGCCTGTCGCCCGAGGAGCGCGTCGAATTCGCCGAAAGCCTGCGCTTGCGAGGGCAGTGGCGCGAACCGCCGCTGCCGGCCAAGGGCGCGAAGCCGGCCAATCCGGCGTCGTCGAATAATTAGAAAATGCGCAAAAACGCGCGACGGATTTTTCCGACGCCGCCGTTTAAGCACTATCCCATGCCGAAGAGGGCGCTATGACTGCCTCGCCAAACCTCACTGCCGCTGCGATCGCGCTGAACCGTTTCGGCCTCGGCGCACGCGCGGACGACGCGCCGCCCGCCGATCCGAAGGCGTGGTTGCTCGCGCAGTTCGAACCCTATCAGCCGAAGCCGCCCGCGTGGGCGAGCCAGCCGGATTCGGTGACCGTGTCGAGCGAACTGGCGCAGCAGCGCATGCAGATGCGCGAGCAGGCGCAGGCCAACGCCCAGGCGGCGTCGCAAGCCGCGTCCCAAACAACGACGCAGGCAGCGACGCAGGCAGCGACGCAGGCAGCGGCGAAAAACGATAAGGAAGCCGAACGAAAAATGATTCGCGTGGAGATACGCGATCTGTACCGTTCGTCCGTGAATGCGCGAGTGACGAGCGCATTGACCACCGAGACGCCTTTCGTCGAGCGGCTGGTTCATTTCTGGGCGAATCACTTTGCCATATCGACGGAAAAGCCCGAGGTGGCCGCGCTCGCGGGTGCGTTCGAAGCGGAAGCGATCCGTCCGCACGTGCTCGGCCGTTTCGAAGACATGCTGGTCGCCGTCGAGCGTCATCCGGCCATGCAGCTGTTTCTCGATCAGTCGCGTTCGGTGGGACCGGACAGCATCGCGGCGATGCGCGCCGCGCAGCGCAATCCCGACCGCAAACCGGGTCTCAACGAAAATCTCGCGCGCGAAATCATGGAGTTGCATACGCTCGGCGTGCGCAGCGGCTACAGCCAGGACGACGTCGTTGAATTCGCCCGCGCGCTGACCGGATGGAGTCTCGCGGCCAATCCCGCCAATGCCGCCAATGCCGCGAACGCCGGCAAACAGCCCAACCGCGCGATGCAGCCGGCCGCCGCGCCAGGCACATTCGTGTTTCGCGACGCGCTGCATGAGCCCGGTTCGCGAACCATCATGGGCCGCCGTTACGATCAGCGAGGCGAGGACCAGGCGCTCGCGGTGCTGCGTGACCTCGCGAGTGCACCGGCGACGGCGCAGCACATCGGGACCAAGCTCGCGCGTCATTTCATCGCCGATAATCCGCCGCCCGCCGTGAGCGAGCGGCTCGCGAGCGCCTTCGAGCGCAGCGGCGGCGATCTGCCGACTGTGTATCGCGCGTTGCTCGACTCGCCGCAAGCGTGGTCGCCCGTGGCCGTGAAGTTCAAGACGCCGTGGGAATGGGCAATTTCGTCGATGCGCGGCCTCGGCTGGCGGGAACTCGGCAATGTCCAGGCTGCGCCTCTGCTCACGCAACTGGGCCAACCGGTGTGGCGGCCAGGCTCGCCCGCCGGTTACGACGATATCGCCGCAAGCTGGGCCGCGCCCGACGCGCTCGTGCGTCGCGTGGAAGTCGCGCAGCGCTTTGCGTCGCGCGTCGGCGACCGGCTCGATGCGCG
>NZ_DASVOK010000196.1:0-16996 GCF_036383415.1 Rudaea sp. | reverse complement strand
TTGTCGATGCCCGCCGAAACGATAGGCTCGCGTTTCGGCGGCATACCCGCGGCGCTGCCGCAGTTCGCGATTCCGCACATCCCGTTCGAACGCACGCTCGAACTGTTCCCGAGTTCATTCACGATCGCCTTCCTCGCCGGCGTCGAATCGCTGCTCTCGGCCGTCGTCGCCGACGGCATGATCGGCGGACGCCATCGCTCGAACGCCGAACTCGTCGCCCAGGGTGTCGCCAATATCGGCTCGGCGCTGTTCGGCGGCCTGCCGGCTACCGGCGCGATTGCGCGCACGGCCACAAACGTCCGTTCCGGCGGCCGCACGCCCGTTGCCGGCATGCTGCACGCGGCCTTCCTGCTCGTCTTCATGCTCGTGCTCGCGCCGCTGATGCGCTACGTGCCGCTGGCGACGCTCGCTGCAGTGCTGCTGATCGTCGCCTGGAACATGGCCGAGATCGAGAGCTTCAAGCATCTGATGCGCGGGCCGATCGGCGATCGCGTCGTGCTGATCCTCACCTTCGTGCTGACTGCGGTATTCGACCTGACCGTCGCGATCGAAGTCGGACTCGTGCTCGCCGCGTTCCTGTTCATGCACCGCATGAGCGAAGTCGTCGCGATGCAGTCCGACATCTCGCTGATCGACGAAGACGCCGATCGCGACAACGAGGTCCCCGACGGCGGGGAACCGACCCAGCGCGCGCAATTGCCCGAGGGCGTGGAAGCTTTCCAGATTTCCGGCCCGCTATTCTTCGCCGTCGCCAATCGCCTCGACGACGTGCTCAACCAGTTCCCGACGCCGCCGCGCGTGTTCATCCTGCGCATGCGTCTGGTGCCGTTGATCGATACCAGCGGCGTCACTGCATTGGATCAATTCCTCGAACGCTGCAACCGTCAGGGCACACAGGTCATCCTCTCCGGCCTGCGTGAGCAGCCGCTGCGCATCTTCGCGCAGATGGGTGTGCGGCCCGACGGTGTCCAACTGCAATTCGCCGAGGATTTCAGCGCAGCGCTCGCACTCGCCGCCAAGGCGTGATCGACGCCGACTTGCGCGGTCAATCCCGCCCAGTGCGACTCAGGAACGATTTGTCGAGAAGATCGATCGGCAGCGGAAACACGATCGTCGAGCTTTTCTCGCCGGCGATTTCGGTCAGCGTCTGCAGATAGCGCAACTGGATCGCGCGCGGATCGGCGGAGAGCAAGCGCGCCGCCTCGACCAGCGTTTGCGCCGCCTGGCGCTCGCCTTCGGCATGGATCACCTTGGCGCGACGCACGCGCTCGGCTTCGGCCTGGCGCGCGATCGCACGCACCATCGTCTCGTTGAGATCGATGCGCTTGATTTCCACGTTGGCGACCTTGATCCCCCAAGCGTCGGTCTGTGCATCGAGGATCGTGCGGATATCGTTGTTCAAGCGTTCGCGCTCGGCCAGCATCTCGTCGAGATCGTGCTGGCCAAGCACTGAACGCAAGGTGGTCTGCGCCAGCTGGCTGGTCGCTTCGTAAAAGTGTTCAACGTTGATGATCGCCTTCTGCGGATCGATCACACGGAAGTAGACGACGGCGTTGACCTGCACGGAGACGTTGTCGCGCGATATCACGTCCTGCGGCGGCACGTCCATGACCACGGTGCGCAGGTCAACGCGCACCATCTGCTGCACGGCCGGAATCAGCAGGATCAAGCCCGGCCCTTTCACCATCCAGAAGCGGCCCAGTTGGAACACCACGCCGCGTTCGTATTCACGCAGCACCTTGACCGCGGCGATCAGCAGCACCGCCAACAGCGCGATGCCCGGTAGTGAAAAGAGGAAGTTCATGACAGCCTCCGGTTGCAGTCAATCAAGTCGTTCGATTCAGATGGAATCGCCTTCAGCAAACGGCACCACGCGCAGCACCAGACCATCCACGGCCTCGACGCGCACCGCCGCGCCACCGCGCAGCGGCACTGCGCTCGCCGCCTGCCAGATTTCGCCGCGGATGCGCACCTGGCCGTGGCCGGCAAAATCGGCAAGCACGACGGCGCACTGGCCGACGAGTTCTTCAAGCCCGGTCACGACCGGCCGGCCACGGGCGCTCAAGGCGAGCCAGGCGAGGCCCAAGAACGCCGCCGCACTGGCGCAGCCGATGCCAAGGATCAGTTGTCCGGAGACGCCGAAACCCGGCATGTCGGTATCGAACAGGATCAGTGAGCCGATCAGCAGTGCAATGACGCCGCCGATGCCGAGCGAGCCGTAGGCTGGCAGTGCGAATTCCGCCGCCATCAGGGCGACGCCGAGCACGATCAAGGCGACGCCGGCGAAGTTCACCGGCAACACCTGCAGCGCGTACAGCGCGAGCAGCAGGCACAGCGCGCCAGTGACGCCGGGGAAAAACGTGCCCGGTGCGTAGGCCTCCAGCGCGAGGCCGTACAAACCGGCGAGCAGCAACAGGTAGGCGACGGTGGGCTCGGTCAGCACGCCAAGCAGATACGCGCGCCAGTCCGGCGGCAGCTCGCGGACGCTCGCCTGAGTCAGTGCGAGCGTGACCGGTCCGCGCACGAGTTTCAGTTCGCGCCCGTTCACCTGACGCAGCAGGGCCGGTATATCAGCCGCAACGATCTCGATCACATGCTGCTCCAGCGCCTGGTTCGCAGTCAGCGTCGCGGCGTCACGCACCGCCGCCTCGGCGAATTGCACATTGCGGCCGCGCAGCTCCGCGAGACTGCGCAGATAAGCAACCGCATCGTTGATGACCTTGTGCTTGAGCGTGGCCGGTTCATGCAGCTCGACCGCGCGTTCGCCCTTGCGATCTTGAGCCTGGTCCGCTGCGCGCGGTGGTTTGTTTGGCTCGGGCTCGGGCAATCCTCCGCCGATCGATACCGGCGTTGCCGCGCCGAGTGCGGTCGCCGGAGCCATCGCCGCCAGGTGGCAAGCGTAGAGGATGTACGTGCCAGCGCTGGCCGCGCGCGCGCCCGACGGCGCGACCCAGCCGATTACCGGAGTGGCCGAATCAAGGATCGCCTGATTGATATCGCGCGTCGCCGCATCGAGCCCACCCGGCGTATCGATGCGCAGCACGACCGCGGCTGAGTGCTCGACCGCCGCGCGCTCGAGGCCACGCCGAACGTAATCGCGGGTCGCCGGGCCGATGCCGCCCTTGATGTCTAGCACCAGCACTTCGCCGCCTGCAGGCGCAGAAATCTCCGCTGCTGACGAATGAATCGCCAGAATGCCGGCCAGCAGCCATATGCAACCTGGAAGTCGCATGAGCGCCTCGCTTCAGGCACCGCCTAACGTGTAACGTGTGGGCTGCGCAAGCGAATTCCAGTGCGATCGGGCGCGATTTTTCGCCCTAGGGCTTGATCGGATGCGCGCTTGCCGCCGGTGTCGGGTCGCCGACCACGTCGACGCCCTTGGGCGGCGTGAACGTGAACTGGTCCGCCGCCAGCTTCGCGTTGCGCTGCCAACTGGAAAAACGAATCTGCGTGCCGTTGCCGAACGTGTCCTTGAACGTCATGCTGGCAAGGCCAGCCTGATCGAAACCGAGGTCGGCGTACTCGAACTGCGGCTCCTTGTCCTTCGACTTGAGGCGCAGCCAGACTTGGCCGTCGTGTTCGCCCTGCTCGCTCGTGGTGAAATCGCGGTCAAGCTGGGAAAGATCGGTCAGCACGGTCAGCGGACTGTGCGCCTCCTCCGTGCCTTGCGCGCGCACGGTGACTTGTTCGAGGTCGGGATCGTAGATCCACACCTTCTCGCCGTCGGCGACGATGAGCTGCTTGTACGGCGCGGTCGTGTCCCAGCGGAACTGGCGCGGCGCTTTTAGCGACAGCGTGCCGCGGCTGGTCTTGGTTTTGCCGCTGCTCGCGTCGCTGACCTGCTGCTCGAAGCTCGCCGAGACCGAGGTCAGGCCCTTGGAGAATGCGTCGAGGCGCGAGCGCGCGGTGTCTGCGGCGGACGCCGTGCCGGCAACAAGACTCAACAACAGCGAAGCGAGAACGGAAACGCGCATGACTCGTGGTCCAGGGAAAAGGCGTAGAAAGTATCCGCAAACCTGGCTGAACGCCGTAAGCACGGCGGCGAGGCTCAAAGTTCCGGCGGCGGCGGCGCCAGCACTTCGCGGTTGCCGTTGTGTTGCGGGGCGCTGACGATGCCCTGCGCTTCCATCATTTCGATCAGGCGCGCGGCACGGTTGTAGCCGATCTTGAGGCGACGTTGCACACCCGAGATCGAGGCACGACGGCTTTCGGTGACGATCGCGACGGCCTTGTCGTAGAGCTCGTCGGAATCGCCGCCCTCGCCGTCTTCGGCCTCTTCGGGCAGGCCCGATTCGCCGATGATCTTGCCGTCGCCGAGTGTCTGCACCTCGTTGACCACGCCGTCGATGTATTCGGGCTTGCCCTGCGCGCGCAGGTGTTCGACCACGCGATGCACTTCCTCGTCGCTGACGAATGCGCCGTGCACGCGTTCGGGCGTGGCGGTGCCCGGCGGCAGGTAGAGCATGTCGCCGTGACCGAGCAGCGCTTCGGCGCCGGACTGGTCGAGGATCGTGCGCGAGTCGATCTTGCTCGACACCTGAAATGCGATGCGCGTCGGAATGTTCGCCTTGATCAGACCCGTGATGACATCCACTGACGGGCGCTGCGTGGCGAGGATCAAATGCACGCCGGCGGCGCGCGCCTTCTGCGCGAGGCGCGCGATCAGTTCCTCGACCTTCTTGCCGACGATCATCATCATGTCGGCGAATTCGTCGTTGATGATGACGATGAACGGCAGCGGCTCGAGCGGCTGCGCGACCGCATCTGGGAACAGATCGGGCTTTGCCACGAACAGAGGGTCGAGCATCGGCTGGCCGGCGTCGGCCGCGTCCTTCACCTTCTTGTTGAAACCGGCGAGGTTGCGCACGCCAACCATCGACATGAGTTTGTAGCGCCGCTCCATCTCGGCCACACACCAGCGCAGGCCGTTGGCGGCGTCCTTCATGTCGGTGATCACCGGCGTCAACAGATGCGGAATGCCTTCGTACACGGACAATTCCAGCATCTTCGGATCGACCATCAGCAGCCGGACCTCTTTCGCCGTCGCCTTGTACAGCAGACTCAACACCATCGCGTTGACCGCGACCGACTTGCCCGAGCCCGTGGTGCCGGCGACGAGCAGATGCGGCATCTTGGCCAGGTCAGTGACGACAGGCTTGCCGCCGATGTCCTTGCCGAGCGCGAGCGCCAGCGGCGACTTCACCGAGTCGTAACGCTCGGAGCTCAGGATTTCCGAGAGGTAGACGATTTCCTTGGCGACGTTCGGAATCTCAAGTCCAATTACCGACTTGCCCGGAATCACATCGACTACACGCACGCTGATCACCGACAGACCACGCGCGATGTCCTTGTCGAGATTGGAAATCTGGCTGCCCTTGATGCCGGGCGCGGGCTGCAGTTCGAAGCGCGTGATGACCGGGCCCGGATAAACGCCGACGACTTGCGCATCGATGCGGAAATCCTTGAGCTTGAATTCGACTTGGCGCGACAACGCTTCGAGCGTTTCTTCCGAGTAGCCCTTCACCTGCTGCCTGGGCAGATCGAGCAGCGACATCGGCGGCAGTTCCTGATTGGCGCCGCCGGCGAACAGAGGAATCTGCGCCTCGGCCTCGGCGCGCTTGCTGCGCTCGATCGGCGTGGTGTCGCGTGTTTCAATCTTGACCGGCTCGCGCTTGGTCTGCCTGACGGTCTCGACCTTGCGCACTTCCTCGCGCTCGACGCGCGCGGCGCGCGCCACGCGCACGTCCTCGACCTTCTTCGCACTCGTGCCAAGCCAGTCGAACGCGCTGAAGATGCCGCGGCCGATCGCGTCCATGAGCTTGAACCACGACAGCCCGGTCGCCAGCGTGATCGCGATCAGGAACAGCGCGAGCAGCAGCAGTGTCGCACCCGGGAACGAAAATCCGCGCATCAACGGACTGCCGATGCCCATGCCGAGAATGCCGCCCGCGCCGGCCGGCAGCTTCGACGCCGCGTCGCTGAAGTGCAGATAAGCCAAGCCGGTGCCGCCGATGAAGAAGGCGACGCCGCCGATCAGGCGCAGGGCCGGCTCGAGAGCCGACGCGGACTCCTGTTCGCGGTCACGGAACAGCGCCCAGCCAACGCCGAGCAGCAACAGCGGGAACGCGTAGGCGAGATAACCGAAGAACCAGAACGTGACGTCGGCAAGGTAGGCGCCGACCTTGCCGCCGATGTTGTGCAGGATGACCGGCGCCGAGGTCGCATGCGACCAGGCCGGATCGCCCGGGCTGTAGCTCGCCAGACACGCGATCAGGTACACGACCACGGTGAGCAACGCGATGATTGCGACTTCGCGCACGACGCGCGGCATGACCTGCGACTTGTCGCTGCCGGCCGTCTTGTTCGGAGTATTTCTGGATTCGCGCGCCACCGCGGGAGTCTACCTTAAGTTAGTCCGTTAACGAATTGTTTTTATAACTATTTCGCAGTCGCGATTTCACCGGCTACGCAACCGAGCGTGGAATCGTGCGGACAACTTGCGTCGCCGGCAGGCCGACTTGATTAGAACGGCTGCGCGCCCCATTCTTCGCAATCCGAAGAAGCGTTCTTCCGCCTGCCAACGTTGCGAGAATTATACATGACGACCCCGAAGCATAGCCGCCTGATCATCCTCGGCTCCGGCCCCGCCGGATACACCGCCGCGGTCTACGCCGCGCGCGCGAACCTCAAGCCCGTGTTGATCACCGGTCTTGCCCAAGGCGGGCAGTTGATGACGACGACCGACGTCGACAACTGGCCTGGCGACGTCGAAGGCCTGCAGGGGCCTGCTCTCATGGAGCGCATGCAGAAGCACGCCGAGCGTTTCGACACCGAGGTCGTGTTCGACCACATCCACACGGCGGACCTGAAATCGAAGCCGATCCGCCTTGCCGGCGACAACGGCGAATACACCTGCGACGCGCTGATCATCGCGACCGGTGCGACGGCGAAATATCTCGGACTCGATTCGGAGGAAAAATTCAAAGGCCAGGGCGTGTCCGCCTGCGCGACCTGCGACGGCTTCTTCTATCGCGACCAGGACGTCGCCGTGATCGGCGGCGGCAACACCGCGGTCGAGGAGGCGCTGTACCTCTCGAACATCGCGAAGAAGGTCACCGTCGTGCATCGCCGCGACAAGTTCCGCGGCGAGAAGATTCTTCAAGACAAACTGTTCGCCAAGCAGCAGGCCGGCAAGGTCGATGTCGTCTGGAACCACGCCGTCGATGAAGTGCTCGGCGACGACAAGGGCGTCACCGGCGTGCGCATCAAGCACGTCGACGACGGCAGCACGCGCGACCTGACCGTGCACGGCATGTTCGTGGCGATCGGCCATGCGCCGAACACCGAAATCTTCGCCGGCCAGCTCGACATGAAGAATGGCTACATCGTCATCAAGACCGGCATCGAAGGCGGCGCGACCGCGACCAGCGTGCCCGGCGTGTTCGCCGCGGGCGATGTCGCCGACCAAATCTATCGCCAGGCCGTTACCTCGGCCGGGTTCGGCTGCATGGCGGCCTTGGATGCGGAGAAGTATCTCGACAAGCTCGGCCTGGCAGGCTGATAGCACCCAACTCGTCATTCCCGCGCAGGCGGGAATGACGGCGAACGATGCAAACCCGCTTCCACTCCCGTCTCGACGACATCGATGCTGCCGCCTGGAACGCCCTGCTTCCCGACGACAACCCGTTCCTTCGCCACGAATTCCTCGCCGGCCTCGAGACAAGCGGCAGCCTGCGCGCCGATTACGGCTGGCGCGCACACCATCTCGGCCTGTATGAAAGCGGAGAACTGGTCGCTGTCGCACCGCTGTATCTGAAGGGCAATTCCCACGGTGAATTCGTTTTCGACTGGTCCTGGGCTGGCGCTTACGAGCGTGCCGGACTCGACTACTATCCTAAGCTGCTTGGCGCCGTGCCCTACTCGCCAGTCACCGGCGCGCGCCTGCTGGCGAAACCTGGTACGGGTACGTCGACGTTACGCACGGCACTGACCACGGCCATCTCGAGTGAAGTCGAGCGCCATGGACTGTCCTCCGCGCACGTCAACTTCGTCAGCGCGGACGATGCGCAGGCGCTTGCGCAAGCCGGCTGGCTCGCTCGCTTTGACTGGCAATTCCACTGGAAGAATCCGTCAGGAGACGGCAAGCGCTGGAAGACGTTCGATGATTTCCTCGCTGCACTCAATCACAAGAAGCGCAAAAACATCCGCGCCGAGCGGACGCAGGTCACGCGCGCCGACATCGTCTGCGAACTGCGCCACGGCCACGAACTCGATGCCCATGAATGGCGTCGGATCCACGCGCTTTACCTCAACACATTCGAAGAACGCGGCAACCACCCGGCCTTGACCGAGGAATTCCTCCGCCATCTCGGCACCACGATGCCGAGGCAGATCATCGCCGTACTGTGCAAGCGCGCGGACCAAATCGTCGCTATGGCTCTGATGCTGCGCTCTTCCGACACGCTCTACGGTCGCTACTGGGGCAGCACCATCAACGTGCCCGGCCTGCATTTCGAAGCCTGCTACTACCAGGGCATCGAGTACTGCCTGCGCGAAGGGTTGACCACGTTCGAGCCCGGCGCGCAGGGCGAGCACAAGATCGCGCGAGGCTTCCTGCCGACGATGACGCGTTCGTATCACTATATCCGCGACGCGCGCTTCCGCGCGGCCGTGCGTGACGCACTCGCGCGCGAGGCAGATGCTCTTCATGACTATTACGCGAAATTGATGACGCATTCGCCGTATGCGCGAAACGCGCCGGACCCGGCGCCGTGATCCGGATTCCAATCCTGCATCCGGGTTCGAACGAGGCATTCCCTGATGTTGCCGCGGCACTAGCCGAACCGAACGGCCTGCTCGCGGCGGGCGGCGATCTGTCGCCCCGGCGTTTGCTCGACGCCTACCGGCGCGGCATTTTCCCGTGGTACTCGCGTGGTGAGCCGATCCTGTGGTGGTCGCCCGATCCGCGCATGGTGTTCGAGACGAACCGGATTCACGTTTCGACGAAGCTGCGTCGCTTCCTGCGCCGATGCGACTGGACGATCCGTGCCGACACCGCTTTCGCCGAAGTGATGCGCGCCTGCGCCGCGCGGCGACCGAAGCAACCAACGACCTGGATCACGCGCGAAATGTTCGACGCCTATTGCACGTTGCATACGCTAGGTCACGCACATTCGTTCGAGGCATGGTCTGGCGACGAACTCGTCGGCGGCATCTACGGCGTCGCCGTCGGTCACATGTTCTTCGGCGAATCGATGTTCAGCGCGCGCATGAACGGCTCCAAGATCGCGCTGCTCGCGCTCTGCCACAGCTTGCATGAGTGGGAATTCCCGCTGCTCGATGCGCAGGTGCACTCGGAGCATCTCGTATCGCTTGGCGCCACGGACGTGCCACGCGCGGAATTCGTTCGCCATGTCGAGAGGCAAACCGCGAAACCAGGTCTCATCGGCCCCTGGCGGGATCGCATCGCATCGACGGATATCCGCGATCTGGCCGACTGAAAACCGCCGCCAGAAGGCCGTTGCACACGCTTCCCGGATCAAAAAGATCGCAAAAAATCCGCGGACGTGGCAGAATCTCGCGCCTTGCGGCCCAGGCGCCGCTGCCCCCTAGCTCGGTATCGATGGCAAAAGACGATCAAATCGAAATGGAAGGCGTCGTGCTCGACACGCTGCCCAACACCATGTTTCGCGTGCAGCTCGAAAACGGCCACGTGGTGACCGCGCACATTTCCGGGCGCATGCGCAAGAATTACATCCGCATCCTGACCGGCGACAAGGTCAAGGTCGAGATGACGCCCTACGATCTGACCAAGGGTCGCATCACCTACCGCCACCGCTAGGAACCTCTGATTAACCTGCTGCGCTCGATAATTTTCGCGCCGGCGGTGCTCGGAATCCTCATTTACGTATAAGTAAACTCCGGTTCCTGCGCTCCGGCGACGCGAAAATTCTCTTCGCTCGCGACGGTTAATCAGAGGTTCCCGAGGCAGTCGCATCCATACAAACAAAAACGGCGCCACAAAGGCGCCGTTTTTTCGTGTCCGCACGTTCCGCCTACTCGACGACGACGGGCTGTTTCTCGTCCGCTTCCACGCGCACGTCGAGCTTGTCGTCCTTGACACTCAGGAATACCTTGCCGCCATCGGCGAGCTTGCCGAACAGCAGTTCGTCGGCGAGCGGACGCTTGACGTTCTCCTGGATCACGCGCGCCATCGGCCGCGCGCCCATCTGCTTGTCGAAGCCGTGTTCGGCGAGCCAGTGGCGCGCCTCGGCGTCGACGGTCAGCGAAACGTGCTTCTCCTGCAACTGCGCCTCGAGTTCGATGAGGAACTTGTCGACCACGCGCAGGATATGCTCGAAGTCGAGCGAGCCGAACTGGATGATCGCATCGAGACGATTGCGGAACTCCGGCGTGAATGCGCGGCGGATCGTTTCCATCGCGTCGGTCGCGTGGCTCTGCTCGACGAAGCCGATCGAGCGGCGCGCCGCCTGCGCGGCACCCGCATTCGTCGTCATCACGAGGATGACGTTGCGGAAATTCGCCTCGCGTCCGTTCGTGTCGGTCAGTTTGCCGTGGTCCATGATCTGCAACAGGATGTTGTAGACGTCCGGATGCGCCTTCTCGATCTCGTCGAGCAGCAGCACGCAATGCGGATGCTTGGTGATCTGCTCGGTGAGCAGGCCGCCCTGATCGAAGCCGACGTAACCCGGGGGCGCGCCGATCAGGCGCGACACAGAATGCGGCTCCATGTATTCGCTCATGTCGAAGCGAATCAGCTCGATGCCGAGCTGCATGGCGAGTTGACGCGTGACCTCGGTCTTGCCGACGCCGGTAGGGCCGGCGAGCAGGAAATTGCCGATTGGTTTGGTCGCGTTGCCGAGACCCGAGCGCGCCATCTTGATCGACGCAGCGAGCGCCTCGATCGCCTGGTCCTGGCCGAACACAACCATCTTGAGGTTGCGCTCGAGGTTCCTGAGCACGTCACGGTCCGACGTCGACACCTGCTTGGGCGGAATGCGCGCCATGCGCGCGACGATGAATTCGATCTCGGGCACGTCGACAATGGCCTTGCGCTGCTCGACCGGAAGCAGGCGCTGGCGCGCGCCGGCCTCATCGATCACGTCGATCGCCTTGTCCGGCAGCAGGCGGTCACCGATGTGCTTGACCGACAGGTCGACCGCGGCCTTGAGCGCCTCGTTCGTGTATTCGATCTTGTGGTGCTCCTCGAAGCGCGACTTCAAGCCCTTGAGGATTTCGAAGCTCTCGGCGACCGAGGGTTCGACCACGTCGATCTTCTGGAAGCGCCGCGCGAGGGCGCGGTCCTTTTCGAACACGCCGCGGTATTCCTGGAACGTGGTCGAACCGATGCAGCGCAGCTCGCCCGAGGCGAGCACGGGCTTGATCAGGTTCGAGGCGTCCATCGTGCCACCCGACGCGGAACCCGCGCCGATGATCGTGTGGATCTCGTCGATGAACAGGATCGCATGCGGCTCCTTCTTGAGCTGCGCGAGCACGGCCTTGAGGCGCTTCTCGAAATCGCCGCGGTACTTGGTGCCGGCGACGAGCGCGCCGAGATCGAGCGCATAGATTGTGCACTCCTTGAGCACCTCGGGCACTTCGCCCTCGACGATGCGCTTGGCCAAGCCCTCGGCCAGCGCCGTCTTGCCGACGCCGGCTTCGCCGACATACAGCGGGTTGTTCTTGCGCCGGCGGCAAAGCACCTGAATGGTGCGTTCGATTTCCTCGGTGCGGCCGATCAGCGGATCGATCTTGCCCGCGCGCGCCTGCTCGTTGAGGTTGCTCGCAAACTCGGTCAGCGGGTTGCCGCGCGGCTCCTCGCCGCCCTCGCCTTCCTTGCCCGGCTCGCTCGCCGGCTGCGCGGATTCCTGGCCGATCTTGGCCACGCCGTGCGAGATGTAGTTGACCACGTCGAGACGCGTGACTTCCTGTTGGTTGAGGAAATACACGGCATGCGAATCCTTCTCGCCGAAGATCGCGACGAGTACGTTCGCACCGGTGACTTCCTTCCGCCCCGACGATTGCACGTGATAGACCGCGCGTTGCAGCACGCGCTGGAAGCCCAGCGTCGGCTGCGTATCGCGCTCGTCGCCGCTCGGCAACACCGGTACGGTTTCGACGATGATCGATTTCAAATCCTTGCCGAGCTTGACCAGGTCGGCGTTGCAGGCACGCATTACCGCGGCGGCTGACGGATTCTCGATCAGTGCGAGCAGGAGATGCTCGACCGTCATGAATTCGTGGCGCTGCTCGCGCGCGTCCTTGTAGCACTGGCCGATGGTGAGCTCTAGATCTTTACTGAACATGAGAGACCCTTCAATTCTTACCAGCGCACGATATGTGGGAAGACTACGCTTTTTCCAGAGTACAAAGTAATGGATGCTGGTGCGACCGCGAAAACTCGTTCACCTGGGTGACTTTGGTCTCCGCCACTTCGCGCGTAAACACGCCGCAGACGCCGCGCCCGCGCGTGTGTACGTGGAGCATCACCTGGGTCGCGCGCTCGCGGTCCATATTGAAAAACGTCTCCAGCACCACCACGACGAAATCCATCGGCGTGAAGTCGTCGTTGAGCAGCAGCACCTGGTACAGCGGCGGACGCGCGACTTCCGGGCGCGCCTCTTCGACCACGGCGCCGTGCTGGTGTTCGTGCAATTTGTCCGGTGTCTGTGCCATCGATGAGCCTGTACGCGTTGCGATTCGAGTATAGCGCCGCGGGCGCCGAAACGTGCCTCTCCGCAGGCCATGTGGTGGCGTCACAATGCGTTTCAACCGCGTCGCATTCATGCGACCTCGGGTAAAATTCTTCGTTCCCCTGAACTCCCTGCTCCGTCACCGATGTTTGAACGTTCCGCCGCCTCTGTCGACGCAGTCTGGCGCCCGCGCGTCACCGTGGCCACCGTGGTTTGCCACGAACAACGATTCCTGCTGGTCGAGGAAGACATCCGCGGCGAAATCGTGCTCAATCAACCGGCAGGACATCTAGAGCAGAACGAAACGCTGTTCGACGCTGCCGTGCGCGAAACGCTCGAGGAGACCGGCTGGACCATCGAATTGACCGATTTTGTCGGTGCCTACCAGTGGAACACGCCCGATGGTAGCGCCGAATACCTGCGCTTCACGTTTGCCGCGCATCCGGTTTGCCACGACGCGCAGCGCGTGCTCGACGACGGCATCGTCCGCGCGCTGTGGCTGACGCGCGAGGAGATTGCCAAGCAGGCAAATCGCCATCGCAATCCGATGGTACTCGGCAACATCGACGACTGGCTGGCCGGAAAACGCTACCCTCTCCACGTCGTCCAATCGTATTTGCGCGTTGATTCATGAGCGCGAAAATCAAGACGCAGCCATTCCCGGCCATGCTTCTCAACAGGTTTTGAATCTTGTCAGCGTCCGAGAAAATCATGGTGGGCATGTCCGGTGGCGTCGATTCGTCCGTCGCCGCGCTGCTGCTCGCGCGCGAAGGCGCGGACATCTCCGGCCTGTTCATGCAGAACTGGGAAGAAGACGAGCGCTTCGGCGAATGCCAGGCCGACCGCGACCGCGCAGATGCGCTGCGCGTCTGCGGCAAACTCGGCATCGCCTTCCACACGCGCAATTTCGCCGCCGAGTATTGGGATCAGGTATTCGAGAACTTCCTCGCCGAGTACCGCGCCGGACGCACGCCGAACCCCGACGTGCTGTGCAACCGCGAGATCAAGTTCAAGACCTTTCTCGAGCATGCGCGCGCGCTCGGCGCGGACAAGATCGCGACCGGTCACTATGCGCGCACCGACTGCCTCGACGGGCGCCATCGGCTGCTGCGCGGGCGCGACGCCAACAAGGACCAGAGCTACTTTCTGCACGCGTTGGGACAGGAGCAGCTCGCCTCGAGCCTGTTCCCGGTCGGCGAACTACCGAAACCCGAAGTCCGCGCAATGGCGCGCGAAGCCGGGCTGCAGACGCACGACAAAAAAGACTCGACCGGCATCTGCTTCATCGGCGAAAGGGATTTTCGCGAGTTCCTCGGCCATTACATTCCGGCCCAGCGCGGCGAACTGTGCACTCCCGACGATCAGCGCATCGGCGAGCACGATGGCGTCATGTACTACACGCTCGGCCAGCGCAACGGCCTCGGCATCGGCGGGCGCAAGGATGCCGGTGGCGAAGCCTGGTACGTCGTCGGCAAGGATGTCGCGAAAAACGTGCTCTATGTGGCCCAGGGCGGCGAGAGTGAATGGCTGCAATCGCGACAGCTTGTCGCCAGCGAGCTGAGCTGGACCGCGGGAGAAGCCCCTTCCGCGCAGTTCTCGTGCACGGCCAAGACCCGCTACCGGCAGCCCGACCAAGCCTGCAGCGTGAACATCGATGGCGCACACTGCACGGTGGACTTCGATATGCCCCAGCGGGCCGTCACGCCGGGCCAGTCGGTCGTGTTCTACGCCGGCGAGGAATGCCTTGGTGGTGGCATCATCGAAGCCACCGACGCGCCTTTCGGCGGTTTGCGGAGCAGAAAATGAGGGAAGAACGCGTCATCGCCCTCGCCGGTCTGTTCCAGGCGATCGGCTTGGTGCGTGCGATCGCGACGCGCGGCGGCGCCGATTCCATGGCAATGCGCCCGAGCATCGCCAGTATCTTCAAGATCGACGCAGACAGCCCCGCGGACGTTTTCGGCGGCCTGGGCCAGTTGCGCCCGGGCCTTGAGACCCTTATCGCTCAGCTCGACGATGAAAAACGCGATCTGGCCCTGACCCGGCTCGGCATTTCGGTGCTGCGCGTACAGAGCCGGCTGGCCCTCCGCCCATCGATGCTGCGCGAACTACGCCGCGGCATCGAGACGATCGCGGCGCAGACGCAGGGACTGGACGCCGCCAATCCGGTCGTCGCCCAGCGTCTGGCCGGCCTCTATGTCGACACCCTCTCGACGCTGCAGCCGCGCATCGTCGTCGAAGGCAATCAGCAGTTCCTGCGCCAGGACGCCCAGATCGCGCAGATTCGGGCCCTGCTGCTCGCCGCAATCCGCGCGGCCGTGCTCTGGCGCCAGCTTGGCGGCTCGCAATGGCGCCTGCTGTTTCGTCGCCGCCAGTACTCGATGATGGCCCGCGGTCTGCTTGCGCAGTGCACGCTCAGCGGCACGTGAGGCCCGGCATCGGCCTGCCCAACCCAGTGGCCGAAAAATACCGCTGAAGACGTTCCGGGGACCGTGCTCGATCTCCTCGCACGCCGTATTGTCGAATCCGGCACAGTTTGCCCCCGCTGTCAGCCAATCCTGCTGCTGTCTATAACTATTTAATTAGTGATGTAAATCACATTTTATATGTAATTTGTATATTTAATCACATTATTTTTGATTAATTATATTAACTAGTAACAATTGTCTATCATTGATTTTGATTTATTTCTAAATATGTGCCGCGATTCACAAATTAAAATAAAATTAGAAGTTAAAAAACGAATGCAAGGGGTTTAGGCATATTGTTTGAATATACGTTTATATGTCCTTGAAGCATCCCCTTGCGTTCTCATCACACAACTTGCAGGGGTAGCACATATGATCAAGTCAAGGACCAAGGCTTCTCGGATTGGTTTTTTAACTGTGTCAGTGCTTGCCGCAGCCGTGAATACGGCTATTGCGGCGCAACAAGCAAATGATCTCCAAGCGGTGCCAGGCAGTTCGACAAGCGCCCAGCAGCTCGCTCGGGCAAAAAACAACATAGTGATCGCGATGTCGATCGCAGACCGATTTACGCAGCAGTCCACTACCGGCGCGGTGGATCCAAATCGAGTGCAATTAATCAATAACCTGTTGAGCGGAGACGCCAAAGGCCTGGAGGACGCTAGCTCTGCAACAACATTGCAGGAAGCGCTGACGGCGGCGAGTGCAGGCGCGGCGCGCCATACCAGCATTGCTGCTAGTTCGAGCGGCTCACGGGGCAACACCAATCCGATGGCGTCCAACTCGGTCGGCAGTGCTTCGGCCGATCTTGCCGATCTAGTCTACACGCCGACCTCCCCATGCCGCATCGTTGACACGCGGCTAGTCGGCGGCCCGGGAGGCACCCCGCTGCCGGATAATTACTCCAGCACGACCTTTGACGGAGCCGGCGGTCTCGCCGACATAGCCACCCAAGGCGGCAGCGGCTGCACCACATTCACCGGGACAATTCCGGCTGCGTTGGTGCTGAACATGACGATTGATTCGAGGAATATGCCGGATTATCCGCCTGCCTATCTATCGGTATTTCCGGAGGGAAGCTCGCCTTTGTCCAGCTGGATGAACTATGTCAACGGCGAAGAAGTCGCCAACGAAGGCATCGCGACCCTGAATCAAACAAACGGCAAGTTCACCGTTGTGGCACAGCGCATAACCCATTTGGTTGTCGATTCATACGGCTATTTCCGTGCACCGACCGCAAGCAGCACAGGAGCGACTGGAGCTACGGGAGCTACGGGAGCTACGGGAGCTACAGGAGCTACAGGAGCTACAGGAGCAACCGGTGCGGCAGGACCAGCAGGAGCGACCGGTGCGACGGGTACAGGCTTTATTTACAGAGGCACATACCAGTCCGGCACGTCCTATTCGAAGGACGACGTGGTGACCGAAGGCGGCACGACCTACGTCTGCACCAATGTTCCCTGCACAAGCCTTGATCCAGCACTGAATTCCGGTCCGGGCGGAGCTTGGAGCGTGATGGCCCTTGCAGGCGCCACGGGTGCAACAGGTTCGGCAGGAGCTACCGGCACAGCAGGCCCGGCCGGTGCAACCGGTGCAGCGGGTCCCGCAGGCGCAACTGGTGCGGCGGGTCCCGCAGGCGCAACCGGTGCGGCGGGTCCAGCAGGAGCGACCGGTGCAGCAGGTTCGGCAGGTGCAACCGGTGCGACGGGTACAGGCTTTATTTACAGAGGCACATACCAGTCCGGCACGTCCTATTCGAAGGACGACGTGGTGACCGAAGGCGGCACGACCTACGTCTGCACCAATGTTCCCTGCACAAGC
>NZ_DASVOK010000195.1:0-2625 GCF_036383415.1 Rudaea sp. | reverse complement strand
ATCGGCCTCATCGTCGGCACGCTCGCCGACATCAGCGCGCGCAGCCAGCGCATGCGCCTCGCGCTCGAAGCCGCGAGCGCGCTGATCGCCACCGTGCTCGCCACCCAGATCAGCCTCTACATCACGCCGTTGACGCTCAAGGTCACGGTGCTCGCCAGCCTGATCGTGCTGTTCCCCGGCATGATGCTGACGACCGCGGTGCGCGAGCTGTCCACGCGCCATCTCGTGTCGGGCGTCGCGCGCTTCGCCGACGCGATGCAGACGCTGATCAAGCTTGCCTTCGGCACGTTGGTCGCGAACGAGCTGTGCAAGCTGCTCGGCCTCGTTCCGCCAGCCGCGACGCTCGCACCGGTGCCGGACTGGAGCGTCTGGGCCGCGCTGCCGTTCGGCAGTTACGGTTTCGCCGTGTTGTTCCGCGCGGCGTGGCGGGACTTTCCGCTGGTCATGGGCGCGGCCGCGCTCGGTTATGCGATCACGTATTTCGGCAGCCGCCAGTTCGGTCCGGAATTTGGCGTGTTTCTCGCCGGCGCGACGATGGGCGCGCTGAGCAATCTCTACGCGCGCGTCACCAACCGGCCCGGTGCGCTCGTGCGCGAGCCGGGCATCATCCTGCTCGTGCCGGGCAGCCTCGGATTCCTGACCGTGTCGGCGATCGTCGGTCGTGATGTGTTCCTTGGCATCCACACGGCGGCATCATTGTTCGCGATCCTCGTCTCGCTCGTCGCTGGCCTGCTGTTCGGCGATCTGATCGCCGCGCCACGCCGGGCCCTGTAAAAAAACCGGCAGCGGGCCGGTTTTTTTGTTGCTCCGAAATCAGACCAGCAGATCCTTTTCCTTCTTGCCCGCGGCGAGCGCGGCACTGAACCAGCGCGGACGCTTGCCGCGGCCGGACCAGGTCTGCGCGTGATCGGCCGGATTGCGATACTTCGCCTTGGCCGGACGGCGTGCCTTGCGGCTCGCGCCGCGGCCGTCGAACAGTTCTTCGAGAGTGATACCTTCGGCCTTGAGGATGGCAAGAATCTTTTCGCGTGCCTTGACGATTCTCTCCTTCGCCAATTCGTGCTTGCGCGATTCGGCGCGGTGGATCAATTCGTTCAGTTGATGCTGATTCAAGCCTTTGAGGTCGATTGCCATTTTTACGTATCTTGGATGGATTGCAGGGGTTGGATGAATGCGAAGCGGGGCTGCTTGCAGCATGCCATTGTAGGCCGTGAAAATAAATGTCAAAGAGACGTGGCTCCAAATGCCGCGCCCACGCGACAAAGCCGCTTGAGTTCGCGAGGCCCGGCGCGGGTTCTATGATTGTACTTCCGTGTACAAGCGGCGACCTTGCGCGCTTCCTGCACGTGACCTTGCGGATCAAGCCATTACCGCGGCAAACGAGGATGCGAAAGTCACGAGAAGCTCTTGCTCTTGAACGCAAGAACGAAAGCAAAGGCGCTGGATCACAAACTGCATTCGCAGCTTGCTCTTCGGCATCCCGGCTGTGCTGTCCCGCCAAAAGCGCCTGGGAATGACGAGCACGAGGATGACAATCGGTCGGCGGTCAACGCGCGCGCGGCTTGGCGCGCGCGGTCGGCGTCGCCGTCCAGGGATCGTCGGGCCAGGGATGCTTGGGATAGCGGCCCTTGAGTTCCTTTTTCACCTCGGGATAAGTGCGTTCCCAGAAACCCTTCAGGTCCTGGGTGACCTGGATCGGCCGCTGCGCCGGCGAGAGCAGATGCAGGGTCACGCCGATGCGCCCTTTCGCGATGCGCGGTGTGTCGGCGAGGCCGAACAGTTCCTGCAGCTTGACCGCGAGCATCGGCGGCTTACCGGCCTCGTAGCGCAGCGTGCGCTCGTTGCCACTCGGCACGCGCAGCGCCTCGGGCGCGTACTCGTCGAGCGCACGGCGTTGCGCATAATCGAGCCTGCCCGCGAGCGCCTCGCCGAGCGACTGTGCGCTCAGCGAGTCGAGCCTGGTCTTACCCGCGAGTGCGGGGGCGAGCCAATCATCGAGCGTGGCGAGCAAGGCGGCATCGGACAAGTCCGGCAATTCCAGCTCGGGGCAGGCTTCGCGCAGGAAGGCGACGCGTGCGCGCAGCGCACATGCGTGATCGCTCCACGGCAATGAATCGAGACCAGCTTCGCGCACGGCAGCGAGCAACGCGGGCAGCGCATCCGCCGCTTTCGCCGGCACGCTGCGGCGCTCGAGCACGAGCCCGGCAAAACGATATTCCTCGAACGCCTCGACGCTGCGCGTCTCGCGATTCCAGCGCACGACGCGCTCGCGCCTGAGGCGATCGGCGAAGTCGCGCTCGAGCAGATCGGGATCGAACGGCGCCGCGGCGAGGACGAGGCTGTCGCGTTCGTCCATGCGCAGGTCGACGACGACGAGCCAGGGCTCACCGTAAAGGGCCGAATTCTGGTGCAGGCTTGCGCCGCGGCCGTTGCTCAACGCGTAGCGGCGCGGGTTGTTAGGATCCTGGCGCGCGATGCGATCGGGAAACGCATGCGCGAGCACATCGCCGATGGCGGTGGGACTCGCCGCCTGCGTCGGTGCGAGGTCGCGCAGACCGAAGCGCCGCCGCCACGCGTCGGCTGACTGCGCAATCGTCACGAGCAAACCCGCATCGGCAGCGAGCT
>NZ_DASVOK010000194.1:0-25878 GCF_036383415.1 Rudaea sp. | reverse complement strand
ATGGCGAGGCCCAGAACGCCGGCGGCGGCGGTGCGAACAAGCAGGTTCATCGGCTTTCCTATTTGGACAGGGCGCTGTCGTAGAAGCGGGCGAGGTCGCCCTTCATCTGCTTGAGCGCATCGAGATTGAGATAGACCATATGCCCCGACGGGTAGTAGCTGAAGCTCAGGTTCTTGCGCAGGCTCGGGTCGATGTCGAGATGGGCGAGATCGTACTCGGTCGCGAAGAACGGTGTGGCCAGATCGTACCAGCCGTTCGCCGAGAGTACCTTGAGGTGCGGATTGGTGCGCATCGCCTCGGACAGATCGCCGACCATCGCCGGCAGCTGCACCTTGCGCGTCGAGCCGGGGACGGCATGCCGCCAGTCCCACTCGCCGATCGCCGCGCCCGCGTTCATGCGATACGGCAC
The DNA here is from genome assembly GCF_036383415.1 of Rudaea sp. Lineage (GTDB taxonomy): Bacteria > Pseudomonadota > Gammaproteobacteria > Xanthomonadales > Rhodanobacteraceae > Rudaea. Next base: position 25,469 of record NZ_DASVOK010000194.1, on the reverse strand, counting down.
CTCGCTCGGATACTTCAGTTCGCGTGAGAGATAGTCGTTGATCGCGGAGAAGAACGCGCCGCTGATCGCCGTGCTCGACGGATCGAACTCGGGCGATTCGCCCGCCGCGTCGGCGTCGATGCCTTCGAAGCGGCCGTCGAAACGGCCGAGCGTGCGGCGCTGGTCGCGCAGCAGTTCCTTGCGGAAGCGCGGCTGGCTGACGCGCAGGTTGGCGTCCTTCAGGTACTGCGGCGACAGGCCGATGTAGCGGCTCAGCTTCTGCGCGATCGCGTCGCGCTCGGCCGGACTCAGGTCCTGGCCTTTCGCCAGCGCCACCGAATATTCGCCGCGCGCGAAACCGCGCACCTCGTCGACGAACGGCTCGAGCGACGCGGGCTTGTTCGGAACCTTGTTGTGATACCAGGCGATCGCCGCGAACGTCGGCAGCAGGTTGACATAGTCGTTGTCGAGACCCGGCATGCGCGAGGCGTAATTGAGGATCGACGACAGCAGCACGACGCCGTTGAGCGCGACGCCGTGGTTTTCGAGATAGCGTGCGAGGCCGGCCGAACGCGGCGTGCCGTAGGATTCGCCGAACAGGAACTTCGGCGAGTTCCAGCGCTGGTTCACCGTGATGTAGCGAACGATGAAGCGACCGAACGCGTCGATGTCCTGATCCGTGCCCCAGAAGCGCTTGTTCGGATTGTCGTCCTTGTCCTTCTCGGCGGGCTTGCCGTCCTTGTCCTTGGGCAGGCCGTGCGAGTAGCCGGTACCGATCGCGTCGACGAAGACGAGATCGCTTTTGTCGAGCAGGCTGTCGGCATTGCCGGCGACCTGGTACGGCGCAGGCGCCGTCGCTGCGGGGCTTGAGGTGGCCACGCGCACCGGACCGAACGAACCCATGTGCAGCCACAGGCTCGCCGAGCCGGGACCGCCGTTGTAGAAGAAAGTCACCGGGCGTTTTTCGGATTCCTTGCCATCGCCGACGGTGTAGGCGACGTAGAACACGCTCGCGTCGGGCACGTCCTTGTCATCGCGGATCGTCAGCGTCCCCGCGGTCGCCTTGTACGCGTAGCTGCGGCCGTTGATCGAGACGTTGTGATTCGTCGCCACGGACTTCTCCGCGGCGGCCTCGGATTTCTCCTTGTGCGCAGCCGCCTTCGTTTCCGGCTTGGCGGTTTCCTCGTTCTCGGCGGCGACAGCGCCGCCGCTCACGGCAGTGAGAACGAGCAGAGAACACAGGATGTATTTGCGCACGGCGACTCCCCGGTTGAAACCAGTAATTATGCCGTGGTAGCTAGAGCGGGACCTATGCCGAAAGGCCCGGAGAAGAGGAGTATCGCGTTAAATCTTGTAAACGCGACAGATTGCACAGGCTTTCAGCTTTCGGGAATCGGCTGAGGATGATGCCCAAGGAAACATTGCTCGTTGCCGTCGCTGTGCCCATCAATTCATTTGAGAAAATATCGAACCTTCAGCACAACAACACCATAAAGGGCATAGGCGCGAACGAAATCGTAAGTGAGGTACGTTATCCCATTTTTGTCGCTGGCCGCAGCGGTGTTCCGGCATACGAAATAAGGTTCCTTGTCTGCTCCGTAGACGGGCTTCTTTCCTATGCGGTTGTATCCGACAACCACGAGCGCGTGTCCCGTGGAACAGGCATTTGGGACCCACATTGGGAATCCATCGAGTTTGTTACGACGTAAGGACCACGGCCCTTTACCTATCTCTGTCAGCGGCCAATCCAGTGCCAATACGATATCGTGACCTTGGGAGAGTATGCATTCAAGATAGTTGGTATTGGTGATGTCCGGTCCGTCAAGACTTGGTGTCAATCGGTCGCTCTTTTCGACATAGCGGCGATCGATGAAGAAAAAATCGGCTATGCCATATTGGGCGGCCTTGCGCGCCTCGGACGACGGATTCAACGAATTGCTATCTTGCGGTAGACAATCCGGCAGAGTATTTGAACAATAATCTGTAGTGCAAACCGGGTAGCGATGTAGCAGTAAGGTGCCTTTCGCAAGACTAAAGGCGTCGTCTTTGCACCATGGCTTTTGCTCGGACCGATTGAATAGCCAATGCGCATACCCTGCCGACAGCTCGATTTTTTTGCGACGTTCGCGCCAAAGTAGCAACTGCATCGCGTCGGTTAGCGCAAAGCTGACACAAGTATTTCGATCCTCTTGTATGCGTACAGGAATTTTCTTCGCTACAGAGCGGTCAATGGCTACCGGTGTCAAACGGCTTGGTCTCGCTCTCTCCGAATCCCAGAATCGTGAACGGGGCCTGGCAAACCGGCGTTCGTATTTATTCAACTGATCCGATCCAAAATCATCCGGATTTTCGTGGTCGTACATTTTGCGTTGCCTCAGTTCGATGGGTTGGCGCCGAAGGGCCGCAAGGGAGATTCTTGTCAGCTTGATTTGATCAGTTTGAGATATTCAGCTGTTCCAGATGCACCCAGGATGCCCAGAAGTAGGGATGGTGGAATGCCCTGCTTTTTTTAAGACGAAGCTGCGCATGGCGCATTGCATTCGCTATATCCGTTGGCTCGGTGCTGACGCTTCCGTAAAAAGCAGGTACCCAGAGTGAGGCGGCGGCGTCGCTGACGGGCCACATTGCTGCAACGACATCGTGCGCTCCTGCTATCGACACTGAGTCCGCAAAACTCAGTGCCGGTCGGATGCCGTCGTAGTCGTTTTCGGCGGACTTACACGCATCGATCACAACAAGGTCGCTTCTGACGCCGTATTGGAGCAATTCGAGACCACTCAGGAAACCCGAGTCGGCTACCGACGGTTTCATCCAGATGCCATTGGCACCAACACGCCCCCGACTCGTTTGCCCATGAGAGGCAATATGTACCCAATCTCCCTGCGTGCGCAAAGCGTCAAGCACCGTCTGACGTTCGCCGCTCGCCCCTTCAATTCGCCACGAATTATCAATCGCCGATGCGATCAGCCTATCTTCCAGGGCCGCCGTGGGCAGCGCCTGTAGGCGACTCGATACGCGGTCTTGGGGGGCTGAAATAACTAAATGAATTTTTTTGGGTGATGGACGCGGTTGTCCACAACAATACGAAGATGCTCGAACTATGCTTACCGTAGAGTTTTCGACAAGATCGGTATCGCTACCCGGCCAACGCAGCGCACTCCATGGCACGCTGCCGAGTATCGAATCGTTCCATATCAGCAATTTCGACGGCTGTTGAATGGCGGGAACGGTAGCGAACAATTGCGCCGAGATATCGTCGAGTGAAGCATGCAAGGGCATGAGATTGTAAGAAGGGTCGGATATTTGGCTCAAAGACTTTGCAATGCTGTCACGCAAATCATCGGGTGCCAATGCGCTTTTCAAATGAACCGCATCGTGCGTTATCCAGAGCATGAGCCCATGCCGGCTGCCTGCCAAATATGCGCCAAGCAGCGTATCTCTTGCCATTCGGGATTGAAAATGGTCCAGCGCGATAGGCAAGCGATATGGAATGGATTTTGCGTTGCTGCCGGTGTTCGACAAGGTTGCCCACAAGCTCCGGGTTGCGTCGAGTTTGTATCGTGCGGTCGACTCTGGCGCGGTGGTGAGGAGTTCATCGGCTATGGATGCATCAAAACGTTCGATATCAAGGCGCGCAACCTTCGCTGGCCGAGTTGACGCAGCGGGTTGCGTCGCAATTTGCAGCCAAAACCAGGCATCCTCTATAGCTGAGCGTTCCACATCGTTTCTTGCTTGCGGAGGCTCTTCGGTAAGTTGCCTCCAACGTAGATCTGTGGCCTGTGTGGCCAGAGGCATCATGCGTCTGCGCAGCAGCTCCGAAAGCAATGCATTATCGGTCTTGCTGGCTGTATTCCATATCCGCAATGCTGCGTCTCGCAAAATATGTTGTGCCCGAACATAGTTTTTTGCGTTTTCAGCCAAGGAACTTTCCAGTTGGGCGGTCTCTATCTGTTGAACAAAATTCAGCTTCAATTGATAGAGCCTGTGCAACAGCATTTGCATACCCTGCAAATTGCCGCGAGCGAGAGCAATGCGAGCGGACAGTAGTGTCCACGATGCATTTGGCAGAAATTTGGGGATAAGAGCCTGCGCTGAATCGAGATTCCCGGCGCGTAACTCCAAGTCGGCAACGATGCTGCGAGATAGATCTAGCGGCACAGGCATTGCGAGCTTGTTGTAAATGTCCTCAGCTGTGTGGGCCGCTCGCAGCGCTTCGCTCAGATTGCCGGCGCGTGCCTCGGTGCGCGCCAAGACAAGTTGCGCGGCAGCACGCCGAGCCGGCGCATCTTGTTCGGATAGACGTGTCAGTGCCTCCTGTAGAAAGATGTGAGCTTCATCGACTGCGCCGAACTCCGCATAAATGGAGGCGGCGCGTAACATGGTATTGGCTTCCCAACGATGTGCGTTTGCCGAGGTGAACTCAAGGAATGCGGTATCGAAATGACGCAGACTGCCCGCAATATCACCGACCGCAGTTTTCGCATCTCCGAGCAGAAACTCCGCTCGCCCCTTTAGAACGGGTGAATCGTCCGGTCCGGGTCTTCGCAACAATTCGCGTGCCTCGGTCGCTTGGCGTATAGCTTGGACAGGTCGCCCAAGGTTCAGCTGAAGTCCGGCTAAGCTGAGTTTCACGTTGACTAATTCCGGAAACTCACCGTCGGCCTGAAACCGCTCGATTGCCTTCTCATAGCAGACAGAGGCGCGCCTGAGTTCACCAAGGTAATCGAGTACATTGCAACCGGCAGCCGAAAGGCGGTGGGAAAAATAGCCGTCATTCGTCGTAGGGTGCCCATCCCAGTGGGACAACCTCGACGCATCCTGGTATTTTCCTGCTCGAATCAGATCTTCAACACGCCCGAGGCGCGCAGCCAGTGCCCTTGATTCATCGCCAGCGTTATGCCAAGCCGTTTCAGCTTGACCGAAAGCTGACGTCGATTGTTTGGCTTGGCTTGCAGAAAAAAGCGCTTGCGCTCGAATGTGGAGCGCCAACGCCAGGGAACTTGAGTCGGAAGCCTCATTGGTTAGTTCATCGATTTTTCCGAGCAGTTTCTGAAGGTTCTCTAATCGAGGGACAGGGCGAAGCTGCGCGGTGATTATGGCCGCGGAGCGATACCACTCGATGCGAGTGCGCTCGTCCTTTGTCGGATCACAATGCAGACGGACGGTAAAAGCCGCTTTGACATCCGATGCCAGGTCGCGCTTTACCCGCAGCTTGCGCAAATTTTCGACTGGAAGGAAATAGCGCTCATAGCGTGGGGGTACCGAGACTTTGATTACGCCATTGGAATCATCGATAAAATCGAGCTCGGCACCCGATTCTTCGATTTCCACCCAGTCCGTCTGGTTAGCATCGACATCAATCGAGACAACTGAATCCTTGGGCAATGAATAGGTCGCAGTTGCTGTCCGACAATTCAGCGGCGTTGGTGCGGCCACGCTGGCGCAGCAATAGGCAAGCAAGAGAAGTAGGGTCAACCCTCTGCGTAGCCAGCGGGGGCTGTCGCGAGACATTACTTCTGCGGTTCGGTGCCGCCGCCTGTAGTACCTTGCCCCTGCCCCTCGGTCCAGAATTTGGCATCAGGATGCTCGATAGCGCATAGCTGGTCGTAAAACACTTCTATCTGATAGTGCTTGTCGTATTCGCCATTGGGACCGATGCCTCCTTCTGTCGTGAAGTACACATAAAACGTCAGTTCTGGTCGGCCGGCGTTCTTGCCAATTGCGATAGCGTGTTGATGACTGCCGTGAGGATTGATTGTTAACGTTGCAACCTCTTGATTATTTATCCAGAGCCTGTTGCCGCTGATCACGAAAGACTGATTTTCTAAAATCACTCGTTGGTATTTTGTGTCGTCCCGGCAAATCGTCTTTCCATTATCCTTGTCTTTGAGCACAAACATGCAGGATGTATCAAAATCTTTCGGATCTTTTAAGGTGACGACATGCCGTCCATTCAGTACATCCACGCCATCCTGTTGTGATTTGTCCAATTTTTTAGGTGGGGAACTCGTGTTGCACGCGGCTACTGGCGATGGAGACGGAATGGTCGCATTGTTTACAACGCGCTTATATGGTTCGTTAGCGGCGCAAGAACCCAGAATTAGAGTGAAGCTAATAGAGCAGAGTATGAGTGCTCCGGTTTTCATTGGCGTATCCTCTTGATATTAGTCAAATCGAGCGATTGCTGTTGCAATTTTCCGTCGATGCGATAACTCAATATCGCCGTCTTTGCATTTTCGAAAGTATGGTCACGTATCAAAATGCTGATGTATCCATCCGCTCCGGGTACGACGGGAATGGGTTGAACGTCGCCAATCGTCACCTCGATTTCTGTTGCGCCATAGGGGGCCGGAGTTTCCAGCAGTACGTATTCGGATATCCGGCTGTCGCTCTCGACTCGAGGGGGTATCGCATCGCCGCGAACGGTGTCGTAGATAACGCGTGTGGGGCTGCCAATAACAGAGGGGATGATTTCTTTGTTCAGGCGAAATGTGGTCATGCCGCCCAACCCTGCGCCGATGACAACCGCGGCAGCCAGTCGCAACCACCGATGCGTTCTCGCATGCTTTTCTGCATCGAGGGAGATACGTCCATTAGTAGTCGTAGCGACAGGCCGACTTGATTTCGAGGCTATTCCGGCTGCTACACGGCGTTCGCCATGATGCGAAGCGTCCCTTGAAGTGATAGCGGCATCGATTTCAGTCAAAGATTCCAGTTTGCTTTCTGCGACAATCACCCCATCCCACAAATCCGAATCCATATCGATCTTCTGCAGCAAATCCGGCTTGTCGATTACGTAAGTTTCAAACCAAGCGACCTCCTCGGCGCTGAGCTGCCGATCGAGGTAGCGCTCCAGCCAGGCGGTCTCCAGCCAGGCGGCCAGGCGGTTGGGTTCGTTCGTTTCGGTCACGGGGTGTTTCCTGCTGCTTGCCCCCGATGGTGGATCAGGAGCGGCAACGGCGGGGCGTGTCTCATGGGATTTCTCCGGCGTTGCGTTCGATCAGTTCGCGCAGCCGCTCGCGCGCTCGAAAGACGACGCGGCGGAAGTGGTCGGGATCGATGCCGAGGTCGGCGCAGATTTCGTCCTTGTCGTGCTCTTCGAGGTAGAAGCGCACGAGCAGGGTGCGGTCGCGCGCGACCGGCAACTCGGCGAGCAGGCTGCGCACATGCACGGCCAGCCGCTGCGTGCGCAGCTGCTCGACCGGGTCACTGTGTTCGGCCGGGACCTGTTCCAGAATTTCGGCGGAGACCGGCTCGCCGCGGCTGCCGCGGCGGCGGTATTCGGCCGTGGTAGCGTGAATGACGGCCTGACGCAGATAGGCGGGCAGGGCAGCCGCGTTGCGCAGTTCGCCCGCGCGCAGCTTTTCGAGGACGTGATGGAGCACGTCCTGGACGAAGTCCTCGACCATGGGTTCGTTGGGTCGCGTGTGCCGGCGCACGAGTACGCGTACCGCCGGCTGGTACTCGCTGACGAACCGTGCCTCGGCGGTTCTGTCGCCCGCGCCAATGCGCGCGACAAGGTCGTGCGCAGCATCGCCCGTTTGCGGTAGTACGGCCGACACAAAATCCCCCTGGGCCGCAGCTAGCGGCCGCAGCGCCGTTATAGCAGCTTTGGATCGAAAGCAGGTAGCTGCGGCTTGGCTATCCGCAGGGGGCGACGGATTCCGGCCTGCGCCGGAACGGCCGAATCAGATCCGGTAGCCGCGATGGATCGCGACGATGCCGCCGGTGAGGTTGCGTACATCGACGCGGGCGAAGCCGGCCGCTTCCATCATCGCCTTGAGTGTTGCCTGGTCGGGATGCTTGCGGATCGATTCGGCGAGGTACTGGTAACTCTCCGCATCGCCGGCGATCAGCGAGCCGAGGCGCGGCAGTACCTGGAACGAATGGAAGTCGTAGAGCTTCTTCAGCAGCGGATCGCGCACTGCGGAGAACTCGAGGATCAGCGCGCGTCCGCCGACGTGCAGCACACGATGCATCTCGCGCAGCGCCGCATCCTTGTCGGTGACGTTGCGCAGGCCGAACGCGATCGTCACCGCATCGAAGCTCGCGTCGGGAAACGGCAGTGCCTGCGCGTTGACCTGGGCGTAGTTCAGGCCGCGCACCTGGCCTTCGTTGAGCAGACGATCGCGACCCTCGCGCAGCATCGCCGCGTTGATGTCGCCGAGCACTACGCTGCCGCTCGCACCGACCATCGGCAGCAGCAGCGCGGCGATGTCGCCCGTGCCGCCGGCGAGGTCGAGCACGGCATCGCCCGCGCGCACGCCGCTCGTCGCCGCGAACCAGCGCTTCCACAAGCGATGGATGCCGAACGACATCGCATCGTTCATCAGGTCGTACTTGGACGCGACCGAGGTGAATACCTTGCCGACGAGTTTTTCCTTCTCCGCGACGGGCACGTCGCGGTAGCCGAAGTGGGTGGTGCCGGCCGGGTTCGGGTTCGTTTCGCTCATGCGCCTATCTTAGCAGCGCAGCCGCCGGCACCGGTGCGCGAGCATCGAGTTCGATGCGAACTCAATGCGCGAACAGCGCCCAGAAGAAGATGGCCGCACCGACGAGGCCGAGCGCGGTCGATCCCAACCATGCCAGCCGCTTGCGCGTCAGCGCCGCGACCGCACCGAGCGCAATCGCTACCTGCAGCATGGCCACCGCGTAGGCGAAATAATGGTGCTGGTGGATCAGGTGATCGGCTTCCTTGCCCTTCTCGTCGCGCTCGTGCTCGAACTCCTCGGCCTTCTTCTTCGCCTCGGCCTGCTCGTCCTTGTAGCGCCCGATGTTCTTGTCGAGGTCGGCCGGCAGCGGCTTGTCCGTGCCGGCGAGCACGCCTTTCTGCGCATCGAGCACGACGGCCTTGATACCCTTGGCCTGGTAGTAGGCCCATTGGTCGGAGGCCTGCGCCTGCAGCTGCGTCGCCTCGGTCTTGAGCGCAAGCGCCTCGTTGACCGTGCCGCCGGCGAGCAGGGAGGCGACCGCGGCAAACGCGGCGAACAGCGCCGTGGTCAGCGCAATCGTGCGCAGCAGCGAGCCGCCTTCCTTTTCGACTTCCTCGTGGATCGCTTCGTGCAGCTTGTCGGTGTCGATTTCGATTTCTTCGGGCATGACGAATTCCTCTTCCAGAGATGGTTTGACGAGTTCAACCCCGATTTTTCGAATACTTCCCCTCTGCTAGTCTAGCGCGACGCAGGATCTTTTCCGTCGAACTTTCGTCCCGTGACCGAGCCTCCTTCCCCGCTTCTACCCGCCTGGTCGCGCCGCCGCTTCGGGCGCTGGGCGCTCGGCCTGATCGCGAGCGCCGCTGCGCCGTGGTCGCGGATGCGAGCAGGCGAGACCGGAGACTACGAAGTCGTCGTGCTGAGTGACCAGATGGTGCGCATGCGCGACGGCGTGCATCTCGCGACCGATGTCTATCTGCCGGCGCGCAACAGCAAGCCGGTCGCGCAGCGCTTTGCGGTCATCCTTGAGCGAACGCCCTACGGCAAGACGATCGCGAGCCGCTCCGAACGCACGCCGGACAACCCGCACCCGAAATCGCGCGCCGAGGTCGCGGAATTCTTCGTCCGCCGCGGCTACGTCGTGATCTACCAGGACTGCCGCGGGCGCTATGGCTCCGAAGGCAAATTCGTCAAATACCTCGCCGACGGCCACGACGGCTACGACACCTGCGCGTGGATCCTGCGGCAGCCGTGGTCGAACGGCCGCATCGGCACGATGGGCCTGTCCTATGCAGCACACACGCAGGGTGCACTCGGCAGCGCCAGCGCGCCCGGCGTCAAGGCGATGTTCCTCGACTCGGGCGGCTTCGCCAACGCCTACCAGGGCGGCATCCGTCAGGGCGGCGCGTTCGAGCTGAAGCAGGCGACGTGGGCATTTTCCGAAGCGGCCGAGAGTGCGCAGGTCCGCTCCGATCCGAAGAAGCTCGCGGCGTATCAGGCGATCGACATCAAGCGCTGGTTCGCGCGCCTGCCGTGGCATCGCGGTGACTCGCTGCTTTCACTCGCGCCGGATTACGAGAACTATCTGTTCGAGCAGTGGCAGCACGGCAACTTCGACGCTTACTGGAAACAGCTCGGCATCTACGCCGAAGGGTTCTACGATCAGTACTGCGACGCGGCGATGGTGCACATGTCGTCGTGGTTCGATCCGTACCCGCGCACCGCGACGCAGAACTATCTCGGGCTGAAAAAGCGCAAGCGCGGGCCGGTACGCCTGATCCTCGGTCCGTGGACACATGGCGATCGCCAGCTGACTTACGCGGGCGACGTCGACTTCGGCACCGAAGCTACGCTCGATGGCAATCTCGCGCAGGATTTCCTCACCCTGCGCCTGCGCTGGTTCGATCGCTGGCTCAGGGGCAACGCCAACGGCGTTGATGCGGAAGCGCCGGTGCGCATTTTCGTCATGGGTGGCGGCAGCGGACGCAAGAATGCCGAAGGCCGCATGCAACATGGCGGCCGCTGGCGCAACGAGCGCGACTGGCCGCTGCCCGGCACGCGTCTCGTGCCGCATTACTTCCACTCCGACGGCATGGTGACTGAGGCGCCGCCGCAAGTCGATGTCGCGCATCGCGAGTATCGCTACGACCCGAAGCATCCGGTGCCGACGATCGGCGGCACGGTAACCTCGGGCAAGCCGGTGATGGTCGGCGGTGCGTTCGATCAGCGCGAAGCTCCTCAATTCTTCGGTTCGACCGAACTCTATCGCGCGCTCGCCGAGCGCGAGGACGTGCTCGTGTTCCAGACCGAACCGCTGCGCGAGGATCTCGAAGTCACCGGCCCGCTCGTATTCGAGCTGTGGGTGTCGTCCGACTGCCCCGATACCGATTTCACCGCAAAACTGATCGATGTGTACCCGCCGAACGGGGACTATCCGCACGGCTACGCGATGAACCTCACCGACGGCATCCTGCGCATGCGCTACCGCGACTCGTGGGAAAAGCCGGCGATGATGAAAAGTGGAGAGGTATACAAAATCCGCATCGAGGCATTCCCGACCTCGAACCTGTTCCGGCGCGGACACCGCCTGCGCGTCGATATTTCGAGCAGCAATTTCCCACATTTCGACGCGAGTCCGAACTCGGGAGAACCCGAGGGCATCGCAGAGCATCCGCGTGTGGCGACGAACCGACTCCATCTCGACCGCGCGCGACCCTCGCACGTGCTGCTGCCGGTCATCCCGGCGCGGAGCTGATCAGTGTTGCGGCGCGCGCGACTTGCCCGCGGCGGCGAGTTCGTCGAGATAAGCCCGCCACTTCCCGGCCTGGTGCTTGCCGAGGTCGTAGAGCACGCTCCAGGAATAGATGCCGGTGTCGTGGCCGTCGTCGAAGCGCAGCAGCACGCCGTATTGGCCGACCGGCGCGATCTCGACGATGCCCACGTTCTGCTTGCCGTACTGGAGCACGCGCTGGCTCGGGCCGTGGCCTTGCACTTCCGCGCTCGGCGAATGCACGCGCAGGTATTCGCAGGGCAGGCGGAATGTCTCGCCCGTGTCGAAGGCGACTTCGAGCACGCGCGAGGCGCGATGCAGGGTGATGTCGGTCGGCTGCGGCGCGGCCTGGGTCATCGCTGCGTTGCCGTCCGCCGCGGACAGCTCACTGGAATCTTCCGCCGTTGATGCGGCCATCGCCGCCGACTTCGGCGAAGTAGCGGCTGTTGTTGTAGCGCATCTCCATCGTCGTCGGCATGTTCGGCAGGATCAGCAGCACGTCGGGATAGGCGGCGCGGAATTCGTCCGCAGTCGGCCGGCGCGCGATGAATGCATCGAATGCCGCCATGTCGGTGACGAAGCCGTGCACCGGTGCCGGCGCAGCTGGCGATTTCGATGAAGAGGCGGGCATGCCATGCTCTCCGGAATAGACGCAAGCGGCGAGTGCGGCGGCAGCGACGCAGACAAAAAGCCAATGGCGCGGCCGTTTCATGTTGCGCTCAGGATGCGGGCAGCGCTTCGGGCGGCAGCGGAATCGGCGGCACGCCGGCGATGCGCGCGAGCAGCAGCATGTAGGCGGTGCCGAACGCGATCGAGCCGATCGCCGGGAACTCGTAGGCGCCCGTGTCGGGATACCAGTTCGCGTTCGGATCGACTTCCTGCAGCACCAGCGCGTCGGGTTCGGCGCCGGTGAGGCGGCCGACATAGCTGATCTCGCCGGCATCGGCGTCGTCGAGCATGTTGAGCGAGATCAGCGGCGTCACCGACGATGCCGACTGCGCGATCGTCTGCCAGTCGGCGAGGTCTATCTCGGACAGCGTCGGCAGCGCCTCCTCGTTGAGCTTGAGCGCACGCTCGACGAACTCGCGGCCCGGGTCTTCCTCGACATGGCTGACGTCGGACAGCGCGATCGCGAGGAAGCCGTCGAAACGCATCGCGTCGGAGACTTCCGCGATCAGCGCGAACTCGGCCGACATGCCGATCACGTAGCCGTGCGTCCAGCCCGCGGAAATCTTTTCGCGCATCACGCGCACGGGCACGCGCCCGTCGAGCGCCTCGCGCAGCTGCGCGCGCGCGCCGCGTCCGCGAAACTGGACGACGTTGTTTCCGCCTTCGCGGTGGTGGTTGATGATTGCCATTTCTATACTTTTACCAATTCTTGCTTTTTGCCGTCATTTCCGCGTGTTCTGACGGGAATGACGAGCCGAGGCTACAGGATGTACCGACTCAAATCCTGATCCTGCACCAGCGCCGCGAGATGCTCGTCGACGTACTTCGCATCGACGACGAACGTCTGCCCGCCGCGATCCGGAGCCTCATAGGATATCGTATCGAGCAGCCGCTCCAATACCGTGTGCAGCCGGCGCGCACCGATGTTCTCGGTACGTTCATTGACCTGGAAGGCGATTTCGGCGAGGCGGCGCACGCCGTCGTCGCTGAATTCGAGTTTGACATTCTCGGTCGCGAGCAGCGCGCTGTACTGCTTGGTCAGCGCGCTGTGCGGCTCGCGCAGGATGCGCTCGAAATCGTTCGCCGACAGCGCCGACAGTTCGACGCGGATCGGGAAACGGCCCTGCAGCTCCGGAATCAGATCCGACGGCTTGGCCAGCGAGAACGCGCCCGAGGCGATGAACAGGATGTGGTCGGTCTTGATCAGGCCGTGCTTGGTCGATACGGTCGAACCTTCGACCAGCGGCAGCAGGTCGCGCTGCACGCCTTCGCGGCTCACGCCGGCGCCGCCCCAGTCGCCGCGCTGCGCGACCTTGTCGATCTCGTCGATGAAGACGATGCCGTTCTGCTCGGCCGATTCGAGCGCCTTCTGCTTGATCTCCTCGTCGTTGACGAGCTGCGAAGCCTCTTCCTCGATCAGCAGCGGACGTGCGGCCCTGATCGCAAGCTTGCGCTTCTGCGTCTTGTTGCCGGACATCTGCGAGAACATGCCCTTGAGCTGGTTGGTCATCTCCTCCATGCCCGGTGGCGCCATGATCTCGACGCCGACGTTGACCGCGGTTTCGATCTCGATTTCGCGATCTTCCAGCGCGCCTTCGCGCAGCTGCTTGCGCAGCTTCTGCCGCGTGTCGGTGTCGAGCGCCTCGGGCGGCGGCTGGTCCCAGCTCGACGCACGGCGCGGGATCAGCGCGTCGAGGATGCGCTCTTCCGCGCGCTCCTCGGCTTGCGACTTGACCTGGTTCTTCGCTGCCTCACGCGCCATCTTCACCGCCGCGTCGGCGAGGTCGCGCACGATCTGCTCGACGTCCTTGCCGACATAGCCGACCTCGGTGAACTTGGTCGCTTCGACTTTGATGAACGGTGCGTTGGCGAGCGCGGCGAGCCGGCGCGCGATTTCGGTTTTGCCGACGCCAGTCGGCCCGATCATCAGGATGTTCTTCGGCGTGACTTCATTGCGCAGCGCCGGATCGAGCTGCATGCGCCGCCAGCGGTTGCGCAGCGCGATCGCCACGGCGCGCTTGGCTGCGTTCTGGCCGATGATGAAACGGTCGAGTTCGGTGACGATTTCGCGGGGAGTGAGTTCGGACATGGGATGGAAATGAGTTGGGATTGAAAGAAGCTCTTGATCGTCATTCCGGCAAGGACTGCCGGAATCCGATACTTTCGTCATGCCGGCATTCAATTTAGTTTTTCGCGTGTACCCACGGCGAATTGAAGCAAGAGACTAAATCGAATGTCGGCTAGCGCCGACATGAATTTAATGTCGGACCCCGGCATTCCTTGCCGGGGTGACGAGCACTACAGCTCTTCGATCGTGACGTTGTGGTTCGTGTAGATGCAGATGTCGCCCGCGATGCCGAGCGCTTTCTCGACGATCTCGCGTGCCGGCAGGTCGCTGTGCTGCAGCAGCGCACGCGCAGCCGCCTGCGCATAGGGGCCGCCCGAACCGATCGCGATCAGGCCATGCTCGGGTTCGAGCACGTCGCCGTTGCCGGAGATCAGCAACGACACTTCCTTGTCGGCCACCGCCAGCATCGCTTCGAGGCGGCCGAGGCGGCGATCGGTGCGCCAGTCCTTGGCCAGTTCGACCGCGGCGCGGGTGAGATTGTTGCCGTGCTTGTCGAGCTTCTGCTCGAACAGCTCGAACAGGGTGAAGGCGTCCGCCGTCGCGCCGGCGAACCCGGCGATCACCTCGCCCTTGGCGCCAAGCCGACGAATCTTGCGCGCATTGGCCTTGACCACGGTCGCGCCTAGCGTGACCTGGCCGTCGCCGCCGATGACGACCTTGCCGTCGCGGCGAACGCAAACGATCGTTGTGGCGTGGAAACTGTCCTGCATGGTGCACCCGGTAGGTCGATGGGTCTTCGATTATGGGGACACGGCAGGGGATTCCAAGTATGTTTCATGACAGCCGGGAGGTTGCGAGTCACCGGCGGGCCGGACTTGTACTAAGATGGTGTCCGGTCGCACGCGGCCATGCTCCGCGGCGAACGAACGAGGAGAACGTCATGTCTGCAATGACTAGACGCCAGTTCCTGAAAATCACCGGCACCACGCTGGTGGGTTCGAGTCTGGCGCTGATGGGGTTTTCGCCCGGCGTGGCGCTGGCGGAGGTGCGGCAGTACAAGCTTGCGCGCGCGACCGAGACGCGCAACACCTGCACCTACTGTTCGGTGGCCTGCGGCATCCTGATGTATTCGCTCGGCGACGGCGCCAAGAACGCGCAGGCGAACATCTTCCATATCGAGGGCGATCCCGATCACCCGGTCAACCGCGGCACGCTGTGCCCGAAAGGCGCCGGCCTGGTCGACGTGATCCACAGCAAGTCGCGCCTCAAGTACCCCGAGTACCGCGCGCCGGGCTCGGACAAGTGGCAACGCATTTCGTGGGACGACGCGCTCGACCGCATCGCCAAGCTGATGAAGGCCGACCGCGACGCGAATTTCGTCGTCAAGAACGAAGCCGGGCAGACGGTAAACCGCTGGCTGACCACCGGCATGCTGGCCGCCTCGGCGACCAGCAACGAAACGGCCGTGTTGACGCACAAGGTCGTTCGTTCACTCGGGATGCTCGCATTCGACAACCAGGCACGTGTCTGACACGGCCCGACGGTGGCAGGTCTTGCCCCGACGTTTGGCCGAGGTGCGATGACGAATCACTGGGTCGACATCAAGAATGCCGACCTGATCCTGATCATGGGTGGCAACGCCGCCGAGGCGCATCCGTGCGGCTTCAAGTGGGTGACCGAGGCGAAGGCGCACAACAAGGCGAAGTTGATCGTCGTCGATCCGCGCTTCAACCGCTCGGCTTCGATCGCCGACGTGTACGCGCCGATCCGCGTCGGCACGGACATCGTGTTCCTTGGCGGCCTGATCAACTACCTGCTGACCAACGACAAGATCCAGCACGAATACGTGCTGAACTACACCGACATGTCGTTCCTTGTGAAGGACGAGTTTGCCTTCAACGAGGGCCTCTACTCCGGCTACAACGCGGAGAAGCGCAGTTACGACCGTTCGAGCTGGGATTACGTCTTCGGCGAGGACGGCTACGTCAAGACCGATCCGACGCTGCAGCATCCTCGCTGCGTCTACAACCTGCTCAAGCAGCACTATGCGCGCTACACGATCGACATGGTCGAGCGCGTCTGCGGCACGCCGAAGGACAAGATCGCGCAGATCTGGGACATGATCGCGTCCACCTCGACCAAGGACCGGGCGATGACGATCATGTACGCGCTCGGCTGGACTCAGCACTCGATCGGCTCGCAGAATGTGCGCAGCGGCGCGATGGTGCAACTGCTGCTCGGCAACATCGGCATCGCCGGCGGCGGCATGAATGCGCTGCGTGGGCATTCCAACATCCAGGGCCTGACCGACATCGGCCTGATGTCCGACCTTCTGCCGGGCTACCTCACGTTGCCCAAGCAGGACGAGCAGGACTACAAGGCCTACCTCGCCAAGCGCACGCAGAAGCCGCTGCGCCCGAACCAGATGGCGTACTGGCAGAACTACCCGAAGTTCCACGTCAGCCTGATGAAGTCGTGGTGGGGCGACGTGGCGAGCGCCGAGAACAACTGGTGCTTCGACTACCTGCCCAAGCTCGACAAGCCCTACGACATGCTGCAGGCCTACGAGCTGATGAACCAGGGCAAGATGACCGGCTACATCTGCCAAGGCTTCAACCCGCTCGCCTCGGCGCCGAACAAGGGCAAGCTGATCAGCGCGTTCTCCAAGCTCAAGTTCATGGTCAGCATGGATCCGCTGGAAACCGAGACGATCTCGTTCTGGCAGAACCACGGCGCGCTCAACGACGTCGACACGGCCAGCATCCAGACCGAAGTGTTCCGCCTGCCGACCACGAGTTTCGCCGAGGAAAACGGCGCGGTGGTGAACTCCTCGCGCTGGTTGCAATGGCATTGGAAGGGGGCCGAGCCGCCAGGCGAGGCGCGCAGCGACATCGAGATCATGTCCGAGCTGTTCCACCGCATCAAGGCGCTGTATGCGAAGGAAGGCGGCGCGTGGTGGGAGCCGGTGCGCGACCTGGCCTGGAAATACGCGAACCCGCAGCTACCCACGCCCGAAGAACTGGCGATGGAGTACAACGGCAAGGCACTCGCCGACGTGCACGATCCCAAGGATGCGACCAAGCTCGTGCGCAAGGCCGGCGAACAGGTCGCTGGTTTTGCCGAACTGCGCGACGACGGCAGCACGGCCTGCGGCTGCTGGATTTACGCGGGTGCATGGGGCCCGACCGGCAACCAGATGGCGCGGCGCGACAACTCCGATCCGACCGGCATCGGCAACACGATCGGCTGGGCCTGGGCGTGGCCGGCCAATCGGCGCGTCATGTACAACCGCGCCTCATGCGATCCCAGCGGCAAGCCGTTCGATCCGAAGCGCAAGTTGATCGCGTGGAACGGCACGACGTGGGGCGGCGCGGACGTGCCCGATTTCAACCCCACGTCCAATCCGGATGACGGCATGGGCCCGTTCATCATGAACCCGGAAGGCGTCGCGCGCTTCTTCGCCCGCGGCGGCATGGCCGAGGGGCCGTTCCCCGAGCATTACGAACCGTTCGACACGCCGCTGGCGACGAACCCGTTGAGCCCGACCCAGCCGCTGACCTTGAACAATCCGGCCGCGCGCGTGTTCAAGAGCGATCTCGCCCAGATCGGCAAGGCGGACGAGTTCCCGCACGTGGCGACGACCTATCGCCTCACCGAGCATTTCCATTTCTGGACCAAGCACGGCCTGCTCAACGCGATCATCCAGCCCGAGCAGTTCGTCGAGATCGGCGAGGCGCTGGCCAAGGAACTCGGCATCCCCAACGGCAGCCGGGTCAAGGTCAGCTCCAAGCGCGGGCACATCGAAGCGGTCGCGATGGTGACCAAGCGCATCAAGGCGCTGCAGGTCGACGGCAAGACCCTGCACCAGGTCGGCATCCCGATCCACTGGGGTTTCCTCGGCGCGGCCAAGCCGGGTTATCTGGCCAACACGCTGACCAATGCGATCGGCGACGGCAACTCGCAGACGCCGGAGTCGAAGTGCATCTTGGTCAAGGTCGAAAAGGCATGAACATGCCCTCAAAGCTACTGCGCTCGATAATTTGCGCGCCGGCGGTGCTCGGAATCCTCACATACTCGTGTGTATGCTCCGGTTCCTGCGCTCCGGCGACGCGCAAATTCTCATCGCTCGCTACGCTTTGAAGTCATGTTCTAGGAGATAGACATGGCACTGCAATCTCTCGACATCGTCCGCCGCTCGGCCACGACCCTGCCGTCGCCAGAAGCGCGCGGTGCGCCCGCGGGCGAAGTGGCCAAGCTGATCGACGTGACCAAATGCATAGGCTGCAAGGCCTGCCAGGTCGCGTGCATGGAGTGGAACGACCTGCGCGACGAGGTCGGCACGTGCGTCGGCAGCTACAACAACCCGCCCGATCTCAGCGAAGAGTCGTGGACGGTGATGAAGTTCAGCGAGTACGAGCACGCCGATGGCAACCTCGAATGGCTGATCCGCAAGGACGGTTGCATGCACTGCGCCGACCCGGGCTGCCTCAAGGCCTGTCCGTCGCCGGGCGCGATCGTGCAGTACGCGAACGGCATCGTCGACTTCCACGAAGAAAACTGCATCGGTTGCGGCTACTGCGTCACCGGCTGCCCGTTCAATGTGCCGCGCATCTCGAAGAAGGACAACAAGGCGTACAAGTGCACGCTGTGTTCGGACCGCGTCTCGGTCGGCCTCGAGCCGGCCTGTGTAAAAACCTGCCCGACCGGCTGCATCACCTTCGGCAGCAAGGAGGACATGAAGCAGCATGCCGCCGAACGCATCGAGGACCTGAAGTCGCGCGGCTTCGAGAACGCGGGTCTGTACGATCCCGCCGGTGTCGGCGGCACGCACGTCATGTACGTGCTGCATCACGCCGACAAGCCGGAGTTGTACGCCGACCTGCCGAAGGATCCGAAGATCAGCGCAATGGTCGGTCTGTGGAAGGGCATCAGCAAGCCGCTCGGCGTGCTCGCGATCCTCGCCACGGCGGCGGCCGGCTTCCTGCACTACATCGGCATCGGCCCGAATGAGACGACGGAGCACGACGAAGAGGAAGCGCAGCGCGAGCTGGAGAAGGAGAAGACGCCATGAGCAGCGAAGGCGAACGTGGGCAAGGCCAGATCGTCCGCTATGGGCCGGCATTGCGGATCAACCACTGGATCGTCGCGGGCAGCTTCCTCCTCGTTGCGTTGTCCGGACTCGCGTTGTTCCACCCGGCGCTGTTCTGGCTCACGAACCTGTTCGGTGGCGGCCCGTGGACGCGCATCCTGCATCCGTTCATCGGCCTCGTCATGGTGGCGGCGTTCGCGCTGATCGGCGCAAAACTCTGGCGCGAGAACATCATGCGCGCGTACGACTGGGAGTGGCTGCGCAAGATCAGGGACGTGGTCGAGAACCGCGAGGACCGGCTGCCCGAGATCGGCAAATACAACGCAGGACAGAAGCTGCTGTTCTACACGATCATCCTCTGCCTCCTCGGTCTGCTCGCCTCGGGTCTCGTCATCTGGCGCGCGTATTTCGCGATCTATTTCCCGATCTGGTTCCTCCGCTTCGCCGCGCTGCTGCACGCGTTCTGCGGCTTCGTGCTGATCTGTTCGATCATCGTGCACATCTACGCGGCGATCTGGGTCAAGGGCTCGGTGCGGGCGATGACGCGCGGCACGGTCAGCAACGGCTGGGCCTGGAAGCACCATCGCCTGTGGTTCCGCGAAGTGACCAAAGGGCAGCAGAAGTAAATCCGCCATTTTCGCTCCAACGAGCGATGGCGGGAGGCCGCAAAAAGCGCTAGATTGCGCGCCGTCGACGCCGGACAGGGTGTTTCATCATCGGCGCGACAATCAATCTCGAAAGGTTACCGGCAGTCGCTGTAAAGGGCAGTTGCCGAGCGATGCATGCATGTCGCGCGTTCGGCGACTCTGAAACTTCCATGTTGGGAGAGCTCGCATGCGTACGATGTTTCGGATCGGGATTTCTTTAGCTCCTGCTTTGAATTGCCTGATCGCTTGCGCGTTGCTCGTCATCGCGCCAAGCGCCGGCGCGCAGGTGCGGTTCGCCGATCGCCTGCCGGGTGGCAGTTATTCCGCAGCCGCCGCGCAGAAGCAGACGTTGATCAACGCGATCAGCCGCGGCGAGCTGAAACAGATCGCGAAGGCGAAGTCGAACAAGCCCGGGCCGCTGCCCGATCCGAACCTGCTCGGTCTGCCGCACTGGACCGGCTCGCAGAAGATCAACGGCAAGGACACTCCGTTCACGATCATCGGCGGCGATCCGTCGGCCGGCCAGACGACGGTGATTCCGGTCGTCATCATTCCCTACCGTTTCCTGTTCGCCGACGGCGGCATCGTCGACGCGAGCACGGATGTCGTCGATGGCGTCGATGAAGTCGACGGCATTCTCGGCTCGCCGGTTCTCACCGACTATCCGTTCACCGCCGGCTCCAGCGCGCTCGGCACGACGCAGTTCGGCGACGCCTATCTGCGTGCGGCATTCTGGGGCATCGACGGTGGCAGCGGCTCCAGCTACCACACGCGCCTGCAAGTCGTCGGCGTGACGCCGCCGATCGAAATCCCGGTGCCGGCCGGACTTGGTTTTTCGGTCAACGTCGGCGGTCAGACGGTAGGCGTCATCGACGGCGGCGCGCTACGCGAGCTGAACAAGTCCGTCGTCGGCGCATTCGGGATTCCCTCGCCGGTGCTGACGATCCACGCGACCGGACAGACGATCGCAACCGGAGCGGTGGGGTTCCTCGGCTACCACGACTGGGTCGATGTCAGCGCGCAGACCGGCGTGCCCGGAGTCAGCAACCTGCTCACGATCGGCTGGTTCTCGAGCGCGATCACCCCCGGGGGCGGCAACGCCGCGATACTCGGGCACGAAGTGGTCGAGTGGCTCATGAATCCGATCGCCGGCAATGTCGTGCCGGGCTGGGCCATTCCGTCATCACCGCATCAGTGCTACAGCAATTATCTTGAAGTTGCCGATCCGCTCGAGGATCTTCCCGGGCACACGTTCACGCTCGGCGGCTACGGCTACACGCTGCCCGATGCCGTGTTCCCGGCCTGGTTCTCGGACGCCGCCAAGGCACGCGGCACGGTCAACGGCTGGTTCAGCCTGTACAACACCGTCAGCGCGCCGACGCAGGCCTGTCCGTTCTTCGAATGGCCGATCCCGTTCTATTTTCCGAACCCCATCGGGGTGACCGAATCACACCTGACCGGCGTCAACAATCGCAAGCAGGTCAGCGGCTATTTCGTGCAGTACGGCGAGCTCGTCAGCTTCGTGCTCGACAACGTTGATCCGCTCGCGGGAGCGGGGGCGACACTCGACATGATCGTCAGCGTCCCAGGGGCATCGGTCACGGTCGCGCGCCGCATCAACGACGCGGGCCAGGTCGTCGGTTTGTATTTCGATCCGATCGGCAACGCGCATGGCTTCCTGTTCTCGGGCGGACAGTACGCGAGCATCGATTACCCTGGCGCGTTGGCGACCGAGGTACTCGGCATCAACGACCAGAACGCGCCGACGCTGGTCGGCGACTATGTCGACACGTCAGGCGCAGTCCATGGATTCACGCTGAAGGCCGGCGTGTTCACGACGATCGACGTTCCCGGCGCCGCCGGCACGTCCATCTGGGACGTCAACGACACGAACCAGATCGCCGGGCGCTTCGGCGACGGATCGCGCGTGCGCAGCTTCAGCGGAAACCCGGGTCGGCTGAACATGTTCGACTACCTCGGAAGCCCGTCGTTCACCACGGCCGCGAGCAGCATCAATGCGGCCGGCATCGTCGCCGGCGACGAAGTCGACGCAGCGGGCTTCGGTTCGGGATTCCTGTTCGGCGCCGGCAACTTCATGGCCGCGCACCTCGACGAGGCGAATGGGATCAACGAGGCCGACAGCATCGTCGGCTCGCTGTTCGTCGGCGGTGCCCCGGCAGCGGCGATCGCGGTGCGCGCCGATCCGTTGTATTTCGCGCCATCCGCCTCGACCACGCTGGCGCTGCCGGCAGCGCTGCTGCATCGACACTGAAGCTTGTGCCGCTGCGCCTCGTGCGCAGCGGCACCGGTGGCCACGTGTCGCGTTCGCAAAGCGTCATCAGTGGCAACGCTGCCAAGCCAGCGCGCGATGCGGCGTCCGCAATCAAGGTGCTCGATCGCGGTGCCAACGGCCGCGTCATCGTGGCTTTGCATCCAAGGTTCTCGTAGCATGCGTCGCATGGCACAACGCATCCTCGAGCCCGGCGAGATTGAAACGCTGGCGGCGCATTCGATACCGCGCATCCGCATTCCCGATCGCACGCAGCTGTTCGCGAAACGCGCCGAACGCCTGCGCGCACTCGCGCAGACATCGCCGATCGGCGATTACTTGCGGCTGTTTGCCGTCGTCGCCGACGCGCAGCACCTAGCGGTCGCGGATTTCGTGGTCGAGTTGCCGGACGCGGTGCAAATCAAAATGGCGCAGACGCATCGCATGCCGCCGATTTCCGCGGCAAACCGGCCGCGTGCGCCGCAATGGCGTGTGGCGCTGCAGGCGATCTGCGCTGCGGTCGCACAGCAACCGCGTTTGCCGGATGCCGTCGCGCAGATCAGCGCGCGTCTTCGCGATGCCGCGGCCGACGAACTCGAAGCACATGCCGATATCCTGCTCGGCGTGCGCGAAGGCGAGATCGATGCCGCCGCCGCGCCGTTCCTCATGGCTGCGCTGCAAGTGAACTGGGTCGCGCTGGCCAGCCGCTTCGCCGCGAGCGAGGTGGAACCGATCGACGTGCTGGGCCTGTGCCCGCTCTGCGGCAGCCTGCCGGTCGCGAGCGTCGTCGCCACGCGGGCACCGTACCAAGGCTATCGCTATCTGCACTGCGCGCTGTGCGCCTGCGAATGGCATATGGTGCGCGTGCAGTGCAGCCAGTGCGGTGCATCGGGCAAGGACATTGCTTACCGCTCGCTCACCGGCATCGCCGAAAGTGACACGGCCGCCGATGCCGCCGCGGTGCGCGCAGAGACCTGCGAGCATTGCCACAGCTACCGCAAGATCCTCTATCAGGAAAAAGACCCCGCGGTCGAGCCCGTCGCCGACGACCTCGCCAGCATCGCGCTCGACCTGCTGCTTGCCGAGCAAGGCTATGCGCGCGCGAGCGGCAATCCCTTGCTGTGGCAACCTGCGGATTGAAGCGCATGGATGCCGGGGCTGTCAGCGCGCGCGACCTGCCTTCGCTCGACCGCCTGCTCAATGCGGCAGCCGTCGCGCCGCTGCTCGAACGCCACGGCCGCAGCCGCGTGGTTGCCGCGTTGCGCGAAGAGCTTGATCGATTGCGTGCCCGCGCTCTCGCCGGCGAACTCTCGCGCGGGGAACTCGATGCAGATGCGATTGCGCGCACGCTCGATGCGCGTCTCGCTGATGCAGCGCAGCCGCACCTGCGCGCGCTGTTCAACCTGACCGGCACCGTGCTGCACACCAATCTCGGCCGTACGCTGCTGCCCGACGACGCGGTAGATGCGCTTGCGCGCGCGGCGACCGCGCCGGTCAATCTCGAATTCGATCTCGCAACGGGTGGCCGCGGCGATCGCGACGAACTCGTCGAATCGCTGGTCTGCGAGTTGACCGGCGCCGAGGCCGCGACGGTGGTCAACAACAACGCGGCGGCGGTCTTGCTGCTGCTCAACACGCTCGCGAACCGACGCGAGGTGATCGTCTCGCGCGGCGAACTCGTCGAGATCGGTGGCTCGTTCCGCATTCCCGACGTGATGCGCGGTGCCGGTGCGAGGCTCGTCGAGGTCGGCACGACCAATCGCACCCATGCGCACGACTACGCCGACGCGATCGGCGCACGCACGGCGCTGCTCATGAAGGTGCACGCGAGCAACTACGCGATCAGCGGCTTTACTGCGAGCGTCGATACCGCCGAACTTTCGTCAATCGCGCATGCACGCGGCTTGCCGCTCGCGGTCGATCTCGGCAGCGGCAGCCTCGTCGATTTCACCGCATTCGGATTGCCACACGAACCGGTCGTGCGCGACGTGCTCGGCGCCGGCGCCGACCTCGTTGCGTTCAGCGGCGACAAGCTGCTCGGCGGCCCGCAGGCCGGCATCCTTGCCGGTCGCGCCGAGCTGATTGCGAAGCTGAAGAAGAATCCGCTCAAGCGCGCGCTGCGCGCGGGCAAGCTCACCTTGGCCGCGCTCGAAGCGGTGCTCGCCTTGTATCGCGCGCCCGAATTCCTCACCGCGAAATTGCCGACGCTGCGCCTGCTGACGCGCCCCGCGGCGGAAATCGAAGCGCAGGCTCAGCGCCTGCTTCCGGTCGTGCAATCCGCACTCGCTGAGGGTTACGACGTCGCGGTCGCGACCATGCACAGCCAGATCGGCAGCGGTGCGCTGCCGGTCGAACGGCTCGCGAGCTGCGGCTTCGCGATCCGCGCGCGCAAGGGCCGCGGTAGCCTCGATCGGCTCGATGCCGCACTGCGCGGCCTGCCGCGGCCGGTGCTCGGCCGCATTGCCGACAAGACGCTGTGGCTCGACCTGCGCTGCCTCGACGCCGCCGACGAAGCGGAGTTCGCCGCGCAATTGAATTCGCTCTCGGCATGATCGTCGGCACCGCGGGCCATATCGATCACGGCAAGACCACGCTCGTGCGTGCGCTGACCGGCGTCGATACGGATCGCTTGAAGGAAGAGAAGGCGCGCGGCATTTCGATCGAACTCGGCTACGCCTATGTGCCGGTCGAAGACACGGCAGGTGAGGGCAACGACGTGCTTGGCTTCGTCGATGTGCCCGGACACGAGCGCTTCGTGCACACGATGGTCGCGGGCGCTGGCGGCATCGACTTCGCTCTGCTCGTGGTCGCCGCGGACGACGGCGTCATGCCGCAGACGTGCGAACACCTGGCGATCCTCGACTTGCTTGGCGTCAGCCACGGCGCGGTCGCGCTGACCAAGATCGATCGCGTCGACGCGGCGCGTATCGATGCGGTGCAGGGCGAGATCGAAGCCTTGCTCGAATCGAGCGCGCTGTACGGGTCGCCGATCTTCGGCATCAATGCGCAGCAGTCCGACAGCGCCGGCGTCAGGCTGCTGCGAAACCATCTGCATCAGACCGCCGCGGCAGCCGCGCAGCACGATCCGGACGGATTGTTCCGCCTCGCCATCGATCGCGTGTTCACGCTCCCCGGCCACGGCACCATCGTCACCGGCACCGTACATGCAGGCCGTGTACGCGTTGGCGACACGCTGACCGTGATGCCCGCGAACATCGCCGCGCGCGTGCGTGGAATCCACGCGCAGAATCGCGCCGCGGAGGAAGGACGCGCCGGCCAGCGCTGCGCGATCAATCTCGCCGGCATCGACAAGTCCGACATCGCGCGTGGCGACTGGCTCGCCGATGCGCGCGCCTTCGCGCCGACGCGGCACGTCGATGTGTGCCTGCGCCTGCTTGCGGGTGCGATGACGCTGTACAACGGCGCGCCGGTGCACATCCATGTCGGCACCGCGCATCGCGTCGCGCGCGTCGTCCTGCTCGATGCCGGGTGGCTGGCGGCAGGCGGGTCGGCGCACGCGCAACTGGTGTTCGATGCGGCGGTCTG
>NZ_DASVOK010000193.1:0-11302 GCF_036383415.1 Rudaea sp. | reverse complement strand
CTGCCGTCGCGGAACCGCAGCCGATAGCTGCGCTGCGGATCCAGTCCGTGGAGCGGAAAAGTATATTTTTCCGCATCCAGTTGGGTGCCGCGGAAAGCATAAAGCACGCCGCGACCGCGTTTCGCATCGAAATACTCGATGCCGTCCCAGCCCATGCCGTCGGCGCGCGGGCCGACGTGGTACAGGTCGGCTTCGCGAATCAACGGCCGCAAGGTCGACTTGTAGAATTCGATCTCTCTCCACGCCGCCTCGTGTTGCTGCTTGCTCCAGCTCGTCGTGTCGAGCATCAACGTGAACCAGCCCAGCATCGCGCTGCGCAGCATGTAGCGGAAATTCTCAATGTTCGGCGCCGGCCATTCCTTCGCGTAGGTTTCGAGCATCGCCGGCGGCAGCACGTGGCTCGCGTCGTAGAACGCCTGCCGGTTCGATACCGGATCGTAGGAGTCGACGATGGAAAAATAGTCGGCGTGGGCAGCGCTGCCGAAATCGACCATGCGCCCGCCGTCATTGCAGACTTCGAGCAGCAGGTGGGGATGATCGCGACGGAGTCCGTCGTGGATGTCGTAGTAGGCGCGCGCGGCGTGATAGCTCACGTCGGTCGAATTCGGACCATCCATCCAGATAAAGCCGTCATCTGTATACTTTTTCACCTGCCTCGGATCGCAGGTCGCATGCTCGTGATCCGCGCGATCGCAACCCTGTGCGACGACGTAGCCGTCATGTTCGAGCATGTCGAGCTTGTAGTCGCGCACGAGGCGATCTGCCTCTTTCGCTACCCACGCTTTCGCCGCGGGCAAGCCGATGTCGATAGTGAGGCCTTTGAACTCCTCTGGCTTCCAGCCCGGCCGCGGATCGGTCGTGAGCCAGTCGCGGATCGCCGGATCGGCGACGTCGAGCGCGCCCTTCTCCTTGCTGGTTCCCGCCTGCGCCCAGTCCACCCACAGGCCGAATTTCAGTCCGCGCGCATGCGCATGGTCGGCCAACGGTACGAGTCCGTGCGGAAATTTCGCCGGATCGGGCCGCCAGTCGCCGACCGCGCGAAACCAGCCCGCGTCGAGGTGGAACATTTCGAAACCGAGTCCGGCCGCATCGTCGATCATGCGCCGCGCCTGCGCGTCGCTGATCGCCATCGCGCTGCCCCAGCTGTTGTTAGTCGTCCACGGATAGGTCGGATCGCGCTGCGTGCGCGCATCGTTGACGGTCTCGCGGATCCAGCGCTTGAGCGCGTTGCCCGCATCGTCGATGTCGCCATGCGTCGTGCCGAGGAACACGGTGGGCGTGACGAACTCGCCGCCGGCCGCCAAGCGCGTGCGGAACGGGCCGGGCTCGGGATTCAATCCGGCACTTCCTTCGATCATCTCGCCTCGACGCTTCAAGGTCATCGCAATGCGCCCGCTGAATTCGATGCCGACGTACCAGCCGTCGCCCACCTCGCCCTTCGCACGCACGAGGAAATACGGAATGATCTCGCGCGGCTCGCCCTTGCGCGGATGCGCGAACGCGCTCGATTCGCCGAGCCAGCGGTAACCATCGCCGACATCGACGAGATGCGTGCCGACCGGCGGCGCCTCACCCGCGCCCTTGTCGATCCAGAGCTGCTGCAGCGCCTGCATGCCGGTCTTCCAGCGGAACGTGAAACTATCCTGTAGAGGAATCCAGATCTCGCGCTTGCCGAGATTCTCGATGCGGATCGTATGTTCGAGCGGGCCGTGCTCGCTGCGCGCCAGCCATTCCCAGCTCAGCCTGAGCCGAAAGCCGGGATCACGATAGACCAGCGCCAGCGATTTCCCATCGATGCGGCTCGCCTCACGGTCGAGCTGCCAATGCAAGCGCGACGCCTTGCCATCAACCGTCGCGAAGTCGATCAGCGGATTTCCGGCCTCACCTTCGAGCGCCGGACCCTGCGCCGGCTGCAGCCGGCGAATGCGCGGCATGGTCGCGCCCGCCTCGACGACGAGTTGCGCATCGCGGTTGCCGAAACGGATCGCGTTGAAGTCCACGTCCTGCCCGGCGAATGCATGCGACGCCATGAACAGGACGCCGAGCAGGCCGGCAAATGCCATTCGCCGCGTTGCCTCCCCGATTTGCGACGACCTGGCCACCACATCACCTCCCCGTTGCAGAACGCCCCGCCGATTTGTACCACCCTCTGGGGATTGCGTGAACCGCCATGCGATAATCCACGGCGAACTTTCCGGAATCCGCTCAATGTCCTCGCGCAACATCCTCGTCACCCATGCCCTGCCCTACGCGAACGGCCCGCTGCACATCGGCCATCTGCTCGGCTACCTCCAGTGCGACATCTGGGTGCGCGCGCGGCGCATGGCTGGCGACAAGGTGGTATTCGTCAGCGCCGACGACGCGCACGGCACGCCGATCATGCTCGCGGCCGAGAAGGCCGGGCTCGCGCCCGAGGAGTTCATCAAGGGTATCCAGGCCTCGCATGAGCGCGACTTCGCCAACTTCGGCGTGGTCTACGACAACTACTACACGACGCACTCGGAAGAGAACCGCGAGCTCGCCAGCCTGATCTACACGCGCCTGCGCGACGCGGGGCATATCGAGAAGCGCTCGATCCGCCAGCTCTACGACCCGGTCAAGCAGATGTTCCTGCCCGACCGCTACATCAAGGGCACCTGCCCGAACTGCGGCACGCCCGACCAGTACGGCGACAACTGCGAGAACTGCGGTGCGACTTATGCACCGACCGACCTGATCGATCCGCATTCGGTCGTCTCGGGCGCGACACCGGAGCTGCGCGACTCGGAACACTACTTCTTCAAGGTCGGCGACTTCACCACGCTGCTGCGCGGCTGGCTCGCCGGCAAACTCACGAACAGCAAACCGGTCGTGCATTCCTCGGTCGCGGCCAAACTCAAGGAGTGGCTCGACGCCGAAGGCGGCGTGCGCGACTGGGACATTTCGCGCGATGCGCCCTACTTCGGCTTCCCGATTCCCGACGCGCCGGGCAAGTTCTTCTACGTCTGGCTCGACGCGCCGGTCGGCTATCTCGCCAGCTTCAAGAACTGGTGCACGAAGACAGGCACCGACTTCGACGCCTGGCTCGCCGAAAACAGCACGAAGGAAATGCACCACTTCATCGGCAAGGACATCGTCAACTTCCACGGCCTGTTCTGGCCGGCGATGCTGCACGGCGCGAAGCTGCGCACGCCGACCGCGCTGCACGTCAACGGCTACCTCACCGTCAATGGCGCGAAAATGTCGAAGTCGCGCGGCACCTTCGTCATGGCGCGCACCTATCTCGATGCGGGCCTCGACGCCGACTACCTGCGCTACTACTTCGCGACGATCCTCGGGCCGGCGCCGGTCGACGTCGACCTCGACCTCAAGGCCTTCGAGGAACGCGTCAACTCGCACCTTGTCGGCAAGTGGGTGAACATCGCCAGCCGCACCGCCGCCTTCGTGCACAAACACTTCGGCGGCAAGCTCGCCACGGCGCTGCCGGCAGACGAGGCGTCGCGCTACGCCGATGCCGCACAGCAGCTCGCACACTGCGCCGCATTGTTCGACACCGGAGAATTCGCCGCAGCGACGCGCGACATCATGACCGTGGCCGACGAGGCGAACGCGTATGTTGCCGTGAACGCACCGTGGAACCTGGCCAAGGACGAATCGAAGCTCGCGCAACTGCACACGGTGTGCACGCTCGCACTGAATTATTTCCGCCTGCTCAGCGTTTATCTTGCGCCGATCGTGCCGGCTACCGCCACGCGCGCGCTGGCGCTGTTCAACGAGACGCCGACGCGCTTCGACGCGGCGGCGCAGCCGCTGCTCGGCACCGCGATCAACGAATTCTCCGCGCTTGCCGCGCGCATCGACACGAAGAGGGTCGAGGCGATGATCGAGGCATCGAAGGAGTCGCTGCAATCCGGCGCGGCCGCAATCGCACCCGAGGCGAAGAAGAAATCCGCGAAGGCCGCGGCACCGGCGGGCGACAAGCTGGCGACGTCGACCGACGGTTTCATCTCGATCGACGACTTCGCCAAGCTCGATCTGCGCATCGGCAAGGTACTCGCCTGCGGCTTCGTCGACGGCTCGGACAAGCTGCTGCGCTTCGAACTCGATGCCGGCAGCTTGGGCAAGCGGCAGATTTTCTCGGGCATCCGCGCCGCCTACGCCGAGCCGGAAAAACTCGTGGGCCGCAACGTCGTCTTCATCGCCAACCTCGCCCCGCGCAAAATGCGCTTCGGTGTATCCGAAGGCATGATCCTTTCCGCGGGCACGGGCGATGCCGACTTGTTCCTGCTCGATGCGGACCAGGGCGCTCAGCCGGGAGCGCAGGTCAAATGACCGCAGGATGCGGTCATCCCGTGCAGTACGTGGATGTACGATGACACGGGATCCAGCTTTTACTCTTATGAAAACAACGATCGATTTCGACCATGGCATCACTGCGATCGACACCGGCTTCTTTCGCTCGCAGTTCGATGCCAGCCACCTGATCGTGCACAACGGCCGCGCGGCCTTCATCGACGTCGGCACCAATTATTCGATTCCACGCCTGCTCGACACACTCAAGGCCAAAGGCCTCAGCGTCGACGCAGTCGATTGGGTGATCCTCACCCACGTGCATCTCGACCACGCGGGCGGCGCGGGCCTCGCGATGCAGTCGTTCCCGACCGCGAAACTCGTCGTGCATCCGCGCGGCGCGCGCCACATGATCGATCCGTCGGCGCTGATTGCCGGCGCGACCGCGGTGTACGGCGCCGAGGAGATCGCGCGAAGTTACGGCACGCTCGTGCCGGTGCCTGCCGAGCGCGTCATCGAGGCGCCGGACGGCCATGTCGTAGACCTCGCCGGGCGCGAGTTGCTCTGCCTCGACACGCCGGGCCATGCGCGCCATCACCTCTGCCTCTACGACGCGACTAGTCGCGCGTTCTTCACCGGCGACACCTTCGGCCTGTCCTACCGTGAGTTCGACACCGGCAACGGCGCCTTCATCCTGCCGACCTCGACGCCGGTGCAATTCGAGCCAGACGCGCTCAAGGCCTCGATCGCGCGCATGCTCGAGCGCAAGCCGCAGCAGATGTTCCTGACCCACTACAGTCGCGTCAGCGACGTGTCGCGCCTGGCGCGGGACTTGTACGTGCAGATCGACGCGATGGTCGCGATTGCACAGAAGCATGCCGCCGATGCCGATCGCCACGCGCGCATCGCCGATGATCTCGCGGCCCTGTTCACCGCGCGTGCTCAGGCCCACGGCTGCACCTTCGATCCGGTGCAAGTGGGCGAGCTGCTGGCGATGGATATCGAGCTGAACACGCAGGGCCTCGAAGTGTGGCTGGACAAGCAACGCAAGCCTTAGTCTCCGCGTCCATGGCCCCGAAACTCGCCGTTCGCATCGACGCCGTGTTGCCGCAGACGCAGTGCACGCGCTGCGGCTATCCGGCCTGCCTCGCCTACGCCGAAGCGATCGCGGCGGGCGAAGCCGACATCAACCAGTGCCCGCCCGGCGGCGCACAGGGCGTCCGCGAACTCGCTGCGATGCTCGGACGCGAAGCGAAGCCGCTCAATCCCGCAAACGGAGTCGAGAAACCGGCCGAAATCGCGGTCATCGACGAGGATGCCTGCATCGGTTGCACCAAATGCATCCAGGTCTGTCCGGTCGATGCAATCGTCGGTGCGAACAAGCTGATGCACACGATTCTTCGCGATGAGTGCAACGGCTGCGAGCTCTGCATTCCGGCCTGCCCAGTCGATTGCATCGCGATGATCGTTGACGATATGCAGCGCAACGCGCCGCACAACGCACGCGCCGCTCACTATCGCCAGCGCTACGAGATGCGCAACGCGCGGCTCGCGCGCGAACGCAACGAGCGCGACGGCGCGATCGCCGCGCGCAAGGCCGAAGTACACACGGGCACGCGCAGCGCTGTACTTGAAGCGATCGCGCGGGCGAAGGCGAAGAAGGAATCCTCGAACCGATGAATGCCGAGAAACGTGCGGAAATCTTCCGCCGCTTACGCGAAGTCAACCCGAAGCCGCGCAGCGAGCTCGAATACGCCACGCCATTCCAGTTGCTGATCTCGGTGATCCTGTCCGCG
Organism: Rudaea sp.; assembly: GCF_036383415.1. Classification (GTDB taxonomy): domain Bacteria; phylum Pseudomonadota; class Gammaproteobacteria; order Xanthomonadales; family Rhodanobacteraceae; genus Rudaea. Next base: position 5,237 of record NZ_DASVOK010000193.1, on the reverse strand, counting down.
CAGGCCACCGACGTCGGCGTGAACAAGGCGACGCGCAAGCTGTATCCCGTCGCCGGTACTGCGGCGGCGATCCTCGCGCTCGGCGAGGAGAAGCTGCGCGGCTACATCGCCACGATCGGCCTGTTCAACGCCAAGGCGAAGAACGTCATCGCAACCTGCCGCATTCTCGTCGAGCAATACGGCGGGGAAGTTCCGCGCACGCGCGAGGCGCTCGAGGCCCTGCCCGGCGTCGGCCGCAAGACCGCGAACGTGGTGCTCAACACCGCGTTCGGAATGCCGACGATCGCGGTCGACACGCATATCTTCCGCGTCGCCAATCGCACCGGGCTCGCGCCCGGCAAGACGGTGCGCGCGGTCGAGGACAAGCTCGAGAAAGTCGTGCCCGACGAATTCAAGCTCGACGCGCACCACTGGCTGATCCTGCACGGACGCTACGTGTGCAAGGCGCGCAAGCCCGACTGCCCGCAGTGCGTGATCCGCGACCTGTGCGAGTACAAGCACAAGACGACGGTCGAAGGCGTCAAGTAAGCGGGCGCAGCCAGAATCGCAGCCGATGCGGCGTCGCCGCGCTCGCACCGATCTCCTGCCAATCGATCGTGCAGAACATGTCGTCCTGGCGCGCGTAACCGCGCTTGTTCCAGAACACGTCGTTCGGACGAAAACCTTCCGGCTTGCGCGGATCGTCAGCCGCGCGCTCGACCGAGCAGAACGCGGTCAGCGCGAAACGCCCCAGGCGCCGTGCATAGCCTTCGCGCTCGTCGAAGAAACGATGGCCTAGGCCGTGGCCGCGGTATTCGCGCAGCAGCACCGATTCGCCGAAATAGAACACGTCGCCGAGGGCGATGCCGCGGTCGAGGAACGGCTTCTGGAACGCCGCGGTCTCGTCGGTCAGCGGAATCCCGGTCGACGCGCCGATCACGCGCTCGCGGTCGAAGGCGAGCACGAACAGGCTCTCCGACGACTTCGCGTAGGTCGCGAGGTACTGTTTCTCGTAGTCACGATCGCCCGCGTAGAGGTACGGCCAGTCGTGGAACACGGCGATGCGCAATGCGGCGACGGCATCGAGGTGGGGTTCGATCTCCGTACCGCTGAACGTCTTCACTTCGATCATGCGGGCGACGATAGCGCATGCCGCCACGGCCACAAAGCCGCATCCAGCGCTGTGCCATCGGCAACACAGCGGGATACGTTGTAGGATTGGAGCGGCATCCATCGACACGTACGAGCCGCGCCATGAACCGCCAGTCCCCTAAGCTTTCCATCCGCCAGATCGCCCACTTTATCGAAGGTCGTGAAGTCGCCGGCGCCAGTGGCCGGCTCGGCGATGTCTTCGATCCGGCGCTCGGCAGCGTCGCCGCGCAGGTGGCACTCGCCAGTGTGGAGGAAGTTGACGCCGCCGTGGCCGCCGCGCGCCGCGCGTTTCCGGCGTGGAGCGAGACGCCGCCGCTCAAACGCGCGCGCGTCCTGTTCGCGTTCAAGGCGCTGCTCGATGCGCATGCCGACGAATTCGCCGAGCTGATCACGCGCGAGCATGGCAAGGTGTTCTCCGATGCCAGAGGAGAAGTGACGCGCGGTATCGAAGTCGTCGAATTCGCCTGCGCCGCGCCGCATCTGCTAAAGGGCCAGTACAGCGACCAGATCGGCGGCGGCATCGACAACTACAGCATGCGCCAGCCGCTCGGCGTCGTCGCCGGCATCACGCCGTTCAACTTCCCGTTCATGGTGCCGCTGTGGATGATTCCGGTCGCGCTGGCCTGCGGCAACACCTTCGTGCTGAAGCCCTCGGAACGCGATCCTTCAGCGTCGCTGTTGATCGCGAAATTGCTCAAGCAAGCCGGACTGCCCGACGGCGTGTTCAATGTCGTCCACGGCGACAAGACCGCGGTCGACGCGCTGATCGAACATCCCGATGTCGTCGCGCTCTCCTTCGTCGGCTCGACGCCGATCGCCAAGTACATCTACTCGCAGGGCACCGCGCGCGGCAAACGCGTGCAGGCACTCGGCGGCGCGAAGAACCACCTGATCGTCATGCCTGACGCCGACCTCGACCAGGCCGTCGACGCGCTGATCGGCGCGGCCTACGGCTCGGCCGGCGAGCGCTGCATGGCGATCTCGGTCGCCGTCGCGGTCGGCGACGTCGCCGACAAGCTCGTCGACAAACTCGTACCGCGGATCAAGGCACTCAAGATCGGCAGCGGCCTCGACAGCAGCGTCGAGATGGGCCCGCTGGTGACCGCGATACACCGCGAAAAAGTCGTTGGCTACATCGATGCCGGCGTGGCCGAAGGCGCCGAGCTCGTCGTCGACGGGCGCGGCCATGTCGTCGCCGGCCACGAGGACGGATTCTTCCTCGGCGGCACGCTGTTCGACCACGTCACGCCGCAAATGAAGATCCACCGCGAGGAAATCTTCGGACCCGTGCTCGGCATCGTGCGCGTGCCCGACTTCGCCAGCGCGGTCGAACTGATCAACGCACACGAATTCGGCAACGGCGTTTCCTGCTACACCTCGGATGGCGGCATCGCGCGCGCGTTCGCGCGCCAGATCAAGTGCGGCATGGTCGGCATCAACGTGCCGATCCCGGTGCCGATGGCCTGGCACTCGTTCGGCGGCTGGAAGCGCTCGCTGTTCGGCGACGCACACATCTACGGCGAAGAAGGCGTGCGCTTCTACACGCGCTACAAGAGCGTGATGCAGCGCTGGCCCGATTCGATCGCCAAAGGGGCGCAGTTCACCATGCCGGTGGCGCACTGACTGACCGGCTCGCCCACTCCGCCGCACCCTGCCCGGCAATCTTTCCGCTCGCGAAGCAGGCCGTGAGCAGATAGCCGCCGGTCGGCGCTTCCCAGTCGATCATCTCGCCGGCGCAGAACACGCCAGGCAGCACTTTCAGCATCAGGTTTTCGTCGAGCGCGGCGAAACGTACGCCGCCTGCGGTGCTGATCGATTCGGCCAACGGACGCGGACGGACCAAGGTCAGCGGCAACGCCTTGATCGCCTGCGCGAGATGCGCAGAATTCTGCATCGCGTCCTTGGCGAGCAATTCGTACAGCAGCCCGGTCTTCACCCCGTCGATGCCCGCATGCCGGCGCAGGTGCTCGCTGAGCGTGCGCTTGCCGCGCGGCTGCGCGAGGTCGCGTGCGAGGCGCTCGACGTCACGCCCCGGTGCAAGATCAAGATGGATCGTCGCACTGCCCTGCGCGGCGATCGCATCGCGCAACTCGGCACTGAGCGCGTAGATCAGGCTGCCTTCAACGCCGTTCGCGGTGACAACGAACTCGCCCTGGCGGCGGGTCGTTTCGCCTTTCGCACCGTGCCATTCGATCACGACCGGCTTGATCGGCTGGCCGGCGTATTTGTTCGCGAAGAATTCGCTCCAGCCTTCGACATTGGCGCACGCAATCTCGAAGCCGCAGTTGGCCGGTTGCAGCGGAGTCAGATCGACCGCGCGCTCTTCGAGCAACCGCGTCCATGACCCGTCCGAGCCGAGCACGGGCCAACTGCCGCCGCCGAGCGCGAGCACGACCGCGTCGGCGTGCACCTCGCGTTCGTCGTCCTCGTGTACAAAACGCAGCGCGCCGTTGTCACTCCAGCCCAGCCAGCGATGGTGTACATGGAAATTCACGCCGCTTGCGCGCAGGCGCCGGACCCAGCCACGCAGCAGCGGCGCGGCCTTGAGGTCGCTTGGAAACACGCGACCGGAAGTGCCGACGAACGTCTCCACGCCGAACCCGCGCGCCCATTCGCGCAACGCCTCGGCGTCGAATTTCTGCAGCCAAGCGCGCATTTCGCGCTCGCGCCCGCGATAGCGCGACACGAAGCGCTCGAACGGATCGGAATGGGTAAGGTTGAGCCCGCCCTTGCCGGCGATCAGGAACTTGCGTCCGACCGAGCCCATGCGCTCGTAGACGTCCACCGACGCACCTGCGGCACGCGGCGTTTCGGCGGCCATCAAGCCGGCCGGGCCGCCGCCGATGACGGCGATCCTGCGGGTTTGAAGCGTGTTTTCAGTCATCGACAAGGCAGACGCAGCGTTCCATTCATGGCAATTGTATCGGCACGCAAGCGGTCGCATGCTATTGGTCTATTCTTTAATCTGCGAACGAAGCCATGAAAATTGCCCTGTTCGGCGCCGGTGGCCATGTCGGCCACGGCATCCTCGATGAGGCACTGCGGCGCGGCCACGACGTCGTCGCCATCGTGCGCGATCCTGCGCGCGCGAACATCCACAATCCGAAGGTGAAGCTCGTTGCCGGCGATGTCGCCGACCCGGCCTCGTACCGCGCAGCGCTCGCGGGCGTGGACGCTGCGGTCGCGGCCCTTTCCGGGCGCCGCGACGCCGACGCCGGCCTGATTCCGAAGTACGCGTCGATCTTGCTCGACGCGTTGCCCACCGCGGGCGTGAAGCGCTTCGTCTGGGTCGGCGGCGCGGGCAACCTGGAAACCGCGCCGGGCGTGACTGTGTCCTCGTCGCCGCAATTCCCCAAGGAATGGCTCCCCGAGGCGAACGCGCAGGCCGAAGCGCTGAAGATTTTCCGCGCGTCGAATGCGGACATAGCCTGGACTTACATCAGCCCGGCTGCTCTTCTCGTCGACGGCGAGCGCAGCGGCACGTATCGCGTCGGTGGCGACCGACTGCTCGCGGACGCGAACGGCGTCAGCCGCATCACGATCGCCGACTACGCGGTCGCCGTGCTCGATTGCCTCGACAAGAACGAGCATCTGCGCCAGCGCATTTCGGTGGCGTACTGAAGCCATGAGCACGACGCGCATGCCCACGCTGTTCGTCGGCCACGGTTCGCCGATGAACGCGATCGAGAGCAACGACTTCACGCGCGGCTGGCAGCAGCTGGCCGCGCGCATGCCGAAGCCGAAGGCGATCCTGTGCGTGTCCGCGCATTGGGAAACGCGCGGCAGCTTCGTCTGCGCCGCGCCGCAGCCGCAGACGATCCACGATTTCTACGGCTTCCCGCAGGCGCTGTTCGACGTGCGCTATCCGGCACCGGGCGACCCGGCGCTCGCACAGCGCATCGCCGACCTGGTGAAAAGTACAAAAGTGCACACGACGTCGGAATGGGGCCTCGACCATGGCGCTTGGAGCGTGCTCGACATCATGTATCCGCAGGCCGACGTGCCGACCTTGCAGCTCAGCATCGACAGCGCGCAGCCGGGCGCTTTCCACCATGCGCTCGGCCGCGAACTCGGCGCACTGCGCGACGAAGGCGTGCTGGTCCTCG
>NZ_DASVOK010000192.1:0-16738 GCF_036383415.1 Rudaea sp. | reverse complement strand
CACGTTCTCGGGGATCGCGCGTACCATCGCGGTGTTGCAGTAGCCCGGCGAGACGCTGTTGACGGTGACGTTTTTGCGCGCGACTTCGCGCGCCAGCGCCATGGTGAAACCGTGCATGCCGGCCTTGGCCGCGGAGTAGTTGGTCTGGCCGAACTGGCCGGTCTGGCCGTTGACCGAGGAGATGTTGACGATGCGGCCGAAGCCGCGCTCGCACATGCCGTCGACGACGTTGCGGCACATGTTGAACACACCGTCGAGATTGATCTTGAGCACGTCCACCCATTGCTGCGGCGACATCTTGCGCAACGTGGTGTCGCGCGTGATGCCGGCAGCGTTGACGAGGATGTCGATCGGACCGTGCGTCGCCTCGACCTGCTTGACCACGCTGGCGCAGGCGTCGAAGTCGGCGACGTTGAACGGCTCAAAGAAGATTTTGCCGGCGTAGTCCTTGATCTCGTTCTGGAATTCGGCGAGGCGCTCCGGGCGGCTGCCGAGATCGGCGGCGATCGCCACGCAGCCGGCATTCGCCAGGTGTTTGCAGATTTCGGTGCCGAGGCCGCCGATGCCGCCGGTGACCAGTGCGATGCGCTTCTTCATTCTTGCCTCATCAAAAAAAATCCCATCGCGAGGATGGGTTGGTCTTCGTGCTGCGCAACAAATGCTGCGCAGCGGGAGCGGATGCAGCGGTGCCGCGGATCAGGGTTTGCCGTCCTTCTTTGGCGCGCCGGCCTGGTTCGCCTGTGCTGCCGACGCGGCGGACTTGAGGAAGTTGTCCTGCACCGATTTCCACAGGTCGAGATTGCGCTCGGTCATGTCGTTGAGCATGGACCAAGGAGTCTGCCCGAGGATGTTGTTGAGCTGGCTGCGGAATTTGCCCTGCTGATCGAGGAAGATCTGCAGGCTCTTCTCCAGGTAGCTGCCCATGAAGCCCTGCATCGAATCGCCGTAGAAGCGGATCACCTGCGAGAGCAGCTGCGTGGTGAACATCGGCTGGCCGTGGCCTTCGTGCTCGGCGATGATTTGCAGCAACACGGTGCGGGTCAAATCTTCGCCGGTCTTCGCGTCGCGGACTTCGAAAACGTCACCATCGAGGACGAGCTGGCGGACTTCTTCGAGCGTGATGTAGCTCGAGATCTCCGTGTCGTAGAGGCGGCGATTCGGATATTTTTTGATAATGCGGGTTTGTGCCATGCCGCAAAAGTAGCAGATTGTGCCGCGGTGCACCAGTGTAATGCTGCGCAGCAATGACGGGGCGAAAGCCCGTGCGCAACGCGTCAAGACTATCTGTCAAGGCAGCGCGCCGGCACAGTCCATTGCCGGGCGCGCGCGGTCGAGACGGGGGCCTTGCTACCAGCCCATGTACTGCCCGCCATTGATGGCGAGATTGGCGCCGGTGATCCACTTCGCCTCATCCTTGACGAAGAACTCGATCGCGTAGGCGATTTCCTCCGGCTCGCCGAGGCGGCCGACCGGAATCTGCGCGGCGATCTTGTTGCGTACGTCTTCGGGGACGGCCATGACCATTTCCGTTGCGACGTAGCCCGGCGAGACCGTGTTGACCGTGATGCCGAACTTCGCGTTCTCCTGGGCGAGCGAGATCGTGAAGCCGTGCATGCCGGCCTTGGCCGCGGCGTAGTTGGCCTGACCGTACTGGCCCTTCTGGCCGTTGATCGAGCTGATCTGCACGATGCGGCCCCATTTGCGGTTGCGCATGCCGTCGATCACCGGGCGGGTGACGTTGAACACCGAGTTGAGGTTGGTGTTGATCACTTCCTGCCACTGCATCGCGCTCATCTTGTGGAAGGTCGTATCGCGCGTGATGCCGGCGTTGTTGATGAGGATGTCGACCGGGCCGAGCTTGGACTCGACTTCCTTGATCATCGCCTCGGCGGAAGCGGTGTCGGAGACGTCGCCTTTGACCAGCAGCACATCGATGCCTTCGGACTTGAGCTTGTCCGCCCAGGCCTTGGCCTTGGCTTCGTCGCGGTAGTTGGTGGCGACCTTGTGCCCCATCGACGCAAGACGCTTGACGATGGCGGTGCCGATGCCGCCGGTGCCGCCTGTAACGAGTGCTACGCGAGACGTCATGACTTGCTCCCTCCGGTTGTGCGCCGGCTGGGCATCAGCCGACGGAATCTTTTCCTTGATTGTACACGTTCGCTTTGTCAGTCCAAGGCGTGAAAAGCATCGGACTTTCGACGCATTGCGGCGAGATCGAAATGCGCTGCCGCGGCAGCCAGCAACGCCTCGGGACTGGCTGCCGCCGACCGCGCTGCATCGCGCAGGCCGAGGAAATCGAGCGCTGCGCGCAGGGCCGCCAGCGGATTGTCGCGGTCGATCGGCAGTGCTGCTTCCGACTTCGACAGCTTCGCGCCGGTGCGGTCGAGCACGAGCGGCAAATGCAGATAGCCCGGCGTCGGCACGACCAGCAGTTGCTGCAGGTAAATCTGTCGCGGCGTCGAGTCGAGCAGGTCGGCGCCGCGCACGATCTCGGTGATGCCGGCCTCGGCGTCGTCGACGACCACGGCAAGCTGGTAGGCGTAGCCGCCTTCGACACGGCGCACGACGAAATCGCCGACGTCGCGTTGCAGATTCTGTACGTAGTTGCCCTGCAGCAAATCGACGAAGCCGACATTGCGATCGTCCACGCGCAAGCGCCAGGCCGGCACACGCGTGGCATCGGGAGCGGCGATGCAGGCGCCACGATGCATGCCGTCTGCAGCGGCCAGATCGCTGCGGCTGCACCAACAGGGAAACACGTGTTCGCGCAACCGCGCGAACGCCTCATCGTAAGCTTCTGTCCGTCGACTCTGCCAAACCACCGGCTCGTCGGATTCCATGCCGAACGCGGCGAGCGTGGCCAGGATATCTTCGGCTGCGCCGGGAACCTCGCGCTGCGGATCGAGGTCTTCTATGCGGATGAGCCATGCGCCGTGTTGCGAACGCGCCCGCAGCCAGCTGCCGACGGCAGCCACGAGCGAGCCGAAATGCAGCGGGCCGGTAGGCGAGGGGGCGAAGCGGCCGCGATAGCTCATGCTGAATGGTAGGCTGGCCGGGTCGGACGAGTGCTTGAAAACGCGGTCAGTTTACCCAAAAACTTCGTTACGCCTGCGTCGCGTGCGCGGGTAAAATCCATCCGGGTAGGGATCCTATGCTGCGCATCGTTCTGTTCCTGTTGACCAACCTCGCCATCATGCTCGTGCTGAGCGTGGTCGCTTCGATCTTCGGCCTAGATCGCTGGGCCTACGCGCACAGCGGCATCAATCTGGCCGGCATGCTCGTGTTCTGCGCGCTGTTCGGCGTCGGCGGCTCGCTGATCTCGCTGTTGCTGTCGAAGACCATGGCAAAGATGTCGGTCGGCGCCCAAGTGATAGCGCAGCCGCGTAATGCGAGCGAACAGTGGCTGTTCAATACCGTCGCGCAGCACGCGAAGAACGCCGGCATCGGCATGCCCGAAATCGCCGTCTACGACGCGCCCGAGATGAACGCGTTCGCCACCGGCGCGAGCAAGAATCACGCACTCGTGGCCGTGTCGACCGGCCTGCTGCAGAGCATGAATCGCGACGAGGTCTCGGCCGTGCTTGGCCACGAAATCAGCCACGTCGCCAACGGCGACATGGTGACGCTCGCGCTGATCCAGGGCGTGGTCAACACCTTCGTAATGTTCCTCGCACGCGTGCTCGGCAGCGTCATCGACAATGCGATCTCGGGCAACCGCGACAACCGCGAAGGCGGCTACGGCATCGGCTACTTCGTCATCACGATGGTGTTGCAGCTCGTGCTCGGCGTGCTTGCGACGATGATCGTCATGTGGTTCTCGCGCTGGCGCGAGTTCCGCGCCGATGCGGGTGGCGCGCAGCTTGGTGGTCGCGCCAACATGATATCGGCGCTGCGTACGCTGTCTGGCGATCACGGTGATACCGGCCTGCCGAAGGCGCTCGTCGCGTTCGGCATCGCCGGTGACAGCGGCATCGCGCGCTTGTTCATGAGCCATCCGCCGATCGCAGAGCGCATCGCGGCGTTGCAGAGGGGCTGAAGCTGCGAAGTGGAGGGAGGGCCGTTCGGCGCGTCAAACGCTGGATGCCGGCGCAGGGTCAGAATCGGCAACGACCGTGCCCTGATGGAAGACGATCTTCCATCCCGCAGCTGTCCTGCGCCAGATCGACGCGCGGCGAGTCAGGCGCTCTTCCTGACGCAGCGTGTAGGTAACGAGATAGTTGTCCGCGGCGATTTCGGCGCAATCGAAGTCACGCACCTCCCATTCGTCTTCGATCGGATTGCGCCCGCGCTCTTCGAGTATGTCCAGGACGTATTCGCGCGAATAGCGCCGGCCCGAAGCGCCGATCTCCCAGAACGCTTCGTCCGTCATGCGCTCAAAATCGGCGCGCGTCGTACCGAACTCGGGACGATGGAATACCGGTTCGCGCCGATGCAGTTCTTCGAGGGCGTGTTCCGCAGCGGTGACGAGGGTCGGTTCGATCGTGTGGTCAGTGGATAATGTATTCATGTCCAATCGTTCGTATCGCGTGATCCACGGCCATGCGCAGCATCGCCGGTGCGACGTAGTGGCGATGCGTGCGGTCGATCACGGCCAAATAGAAGTGTCCGAACAGGTTCTTGCAGGCGACACGCGTGCCGAGACCGAGGACGACCCGGCCATCGCCCGCGATCTGCGCACTTGCGCAGGAGCGAAAGCGCAGGTGCTTGTCGTCGGCGCCGAGCAGGACTTGCGCGCGGCTGTCGTTGTCGTCGATCGATTGCGCGAGCACGGGAAAGCGTGAGGCGAACAGCTCACCGTCGCATCGGCCGAGCAGCGAAGAAGCCGGGCAGCCCAGCGGCGACGTGCGCAGCCCGAGCGGCTTGACGAGAAAATTGCGCAACATCATCAGGCGCGAGACGCCGGCCGGCGGATTCTCGATGAAGCCTTCGAGCAGCGCGGCGAGGCAGGCGGAAGCAGAGCGGTGCGGTAACTCGCCGGGTTTGAGCACGAGTTGGAACGAGTCCTGGTGGTGCCAGGTGCCGGCCAGCGCCGAGTTCAGCAGCGAGTCGTGCGCGGGTGCGTCGAGTTCGTCGACGTGACGTGCGACGGCGCTGTCGCTGAGGAATCCCTGCGGCTTGCGCCAATGGCTCGCGGCAGCACGTATGCGGCCCACGCGGCTCCGCACCTGGCCACAAAAGCGGCTCAGCGGCGAGCCGGCTGGCGCGTCGAACGACAGTGCGATCGTCGCGACCGGTGCGCGCCGCGAGTCGTTTTCAGCCAGCAGACGCGAAACGTTTTCGGGCAGTACTTCGGTCAACGCGGGTATCGTCGCCGCGCCGGCGAGAATCTTGTCGCGCACCGCATCCGGCAAAGCGCCACCAAGTTCGTTGGTATGGCAGGAGAGGGCGAACAAGGCGGGGTGGCCGGAGTCTGCTTCGAGCGGCCCGAACTGATGCCAGGTATCTCCGCCGAAGCGCACGCTGAACAGGCTGTCGGGCGGAATGTCGACGTGACGCAGCGCGTGGATGAAACTGGCCGGGTCGCGCTCAATCTCCGCCGTCGACGCACCGGAAAAGCGCAGTCGCGCGCCGCCGCTGCCCGAGACCGCGGTGAACACGCGATGTCCCGCGTGACGGTGGAATGGATGTCCTTTTGCGCCGACGGCAAAGGTGTACAGCGAGCTCACATCGCCATTGGCGAGATCCATCCCACCGAGCCGGGCCGACGGTTCATCGAGCTCGTCGACGAAATTGCGGTGCGCGCGCTGGCGCCGTGTCGCCCCGGCGAACAACTGGTCGCCGGCGCCGTGGCCGAGCTGGGCGATCAGCGAGACTTCGACCGGCAGCGCTCCGGGCCGGGTTCGATGTGTGCGGAGGGGAAGGTCGGTACGGGGCGGGCCAGCGCGAGCATCGCGGTTCTCCGTCTTCGGTTCTTGAATCAGGACTTCTTGCGCGCGCGTGCCTTGGCCTCGCGCTTGAGCGGGCCGGCGACCGGGCAGACTTCGGCGACCCACGAATAGAGCGTGTTGGCCAGATGGTCGGGCACCAGCTTGTAGTAGACGAACTGGCCACGCTTCTCGCGCGCGATCAGCCCGGCTTCTTCGAGGATGCGCAGATGACCGGACAGGGCGGGCTTGCTGAAGTCGAAACGCGCGGCGATCTCGCCCGCACTGAGTTCGCCCTGGTTGACGTAGGCCAGGATCTTGCGCCGCGCGGTCGAGGCGAGCGCTTCGAATACCTTGTCCATGAATTTATGTATTTAGGAAATTACCTAATTAATTACATCATTCGGTATGCTTGTCAAGCGGCGCGCCAGGCCGACCGAAAAGGACTGGGCGGTGATTCGCTGCTTGCAACGCCGAGCGTCGCCGTTTCGCCCGCGGAACAGGCGAGGTCGGTTTGAATTCATTGATTTATGTAATAGCGCATTATTACATTGATATTCGAACTATCCTCTGCTAACATCTGCGCATGAAACGCAAACAGATCGACCCTGAAACCACGAAAGAGTCCGCCGAGGACAATCTCTGCCACGCGCTGCTCGCCATGCGCGGAGTTGCCGAGATGCGCTCGTTTCTGCGCGACCTGTGCACTCCGTCGGAACTGGAGGCGCTGGTCGATCGTTGGCGCGTGGTGCCATACCTGCTCGAAGGCGTGGCGTATCGCGAGATCCACGATCGCACCGGCGTCAGCGTGACGACGATCGGGCGCGTCGCGCGTTTCCTCGCCGAGGGCAGCGGCGGGTATCGCGCCGCAGTCGAGCATCGCGCGGTGCCTTCACTACGCAAGCGTGGCAGACCCGCGGCCGCCACGAAGAAATCCGTTTGAGTGGGACGGGCGGGCAGGAGGCCCGCCCATCTTTTCCTTCCCGCCACAAGAATGCAGAAACGATGACCACGACGAAAACCCGCGATCGCCTGCGCATCGCGATCCAGAAGTCCGGACGGATGGCCGACGTATCCCAGGACTTGCTTGCGCGCTGCGGCCTCAAGTTCCGCCAGAGTCGCGACAAGCTGTTCTGCTTCGGCGAGAGCATGCCGATCGATCTCTTGCTCGTGCGCGACGACGATATTCCCGGCCTGATCGCACAGGGCGTGGCCGACCTCGGCATCGTCGGGCGCAACGTGCTCGCCGAGCAGACGCTGGCTGCGCGCGCGAACGGCGAGGCCGCGCCCGGCGTCGAACTGCGTCCGCTCAATACGAGCCGTTGCCGTTTGTCGATCGCGGTGCCGCAGGAAATGGAGTACGAGAATCCGCAGCAGTTGCAGGGCCTGCGCATCGCCACGTCGTATCCGGCGCTGCTCGGCGATTGGCTCGCGCGCAACGGCGTCGAGGCGAAAGTCGTGTTCCTCGCCGGCTCGGTCGAGATCGCGCCGCGCCTCGGCACGGCCGACCTGATCTGCGATCTCGTCTCCAGCGGCGCGACGCTCGCGGCGAACCAGCTCAAGGAAGCGGTCGTGCTGCTCGACAGCGAGGCCGTCATCGCCGGCCCCGAGGAAGTGCCGCTCGACGAGCGCGGCGAGCTGCGCGAACTGCTGTTGCGTCGCATCGACGGCGTGATCCAGGTGCGTGAATCCAAGCTCGTGATGCTGCACGCGGCACGCGGTGCGATCGAGACGATCCGCGCCATTTTGCCGAATGCGCAAACGCCGACACTGCTGCCGATCGAAGGCAGCCCCGATCAGGTGGCGCTGCAGGCCGTGTGCTACGGCGCGGTGACATGGACGCACCTCGAAGACATGAAGCGTGCCGGCGCGAGCCAGTTGCTCGTGCTGCCGGTGGAGAAGATCCTGGCATGAACGCGCAGGTGAAAAATTCCGAACTGCCTATCCTCGATTGGACCGCACTCGATGCATCCGTGCGTCGCGCGGCGCTGCGCCGTCCCGTGCAGGAACGTGCAGAGGAACTGGCTGCCGGCGTGGCGCGCATTCTCGATCAAGTACGTGCCGACGGCGATGCGAGCCTGCGCGCACTGACGCGCCGCTACGATGGTTGCGAGCTTGCGACGTTCGCGGTGAGCGACGCCGAGTTTGCCGAAGCCGAAGCCGGCCTCGATCCGGCGCTGAAGCAAGCGATCGCTGAAGCGAAGGGACGCATCGAAACCTTCCATCGTGCCGCCGCGCCGCAAACGGTGACGGTCGAGACCGCGCCGGGCGCGGTCTGCGAGCGCGTGACGCGGCCGATTGCGCGCGTGGGCCTGTATGTGCCTGCGGGCAGCGCGCCCCTGCCCTCGACCGCGCTGATGCTCGGCGTGCCGGCAGCCATCGCCGGTTGTCCGCAAGTCGTGCTTTGCACGCCGGCAGGCAAGGACGGGCGCGCCGATGCGGCGGTGCTCTACGTCGCAGCGCTGTGTGGCATTCGCAAGGTGTTCAAGCTGGGCGGCGCGCAGGCGATCGCGGCGATGGCGTTTGGCACCGAGTCGGTGCCCGCTTGCGACAAGTTGTTCGGACCGGGCAATTCTTGGGTCACTGAGGCGAAGCGCCAGGTATCAGCGTTGAGCGACGGCCCCGCGATCGACATGCCGGCCGGGCCGTCCGAGGTGCTGGTCATCGCCGATGCGTCGGCGAATCCCGAGTTCGTCGCCGCCGACCTGCTGTCGCAGGCCGAGCATGGACCCGATTCGCAGGTGCTGCTGCTCGCCGACGATCGGGCGGTACTCGAAGCGGCGCGCGCTGCGCTGGCACGTCAGCTTGCCCAGTTGCCGCGCGCCGATATCGCCCGCGTCGCGCTGGCGAAAAGCCGCCTGATTCGCGTCGCCTCGCTTGCCGAGGCCGTGGCGATCAGCAACGACTATGCGCCGGAGCATCTGATTCTCAACGTGCGTGATCCGCGCGCGCTTTTGCCAAAGGTGGAAAATGCCGGCTCGGTATTTCTCGGCGCGTGGTCGCCCGAGGCAGTGGGCGACTACTGCAGCGGCACCAATCACGTACTGCCGACCTACGGCTACGCGCGCGCGTGGAGCGGCGTGTCGGTGGCGAGCTTCGTCAAGCAGATCACCGTACAGGAGCTTTCCGCGGATGGTCTGCGTGCGATCGGCCCGTCGGCGGCGACGCTGGCACGTGCGGAAAGCCTCAATGCGCACGAGCGTGCCGTGACGTTGCGGCTCGTTGCATTGGAGAAAAGCCCGTGAGTGCGATGTTGAAAATCCTCGAGCGGGCGCGTCCCGAAATCCTCGCCATGCAGCCGTATTCATCGGCACGCATGGAAGCGGGGCAGGCGACGATCATGCTCAACGCGAACGAATCGCCGTGGGGGCCGCCGGATGACGACGATTCCGGCTTGAACCGCTATCCCGATCCGCAGCCGCATGCGTTGCGCATCCGGCTGGGCGAGTTGTACGGCGTTGCCGCCGAGCAGGTGCTCGTCGGTCGCGGCAGCGACGAGGCGATCGACTTGCTCGTGCGCGCGTTCTGCCGCGAAGGCCGCGACACGATCGCGATTTCGCCGCCGACTTTCGGCATGTATGCGGTCGCCGCGCGCACTCAGGGCGCGGCAGTGATCGAGGCGCCTCTGGCTGCCGATTTCAGCGTCGATGCGGAAGCGCTGCTTGCGAAAACCACTGGCTCGACCAAGCTGGTCTTCGTCTGCACGCCGAACAATCCGACCGGCGCGCTCGTGCCGCTCGCGACGATCGAACGCCTCGCCTCGGCGCTGTGTGATCGCGCCTTGGTCGTGGTCGACGAGGCCTATCTTGAATTCGCCGGTGATGCGGCCAGCGCGACGACGCTGCTCGGCCGATGCGAAAACATCGTCGTGCTGCGCACATTGTCGAAAGCCTATGCGCTTGCCGGCGCGCGTGTCGGCACGCTGATCGCGCACGCCGACATCGTCGCACTGCTGCGGCGGATACAGGCGCCGTATCCCTTGCCGGCATTGTGCGTCGATGCGGCGCTTTCGGCGCTGTCCCCGCGTGGGCTCGCGCGGACGCGCACGCGCGTCGAACTCTTGCTGGGTGAGCGGGAACGCCTCGCCCGAACGTTGCCGTCTGCCAATGGCGTGCTTGCGGTGTATCCCTCCGCGGCGAATTTTCTCTGCGTGCGCTTCGTCGATGCGCGACAGACGTATCGCATGCTGCTCGAAGCCGGCATCGTCGTGCGCGACGTCAGCCGCTATCCGGGGTTGGCCGATTGTCTGCGCATCACGATCGGCACGCCACAGGAAAATGCGATCCTGCTCCGTTCGCTGGGCTTGCGTGAGGCTGCTGCATGAGCCAGAGGAAAATCCTCTTTGTCGACCGCGACGGCACGCTGATCGTCGAGCCGGCCGACTACCAGATCGATGCCTACGAGAAACTCGCGCTCGTCGACAACGTGATTCCGGCGCTTGCGCGCATCGTTGCCGCGGGCTACGAGTTGGTCATGATCACCAATCAGGACGGTCTCGGCACCGACAGCTTTCCGCAGCACACGTTCGATGGGCCGCACGAGCTCTTGATGCGCATCTTCGCCTCGCAGGGCATCCGCTTCCGCGAAGTGCTGATCGATCCGAGCTTCGCCCGCGAAGGCCGCGATACGCGCAAGCCGGGCACGGGACTCGTTCGCCACTACCTCGCCGACGACGGCTGGAGCCGCGCGCAATCGGCGATGGTCGGCGACCGCGAAACCGATGCGCAATTCGCCGCGAATCTCGGCATCCGAAGTTTCCGCCTCGACACGAAGGAATGGGACTGGAACGCGATCGCGCACGAGCTGTGCGATGCGCCGCGGCGCGCATCGGTTCAGCGCAATACCAAGGAGACGCGCATCGCGGTGCAAGTCGACCTCGATCGCACGGCCGAGCCCAAGGTGCACACCGGCCTCGGCTTCTTCGATCACATGCTCGAACAGATCGGCAAGCATGGCGGTTTCGCACTGGAACTGGCGTGTGAGGGCGACACGCATATCGACGAGCACCACACGATCGAGGACTGCGCGCTCGCTCTCGGCGCTGCCTTGCGCCAGGCGCTCGGCGACAAGCGCGGCATCGGCCGCTATGGTGCGGCCGCGGAGACCGCGCAGGGCGCCGTCGCGGTCGATGTCACATTGCCGATGGACGAGACGATCGCGCGCGCCGCACTCGATCTGTCCGGACGTGCGTATTTCGTCTTCGATGGCAGCTTCCCGCGCGACCGCGTCGGCGATATTCCCACCGAACTCGTGCCGCATTTCTTCCGCTCGCTCTGCGATACGCTGGGCGCCAATCTCCACCTGGCCGTGCGCGGCGACAATGCGCATCACATGATCGAAGCCTGCTTCAAGTCGGTCGCGCGCGCGCTGCGCGTCGCATTGCGTCGCGAAGGCTCGGAGCTGCCGAGCACGAAAGGGGCGTTGTGATGGCGAGCGTGGTCCTCATCGACGCCGGTGGCACCAATATCGGATCGGTGCGCTACGCGTTGCAGCGCCTCGGTGTCGATGCGCCGTTGTCGAGCAACGCGGACGAGATCCGCGCGGCGACGCACGTGATCCTGCCCGGCGTTGGCGCGGCTGCGCCGGGCATGCAGCGTCTGCGCGAAACCGGCCTGGTTGATGTCGTGCGCGACCTGACCCAGCCCGTGCTCGGCGTGTGCCTCGGCATGCAGCTTCTGTTCGAGCATTCCGAGGAAAGCGATACGCCGTGCCTTGGATTGGTTCCCGCCAGCCTGCGTCTGTTCTCGCGCAGCGAAGGCTTGCGCGTGCCGCACATGGGCTGGAATTCGCTGCGCACGGAACGAGCCAGCCCGCTGCTGACCGGCATCGATACCGGTGCGTTTGCGTACTTCGTGCACAGCTATGCGGCACCGGTCGGTGATTACACCTTGGCGAGCTGCGACTACGGCGGCTCGTTCTCTGCCGTCGTGCAGCAAGGCAATTTCCACGGCGCGCAGTTCCATCCCGAACGCTCGGCATCGGTGGGTGCCAAGCTGCTCGAAAACTTCATCAAATTGTGACCATGCAAATCATTCCCGCCATCGATCTGCGCGCCGGCCGCGTCGTGCGCCTCAAGCAGGGCGATTATGCGCAGGAGACGCGCTATGAGTTCGACGCCTGCGCGCTCGCTGCGGACTATGCCGACGCGGGCGCGACGTGGCTGCATCTCGTCGATCTCGAGGGGGCCAAGACGGGTGCGTTCGAGAACCTGCGCGTGATCGAGAAGATCGCAGCGGCCGAGCGTCTCGCCGTACAGGCCGGTGGCGGCGTGCGCGGCGAGGACGACGTGCAGCGCCTGCTTGACGCGGGCGTCGCGCGCGTCGTCGTCGGTAGTGTCGCGGTGCGCGAGCCGGAAAAAGTGGAGCAATGGATTTCCCGCTACGGCGAGGATCGTCTGTGCATCGCGCTCGATACGCGCAGCGAGAACGACGTCTGGCGCCTGCCAAGTGCGGGCTGGACGCAGAGCGAAGGCGCCACGCTCGACGAACTTGCGCCACGCTATATGAAGGCGGGCGCAAAACATCTGCTGTGCACCGACATCAGCCGTGACGGGATGCTGTCTGGCCCGAATCTTGATCTTTACGCGCATGTGCAGCGTATTGCGCCGCAGCTTTCGCTGATCGCCTCGGGCGGCGTGCGTGATCTTGCCGACGTGCGCGCGTTGCGTGCGCAACAAGTTGGCGGAGTGGTTCTCGGGCGCAGTCTGCTCGAAGGCAAGCTCACCCTCGCGGAGGCATTCTCATGCTGACCCGCAGAATCATTCCCTGCCTCGATGTGCGCGATGGCAAGGTCGTCAAGGGCGTGCGTTTCCGCGACCATGTCGAGATGGGCGACATCGTCGATTTCGCTCAGCGTTATCGCGACGAGGGCGCGGACGAACTCGTGTTCTACGACATCACCGCGAGCCCGCAAGGCCGTTCGGTCGATCGCGACTGGGTTGCGCGTGTGGCGCGCGTGATCGACATTCCGTTCTGTGTCGCCGGGGGCATCCGCAGTGTCGATGATGCACGCGCGGTGTTGCATGCGGGTGCGGACAAGATTTCGGTCAATTCGCCTGCACTCGAGCGGCCCGAGTTGGTCGACGAGCTGGCTGAGGCATTCGGCGTGCAGTGCGTCGTCGTCGGCGTCGATTCGCTGCGCGACGACGACGGCGAATGGCGCGTACGCCAGTACACAGGCGATCCCACGAAAACCCGCGCGCTTGCGCGCCTCACTTTATCCTGGATCGAAGAAACCCAGCGCCGTGGAGCAGGTGAAATAGTGCTCAATTGCATGGGCTCGGACGGCGTGCGCCAAGGCTACGACATCGAACAACTGCGCACTGCGCGCGCGATCTGCAACGTGCCGCTGATCGCCTCGGGCGGCGCCGGCGCGGTCGAGCATTTCCGCGACGTGTTCCGTGATGCCGACGTCGATGGCGCACTCGCCGCGAGCGTGTTCCACTCGGGCGCGATCGCGATTCCGCGACTGAAGGCGTTCCTGCGCGATGAAGACATTCCGGTGCGGCCATGAGTGATCTGGATCAAAACCAACTCGACTGGGCGAAAGGCGACGGGCTGCTGCCCGCCGTCGTGCAGGATTGGCGCAGCGGCAGCGTGCTGATGCTCGGCTACATGAATGCCCAGGCGCTCGCGCAGACGCGGCAGACCGGAAAGGTGACGTTCTACAGTCGCAGCAAGCAACGCCTGTGGACCAAGGGCGAGACCTCAGGCCACTTTCTGTTGTTGAAGTCGCTGCGCGGCGACTGCGACAACGACACAATCCTGATCGAGGCCGAGCCGATCGGCCCGACCTGCCACAAGGGCACGCAAAGCTGCTTCGGCGACGGCTCGGAACCGCCGCTCGCGTTCCTGGCCGAACTCGACGCGCTCATCGCGCAACGCGAGCGCGAACGACCTGCCGGCAGCTATACGACCAAGCTGTTCGAAGGCGGCGTGCGCCGCATCGCGCAGAAGGTCGGCGAGGAGGGTGTCGAGACGGCGCTAGCCGCGGTCGCGCAGGACGAGGCCGCGTTGCGCAGCGAGTCGGCCGACCTGATCTTCCATCTGCTCGTGCTGCTGCGCGCGCGCGGCATCGAATTCGCCGACGTGGTCGAGGAGCTGCGCGTGCGGCACAAGTAGGGGTGCAATTCATTGCGCCCGGCTTTTCAGGATTTTCGTCGCAGAGCCGGGTTCGATGAATCGAACCCCTACGATGCTATGGCATGATGCAGACTTTCCACCGCCGTGAAAGCCGCTATGCCGAAAACCCTGCTCGCCCTGTCCATTGCATTCGCAATCAATGCAGCATATGCGGCGATGCCGCCCGATCCGCTCGCGCGCGAAATCTTCAAGCAACTGATCGAGATCAACACGACCGATTCGGTTGGAAGCACGACCGATGCGGCCAAGGCGATGCAGAAGCGCTTTCTCGACGCGGGTTTCGCGGCCAAGGATGCGCAGCTACTGGTCGGCGCGAATCCGAAGCGCGGCAACCTCGTCGCGCGCCTGCACGGCAGCGGCAAGCACAAGCCGGTGCTGATCATCGGTCATCTCGACGTGGTCGAAGCCAAGCGCGAGGACTGGACGATGGATCCGTTCAAGTTCACCGAGAAGGACGGCTATTTCTATGGCCGCGGCACGCAGGACATGAAGAATTCCGACGCAGTCGCAGTCGCCGCACTGCTGCGCATGAAGAAGGAAGGTTTCGTCCCTGACCGCGACATCATCCTCGCGCTGACCGCGGACGAGGAGGGCGGCACCGACAACGGCGTCGACTGGCTGCTGAAGAATCATCGTGATCTCGTCGATGCGGAGTTCGCGCTCAATCCCGATTCCGGCGGGGTCGATGCCGATGCCGGGAAGGCGGTCAATATGTCCGTGGAGGCGACCGAGAAGCTCTATTCCGACTACGAAGCCAGCGTGACCGGACCCGGTGGTCACAGCTCGCAGCCACGTGCGGACAACCCGATCTACGAGCTGGCCAATGCGCTGGCGCGCCTGCAGCGCACGCCGTTCCCGTTCGAACTCAATCCGGTCACGCGCGCATGGCTCGAACAGATGGCGAAGGTCGAGGATGGCCAGCGCGTGAACGACATCAAGGCGGTACTTGCGACGCCACCCAATGCGGACGCGATCGCGCGCCTCAGTGCCGATGCGCGCTACAACTCGACGCTGCACACGACCTGCGTTGCGACGATGCTCGATGGCGGCCATGCGCCGAATGCGCTGCCGCAGCGTGCTGCGGCGAACATCAATTGCCGAATTTTGCCGGGTCACTCACCCGAGGAAGTGCGCCAGGATATCGTCAGGATTCTGGCTGAGCCGAAGATCACGGTCCGCGCCATCGAACCCGGTACCGGCGCCAAGCTCGACAAGGCGTCGGAACGCAAGGCACTGACGCCGCCGCCACCGCGCAAGGACGTGTTCGATGCGTTGAGGAAGATCGCCGATCAATTCTGGCCAGGCATCGCGATTGTGCCCGAAATGGAAACCGGCGCATCCGACAGCGTCTACACGATGGCGGCGGGCATCCCGAGCTACGGCGTCAACGGCGCGTTGATCGATCGTGACGGTGTGCGTATGCACGGGCGCGACGAGCGTTTGCGCGTGAAGTCGTTCGACGATTCCGCCGAGTTCTATTATCGCTATCTCAAGACGCTGACTGGCGGATAAGGGCTGTGATGCTGGCCCGCGTCATTGCGCGCGCGGCGTAGACTCAGCGCGCTTCGGCGGCAGGCTTGTCGGTGCGCGGCTTGAACGGCACGATGTGTTCGCGCGCCGGAACGCGGAACGGCACCGCCGCTCCCGGCTTGAATCCGTCGCGCCATTTCTTCAGCGCGGCTTCGATCGCGGGCGTGGTTGCGATCTGCGGCAGCGAATGGGTCTGCTCGTCGCGCGTCTCCCACGCGTCGATCTCCTTCTTCGCGTCGGCGAACGCGTCGGTGAACGAGGCGGTGCGGTTGAGCGCGTCGACGAAGAAGGCGCGGCCGAAATCGGTGATGTCGGAGCTCGTGCCGCAGCCGAACGAGGCCCGGTCGCCGCGCGCCGCGGTGATGACCATCGTGTTGTCGCCCTTGAGCGCATCGATGAAGCCGCCCGCGTAGCAGGCCGAGATCAC
Organism: Rudaea sp.; assembly: GCF_036383415.1. Classification (GTDB taxonomy): domain Bacteria; phylum Pseudomonadota; class Gammaproteobacteria; order Xanthomonadales; family Rhodanobacteraceae; genus Rudaea. The sequence goes on along the minus strand of NZ_DASVOK010000192.1, from coordinate 776 downwards.
GAACACGCGCTGCTTGATCGGCGATTCGGAAAATACGTCGGCCAGGTCTTCGGGCACGATCTGGTCGAGCGGCAGCGGATCCAGGCTGACGTACAGCTCATGCGCGCGTGAACCATGCGTGGTGATGAACACCATCAGCACGTCTTCATTCGGATCGAGCTTCTTGCCGAGCGCATCGATCGCGAGTTCGAGATTGGACAGGCTTGCGATCGGACGGCGGTCGAGCGTGCCCGGATTGTTGATCAGGGTCAGCACGTGGCCCTTGGCGTCGAAGCGCTCGGAAAAAAGTTTCTCGGCGTATTCGACTTCGTTGCGGAACACGTTCTCCTCGCCGTCGCCGGCGAAGGAAATCAGGTAGAGGTTGGCTTTGCCCGGCACGCGCGGCGCGAGCTTGTCGATCGCGTCCTGCATGCGCTGCGGCTGCGCGTACAGCACCTGCTCGGGTGAGCCGACGTTGGCCGGCCAGACAATGGCCTGGTCGGCATTGTCGTCGTTTTCGACGGTTGCCTTGGCCGGTGCCGACGCGTCGGGCTGATGCGTGCCGAGGCTGGCCACGCCGACGCTTGCGCCGACGGTGAAGGCGAGGACGAAGGCGAAGAGCAGGCGGGCGGTCGTGCGGATCAAGGCCGGGTTGACGCTGCAAAATGGTGCAATAGCGATATTTTAACAAATTCCACGTTGCACTGCAGCGTATGAATTTTCGTTCATCCGACGCGGCTGACGGTTTCGGTCCAGCATGGTTGGTGCTGCCTCGACTTCGGGTTGGCTCGGAAAAT
>NZ_DASVOK010000191.1:0-2023 GCF_036383415.1 Rudaea sp. | reverse complement strand
GTCGGTGAAGCGGGTGGCATCACCCGCCACACCAGCCCCGCGGCGAGCACAAGCGTTGCCGCGGCGCCGAACGCGGGAAGCCAGCGGCGTGCGCGCGGCCTAGCCAGTGCCGCCTCCGCGCCTTCGTTCAATGCGCGGCGTGCCTGTGCGCGCACGCGCGCGTCGAGCGCGGCGTCGGGCTCGGGATGCGGCAGCTTGCGATACAGTGCGGCCAGGCGCGAATCGTCCTCGCGCAGGAACGCATCGAACTCGGCATCGAAGCCGTGTTCGTTCGCTCCCGTCTGCGAGGGTTTCTTGATGTCGCTCATTCGGCCAACCTCTCGCGTATTTTGGCGAATGCGTAGCGCAGGCGCGACTTCACCGTCTCGTGGCCTGTTCCGGTCACCTGTGCGATTTCCTCCAGGCCGAGATTCGATTCCATGCGCAGGAGGAAGGTGACACGCTGCTCGTCCGGCAATGCTTCGAGCGCAAGCTGCAGGCGCCGGCGTTGCTCGAAATCGCTGAGCACTTCCTCGGGCCGTTCGTGCTCGGGCACGTCGAGCAGGCCGAGCACATGTTCGCTCTCGTCCGCATCGGCTTGCGGGCGCAGGCGGCGCTGGTGATCGATGACGAGATTGTGCGCGATCTGCAGCAGCCAGGTGCTGAATTTCGCCTCGACTCGGTAGCGCGAGCGCGCCTGAATCGCCCGGCTCCAGGTGTCCTGGAACAGCTCGTCGGCGACCGCGCGGTCGGGCAGGCTGCGCAGGATGAAGCGATAGAGCATGCCCCGCGTGCGCGCATACAGCGCATCGAACGCGAGCGCGTCGCCCTGCGCGTAGGCGAGCATCAATTCCTCGTCGGTTTTCCCGGTCCCCATTGCCGCGCAGGGTACGACAAATCGTACGCGCGCGGCAGTCGCGGAGTGCGCGACCGTATTCAGTGGGATATCGACAGCGATGGCGGCCATGTACGATGTAACGCAGAACAAACGTGTTCGGGGTTAGGATTGCCGACGAGCGAGAGCGCTCATGCATTGAAGAGGCAAGCCGTGATCCACGAAATCCTCAAGATGGGTGATTCGCGTCTGCTGCGTGTCGCCAAGCCGGTCGAAGCCTTCGATACACCGGAGCTGCACGCGCTGATCGCCGACATGTTCGAGACGATGCAGGCCGCGGGCGGCGTCGGCCTCGCCGCACCGCAGATCGGCGTCGACCTGCAGCTCGTCATCTTCGGTTTCGAGCGCAGCGAGCGCTACCCCGATGCACCCGCGGTGCCGCGCACGATCCTGATCAATCCCGAGATCACGCCGCTGTCGCAGGACAAGGAGGAGGGCTGGGAAGGCTGCCTTTCCGTGCCCGGCTTGCGCGGCGCGGTCGAGCGCTACTCGCTGATCCGCTACACCGGCTTCGATCCGCAGGGCATGAAGATCGAGCGCGAGGCCGAAGGCTTCCACGCGCGCGTCGTGCAGCACGAATGCGATCATCTGATCGGCCGGCTCTATCCTTCGCGAATCACCGACTTTTCCAAGTTCGGCTACATCGAAGTGCTCTTCCCGGGACTTGATCCGGGCGCGGACGAATAGGCGCGCTCGGATCGCAACTCAGTGGGTCGGGTGCGACTCGGCCAGCAGTTCGACTAGATGGTCCTTCCACAGCACCGCCCATGTGTGCGAGCTGTGGCCACGCGTGGCGTCGCTGATCGGAATGACCACGGCGCGCCCATGAGCCACGTTCTTGATCTCACGTTCGAGGATGCCGAGCTCGGGCGGGTTGATCTGGTCGTCGGCGGAGTTCACCGCGAGCAGCGGCGCCTTGATCGCGGCGAGTTTCGGCTGCGGGTTGTAGTTGCGCGAGGCATCGACCTGATAGAGGCAGTCGTTGGCGTCGTCGTCCTTCATCAATGTGGCGATGCGATCCTCGAGATACTTGTCGGCCGCGTCGCGCGTCGGGTAATCCTTCTGCCACTGCAGCGGCACCGAGCCCATGATCATGAGGATGTGCAGCGCATCGGCGAGGCCGCGCGGCTGCTTGGTGTAGTCGCCGTT
>NZ_DASVOK010000190.1:0-1732 GCF_036383415.1 Rudaea sp. | reverse complement strand
CGACCTGAACCGACAGCTCGCGACCGCGCTGACCGACGCCGGCTACGTGGTCGACCGCGCCTTCGACGGCGAGGAGGGCCATTACCTCGGCGAGACCGAGCCCTACGACGCGGTCATCCTCGACATCGGCCTGCCCAAGATGGATGGCATCTCGGTGCTGGAGGCGTGGCGCCGCAATGGCCGATCCATGCCGGTGCTGATCCTGACTGCGCGCGACCGCTGGAGCGACAAGGTGCAGGGCTTCGATGCCGGCGCCGACGATTATGTCGCCAAGCCGTTTCACCTCGAAGAAGTGCTGGCGCGCGTGCGCGCGCTGCTGCGCCGCTCGGTCGGCCACGCCAAGAGCGAATTCGTCTGCGGCCCGGTGCGGCTCGACTCGCGCACCGGCCGCGTCAGCGTCGACGGCAATCCGGTCAAGCTGACCAGCCACGAATACCGGCTGCTCTCCTACCTGATGCATCACACCGGCCGCGTGGTCTCGCGCACCGAACTGGTCGAGCATTTGTACGACCAGGACTTCGACCGCGACAGCAACACCATCGAGGTGTTCGTCGGCCGCATCCGCAAGAAGCTCGGCGTCGACGTGATCCAGACCGTGCGCGGGCTAGGCTACCTGCTGACGCCGCCGAACCCGTGATGCCCGATGCGGGTTAATTCGCTCGCGCTGCGCCTGTTCGTCTCCGCCACCGCGGTGACGGTCCTCATCCTGGTTGTGACCGGCGTCGTTCTCTCGTCGCTCTATCGCGACGGCGTCGAGCGCTCGTTCGACCGCCGGCTCGGCGTTTATCTCCGCACGCTGGTGGCCGACGTCGCGGCGCCGGAAGAGGGCGAGAAGGTCGCGCAGTCGCTCGGCGAGCCGCTGTTCGAATTGCCGCTGTCCGGCTGGTACTGGCAGGTGACCAAGCTGTCGGCGCCGAAGCCCGAGGTGCGCTCCTCGCGCTCGCTCTGGGACGGGGGGCTGCCGCATCTCGAGGACCTGCACGTGCCGACCGCTCCGGACGGCACGCGCAAGCGCTACGTGCCGGGCCCCGAGGACCAGCGTTTGCGGCTGGTCGAGCGCACGGTCGATCTCGGTGATGACGGGCGCTATCTGGTCGCGGTCGCGGGCGACGCGCTCGAGATCGACGACGAGACGCAAGGCTTCGACCGCGCGATCTCGGTGACGTTCGGCGTGCTCGCGGTGGTGCTGCTGCTCACCACCATGTTCCAGGTGCGCTTCGGCCTCGCGCCGCTGAAGCGCATCTCGGCCGGCCTCGCGGCGATCCGCTCGGGCTCGGCCGAGCGGCTGCGGGGCAATTTCCCGGTCGAGATCGCGCCGCTCGCGCGCGAGACCAACGCGCTGATCGACGCCAACCGCGAGATCGTCGAGCGCGCGCGCACGCACGTGGGCAATCTCGCGCATGCGCTGAAGACGCCGCTCTCGGTCATCATGAACGAGGCGAACGCGCGTGGAGACGACGCGCTGGCGGTGAAGGTGCGCGAGCAGGCCAACGTGATGCGCGATCAGGTGCAGCGCCATCTCGAGCGCGCGCGGATCGCAGCGCGCGCCACCGTGGTCGGCAGCGTCACCGACGTGGCGCCGGTCGTCACCGCGCTGGCGCGCTCGATGGAGAAGATCCATCGCGACCGTGGCATCGCGATCGACATCGAGATGCCGCGCGACACGCGCTTCCGCGGCGAGCGGCAGGATTTGGAAGAAATGGTCGGCAACCTGGTCGACAATGCCTGCAAG
>NZ_DASVOK010000189.1:0-18929 GCF_036383415.1 Rudaea sp. | reverse complement strand
CCGTCGCGCCAGATATCGAGCAGCAACTTCTCCGACAGCGCGTTGACGACCGACACGCCGACGCCGTGCAGGCCGCCGGAAACCTTGTAGCTGTTGTCGTCGAACTTGCCACCGGCGTGCAGCACGGTCATGACCACTTCGGCGGCAGAAACATCGCGTCCCTGCTTTTCGCTTTCCGTCGCATGCCGGCCCACGGGAATGCCGCGGCCGTTGTCCGAAACTGAAACCGAGCCATCCGCGTGGATTTTCACCAGCACGGCATCGGCGTGGCCAGCCAGCGCCTCGTCGACCGAATTGTCCACCACCTCGAACACCATGTGGTGCAGGCCGGAACCGTCGTTGACGTTGCCGATGTACATGCCCGGGCGTTTGCGCACCGCCTCGAGGCCTTCAAGCACCTTGATGTTGCTGGAGTCGTACTGGTTGTTCTTGGTCTCGTCGGTCATCCGCTGCTCGGCTGATATCGGGCTGGAACCCTCGCCCGCCACTGCGACCGCAGCACGGCGAAAGCCCTGAAATAATCGCGCGATTATAGCACTTCGCGCATCCGGCCTTGTTCCACGTGGAACATGCGCTGAGCGGGAAAGCGCTCAAACAAAGCCGACGGGATTTCGGTGCCGGTCAACAGGATCTGTGCCCCGCTTTCGATCAGCGCGGCCAAGGCAGCAGCCTGGTGGGTGGCGTCGAGTTCGGAACAAAGATCGTCGAACGCGATGACGGGATCCTCCCCGCGCACCGATCGATAGACTGATACTTGGGCCAGCACGCAGGCGATGGCGCAGAGTTTTTCCTGGCCACGTGACAACTGCTCGTGACTGGGCGCCTTGGCGAACCCCAGATTCCAGTCCGCGCGATGCAAACCACGCGTGGTGTGGCCAAGCGCCCGGTCGCGCGACCTCGCCTCCTTCAACGCCTCACCCAGTGGCGTCGTGCGATTCCATCCCGGACGAAAACGCAGGCTCGCCCCGCCCAGTTCGGGCAGATAGCCGTCGAGCAGCGGGATCAGTTCCCGCTCGAAGCGGGCCATATAGGCCTCACGTGCAGTCGCCAGCGGTTCGGCGGCTTGCGACAACTCCTCATCCCAGATTAATAGTTCGTCGTCGCCGGCCGCCTGTTTCAACAAGGCATTGCGCTGACGCAGCGCGCGCCGATAGCGACGCATGCGCGGAGCGAAATCCGGTTCCACGTGGAACACGCCCCAGTCGAGGAAACCGCGGCGTCCATCCGCAGAGCCTGAAATCAGCGCGTGACTGCCGGGTTCGAAGCAGACCACCGCACAGGCGGCGAACAAATCGGTGAGTTTCGCCGAGGCGTCACCATCGAGTTTCGCCGTCCAGCGCCCGCCCTGTCGCAGCAAGCCCAACCGGCGCGTCAGCGAATCCGTCCGGACCTGCGCAAACAAAGCCAATGGTTCGGCGCCGCGCCGTTGCAGATGCTCGGCTTGGTGGGTGCGAAAACTGCCGCCATGCGACAGCAAGTACGCCGCTTCGAGGACACTGGTCTTGCCTGCCCCGTTCGGACCAACGAACAGATTGAGCCCGGGAGCGAGAACGAGTTGCTCTGCCTCGATATTCCGCAAATTCTGGATGTGCAGTTCAGTCAGGTGCATGGGGTCGAATCATTTACCACGCGAACCATCGCGCTGAAGCGGACGGTTTGATTGCTTTCGCGCGAGGCGCGCGGGCGATTTGATTTTTTCGCGCGAGACGCGCGAAAAACAAACGCGCGGCATCTCTGCCGCGCGTTGGTCGATGCGTGAATCCTTCAGCAAACGGAATCAGAGGCGCAGCGGCATGATGACGTGCCGCGCCTGCTCGCTGTCCGGCGCGCGCAGCAGACAGCTCGAATTGCCGTCGCGCAGGCACATCAGCACGTCCTCGCCGCCGAGTGCGTTGAGGGCGTCGAGCAGATAGTTGACGTTGAAGCCGACGCCGAGTTCGGCGACGCCCGTCCTGGCCTCGATTTCCTCGACCGCCTCTTCCTGCTCGGGATTGTGCGCGATGATGCGCAGTTTGTTCGGGCTGACCTCAAGCTTGACCCCGCGATACTTCTCGTTCGACAGGATCGCCGCGCGCTGCAGCGCCCCGCGCAACGCCTCGCGCGCGACGCGCACTTCCTTGTCGGCACCAATCGGCACGACTGCCTCGTAGTCCGGGAAGCGGCCATCGATCAGCTTCGAGGTGAAGGTGACGTCACCGCGCTTCACACGCAGGTGGGCGCGGCCGAATTCGAGTTCGACCATGCCGTCGCCGGCTTCGAACAGGCCCTGCAGTTCGAGCACACCCTTGCGCGGGATCAGTATCTGACGCTGTGCAGCCACGCCGGCCGCCAGATCCGTTTCGACCACGGCCAGACGATGGCCGTCGGTCGCCACACTGCGCAACGCGTGTTCGCGCAAGTCGAGCAGCAAACCGTTGAGGTAATAGCGCACATCCTGCTGCGCCATCGCGAACGCGGTACGGTCCATCAGGCCCTTCAACGTCGCCTCGGGCAGACTCACGCGCTCGACCAGGTCGATGTTCTCGATCACCGGAAACTCACTGGCCGGCAAGGTCGCCAGGGTGAAACGGCTGCGTCCCGACTTGACCTCGACACGATCGCCGTTGAGCTTGAATTCGATCTTGCTGCCATCCGGCAGCGCGCGGCAGATGTCGAACAATTTGCGTGCCGGGATCGTGATCTCGCCCGCTTCGATCTGGTCGGCCGCAGTCGTCGCCACCATTTCGACTTCGAGATCGGTGCCGGTGAAGCTCACCTGCTGTGGTGTCGCCACGACGAGAAGGTTGGCTAGGACCGGCAGCGTCTGCCGCCGTTCGACGACGCCAACGACTTGCTGCAAGGGTTTGAGGAGCACTTCGCGCTGAATGGAAAACCGCATAGGTCGTCAGTCCTTCGGAGTCACTGCTTCTGGGCTGTTTGTAAAAAACGAATAAGCTAGTAGCGGTTGGTCCTGTGCATAGTGCAAAAAAGCACTAAAAGACCAATTAAATCAATTATTTGCGAAATTTCCAATATCGGGATATCTGGCCGCTGCCGTTGTGCTTTTTCTGTGGATAAGTTCGGCTGCGGGAATCCGGCACAAACTATCCACAGGATATCCTATTCCGTCAGCACACGAAGCAGTTTTTCCCAATCCTGGCGTAATTTTCCGTCGGTCGCGCGCAGGTCGCGGATCGTGCGGCAGGCGTGCATCACCGTGGTGTGATCGCGCCCGCCGAAGGCGCGTCCGATCTCGGGCAGGCTGTGTTCGGTTAGCTCCTTTGCCAATGCCATGGCGAGCTGACGCGGCCTTGCCAGCGAACGGCTGCGGTTCATCGACAAGAGATCGGACAGGCGCAGCTGGTAGTAGTCGGCAACGGTCTTCTGGATGTTCGAGATCGTGATCGCCTGCGCGTGCACGGTCAAAAGATCGCGCAGCGTTTCCAGCGCAAACTCGGTGTTGATCGTGCTGCCGAGGAAGTTTGCGCGCGCGACGAGCGTATTGAGCGCGCCTTCGAGATCGCGCACGTTCGAGCGCATGCGTTTGGCCATGAGTTGCGCGACCTCGATCGGCAGCTCCACGCCCTTGGCCTGCGCCTTGGCCAGCACGATCGCCGCGCGCGTTTCGAAGTCGGGCGGTTCGATCGCGACGCTGAGGCCCCAGCCAAGACGCGACTTCAACCGCGGCTCGAGGTTGTCGACCTCCTTCGGATAGCGATCGCAAGTCATGATGAGCTGCTGCTTGCTCTCGACCAGCGCGTTGAACGTGTGGAAGAACTCCTCCTGGGTCGTGTCCTTGCCGGCAAAGAACTGGATGTCATCGATCAGCAGCGCATCGACCGCGCGGAAACGGCGCTTGAAATCGTCCATGCTCTTGGTGCGCAGTGCCTGGATCATCTCGGTGACGAATTGTTCCGAGCGCAGGTACATCACTTTGGTCGCCGGGTTGAGCGTGCGCATCAGGTTGCCGGCCGCGTGCATCAGGTGCGTCTTGCCGAGGCCGGTGCCGCCGTAGAGCAGCAGCGGGTTGTAGGCGCGGCCCGGATTGTTCGCGACCTGCATCGCCGCGGCCTTGCCGAGCTGATTCGACTTGCCCTCGACGAACAATTCGAAGGTGTAGTACGGATCGAGATTCGACTCGAACGAATCCGCTTCGGCCATGCTTTTGCCTGATCGCGCCGCCGTGCCGTTGTGCGCCGGCTTGCGCGCGGCGACCGGTTTGTTCACCGAGCCGACGTCGAAGCGCAGCTTCACCTGCGTGCCGTGCAGATGATTGAGCACCGCCTCGATGCGCGGCTGGAAGCGCTCGCGCACCACTTCAAGCGTGTAGGCGTTCGGTGCGAGCACGCGCAAGCCATCATCGTCCTGGGTGGCCTGCAACGGAGCGAGCCACGTATGCAGGTCTTCGACGCTGAATTCAGTTTCGAGGCGTTCGAGGCAGCGGCGCCACAGGTCAGTCATGCTGGGGGAATTCCACGGAGGGCATCCGCACGGATCCGGGCTGTGCGGATTGGGGTTTCGAGGAGGAGTCTTGCGCGGGTCGAGGAAGTCTACGCTCGCGCGCCGCAGGACGCCAAACCCGGGCGACTTGACGCTGCCGACCGCGAATCGTTAAAATCCCGCTTCTTTGTCTCTGACAGTTCAATCGCGCCATGGCCACCAAGCGTACTTTCCAACCCGGCAATCTCAAGCACGCCCGCACCCACGGTTTCCGTGCGCGCATGAAGACACGCGGCGGTCGCGCCGTGCTCAATGCGCGTCGCGCCAAGGGTCGCAAGCGCCTGATCCCGTAGTCGCGGTTCGCCCCGCGCGAACCCGGCTTCATCCTGCGCGATGAGCGATTCATCGCCAAGCCTTGCCTTCCCGCGCGCCGCACGTCTGCTGCGGCCCGCCGACTTCAGCGCGCTGCGTGGTTCGAGCAAGCGCATCTCCCTGAAGCACTTCCAGTGCGAATACCGGCTCAATGCAGGCGCAACCGCGCGCCTCGGCATGGCCGTGTCGCGCCGCGTCTCCAGGCTCGCCGTCGTGCGCAACCGCATTCGCCGGCAGATCCGCGAAAGTTTCCGTCTGCATCGCCCCGGCCTGCCGGCCTGCGACGTGCTCGTGATCGCGCGCAGCTCGACGGCGCAGCTCGACAATATCGTTTTGCGCGCGGAGCTCGAACAGCTCTGGCGCAAGCTCACCGCACGCATCGCGGACGAATCCGCGCGCGCCACCGAAGCTTCGCCCACACCGGAATTGTTGAACGCGGTCGAGGCTCCCGGCACAATGCGCGACCGCGTTTGATCGGCGTATCTCGAATCATCGCGCCTTGAATCGCCGCAGTTGCGGCCGCATCGCTGCCACGCGCGTCCCTTTTTCCTCCGAGTCATCCATGTCCAGCACCCGCTCGTTTCTGCTGCTCGCCCTGCTCGCCATCAGCTACATGCTCTACTCCGCCTGGGAGCAGGACTACGGCGCGAAACCTGCGGTGCCGACTCCGGCCGCTGCCGCCGGCAGCAACGCAACACCGCCGACAGCGAACTCCGGCAATGACGTTCCCGCCGCCGCGACGGCAGCGAATGCGACGGCCGTGCCGACCGCCGCTGACGCAGGCAAGGAACCTGCTGCGCAGACGATCAGCGTGGCGACCGACGTATTGCATGTGGAGATCAGCACGCTCGGCGGCAGCCTCGTGCGCGCCGACCTGCTCGCCTACCCGATTGATCCCAAGGACAAGACCAAGCCGGTGCGCCTGCTCGACGACGGCACTGCGCATTTCTTCGTCGCCCAGACCGGTCTGGTCAGCAGCAGCGGCGTCGCACCGAGCCACAAGACGCCGTTCAACGCCGAGAAGACGAGCTACGAGCTGGCGACGGGAACCGACAAGATCGAAGTGCCGCTGACGTGGAACGACGCGTCGGGCATCAGCGTGCGCAAGGTCTACGTCTTCACGCGCGGCAGCTATCTGATCGAGACGCGCGAGGAAGTCGCGAACACGGGCACCGCGGCGTGGACCGGCAATGAATACCGCCAGCTGCAACGCACCGCGCCGCCGGCGCAGAGCGGCGGCCTGTTCTCGGTCTACAACTCGGAAGCCTACGCCTTCGTCGGTGCCGCGTGGTACGCACAGGGCAAGTTCAACAAGCTCGCATTCGCGAAGTTCTCCGAATCGCCGCTCAACAATACCGAAGTGAGCGGAGGCTGGGTCGCGTTGCTGCAGCATTACTTTTTTGCTGCCTTCATTCCGACTGCCGGCGAGGCCGACCAGTATTCGACCAGCGTGCTGCAGGACCACTATCTGATCCGCGCGTTGTCGCCCGCGCTCACCGTCGCGCCGAACGCGACCGGCACATTTGCCACGCGTCTCTATGTCGGTCCGAAGCTGCAGAGCGATCTGGCCAACGTTGCTCCCGGTCTCGAACTGACCGCCGACTACGGCATCCTCACCTTCATCGCCCAGCCGATGCATTGGGTCCTCGTCCAGCTGCACAAGCTCACCGGCAACTGGGGCGTCGCGATCATCCTGCTCGTGCTGCTGCTCAAGCTCGCGCTGTACAAGCCGTCCGAAGCGCAGTACCGCTCGATGGCGAAGATGAAGCAGTTCCAGCCGCGCCTCGAAGCGCTCAAAGAGCGCTACGGCGACGACAAGCAGAAGCTCAACGCCGCGACGATGGAGCTGTACAAGAAGGAAAAGATCAACCCGCTCGGCGGCTGCCTGCCGATCCTTATCCAGATGCCGATCTTCTTCGCCCTGCTCTGGGTGCTGCAGGAAAGCGTCGAGCTGCGCCAGGCGCCGTTCTTCGGCTGGATCCAGAACCTGTCGGCACCCGACCCGCTGTTCATCCTGCCGATCCTGAACGGCGTCGCCATGCTCGCCACGCAATGGCTTTCGCCGGCTTCGCCCGGCATGGACCCGATGCAGCAGCGCATGATGAAGTTCATGCCGCTGATCTTCGCCGTGATGTTCGCGTTCGCGCCGGCCGGCCTGACCCTGTACTGGACCGTCAACGGCTGGCTGTCGCTGCTGCAGCAGTGGATCATCACCAAGCGCGTCGGCGCGTCGGCGACGGCGCCCGCCAAGGCGTGAGATGACGCGCGTCCGCGCCGGCGAAGTGGACGCGACCGACACGATCGCGGCGATCGCCACCGCTGCTGGCGCGGGTGGCGTAGGCATCGTGCGCATCAGCGGCTCGCGCAGCCGCGAGATCGCGCGGGCGCTGATCGGAAAAAATCCACAAGCGCGCAAAGTACACTTTGCCACGATCCGCGACGCGGAAGGCGAAGTGCTCGACCGCGGCCTCGCGCTCTACTTCGCCGCGCCGAACTCCTACACCGGCGAGGATGTGCTTGAACTGCAGGCACACGGCAGCCCCGTGGTCCTCGATTTGATCCTGCGCCAAGCGATCACGCTTGGCGCCCGCCTCGCGCGACCCGGCGAGTTTTCCGAGCGTGCCTATCTCAACGGCAAACTCGATCTCGCCCAGGCCGAAGCGGTCGCCGACCTGATCGCGAGCGGTTCGGAATCGGCCGCGCGCGCGGCGATGCGCAGCCTCGAAGGCGATTTTTCGCGTGCCGTGCAGGTACTGTTCGAAGCGCTCGTGCGCCTGCGCGCGTGGCTCGAGGCCGCGCTCGATTTTCCCGAGGAAGAAATCGACTTTCTTTCGGCGCCGCAACTGACCGAACAACTTGTCGCGTTGCAGGCCGCAACTGCCGATCTGTTGCAGGCGGCGCGTCGCGGTGTCGTCCTGCGCGACGGCTTGCACGTCGTCATCGTCGGCCGGCCGAACGCCGGCAAGTCGAGCCTGCTCAACGCGCTTGCGCAGAGCGAACGCGCCATCGTCACGCCGGTTGCCGGCACGACGCGCGACGTGCTGCGCGAAAGTGTGCATCTCGACGGCATCGGTCTGACTTTGGTCGATACCGCCGGCCTGCGCGAATCCGACGACGTCGTCGAAGCCGAAGGCATCCGCCGCGCGCGTGCGGAACTCGCGCGCGCCGACGTCGCGGTCCTCGTCACCGACGACGAACATACCCGTACCGATCACGAACTGCTGCGCGAATGCAGCGCTTCGGCCACACGCGTGATCGTGCACAACAAGATCGACATCAGCGGTGGATCACCAATCCGCAGCGACGCGATTGATCAGGCCACTAAGGAAGTTCGAATCCACCTCTCCGCCAAGACCGGTGCCGGTCTCGACCTGCTGCGCGCCGAACTCGCGCGCCTCGGCGGACGCGGCGAGGAATCGCACGGCGCCTTCAGCGCGCGCCGCCGTCATGTCGAAGCATTGGAACGTGTCGCCGATCATCTGCAAGGCGCCGATGCGCAGCTGCGCTTCGCACGCGCGGGCGAACTCGCCGCCGAGGAATTGCGCCGTGCGCAACAAGCATTGGGCGAAATCACCGGCGAATATTCCAGCGACGACCTGCTTGGCGCGATCTTCTCGACGTTCTGCATCGGCAAATAGACATCCTGCGCTACCATCGTCCGTGCCGAATCCGGCGGCACGACCAAACGAAGGCCCATGCACGAGCAACGCGGAAATTCCTCCTGCGCAAACAGCCAGTTTCACAAACGGACTCGGTGCGCGCTGGTCGTCGCCCTTGCCGCCTTAGGTCTGCTGAACCTCGCCACGGCCGCACCAACGGTGAACGAAGCGCGGCCGCGTACGCGCGACGCCGGCATCGTCATCGGAACGATGACACCGGGTGCTGACAATGCAATCACCGACGTGGCCGGCGTCGGCGTCGGTCACGCAACGCTGACCGAGGGAACGCGCTTCCACACCGGCATCACCGCGATCGTGCCGCATGCGGGCAATCTCTACCAACAGCGTGTGCCGGCGGCGATCGTCATCGGCAACGGCTTCGGCAAGCTCCTCGGCGTCACCCAGGTGCAGGAACTCGGAGAACTGGAAACGCCGATTCTGCTCACCGGCACGCTCGGCGTGTGGAAGGTCGCCGATGCCCTGGTCGATCATCTGCTGCGCCAGCCGGGCATGGAAAAAGTGTATTCGATCAACCCGGTCGTCGGCGAAACCAACGACGGATATCTCAGCGACATCCGCGCGCGGCCGCAGACGCCGGCGCTCGTCGCGCAGGCGTTGGCACGGCTGTCGCACGGCGCGGTCGAGGAAGGCGACGTCGGCGCCGGTGCGGGCACGGTTGCGTTCGGTTGGAAGGGCGGCATCGGCACGAGTTCGCGTGTTCTGTCGAAAACGGATGGCAGCTATACAGTCGGCGTGCTCGTGCAGAGCAATTTCGGCGGCCAGTTGACGATCGCCGGCGTGCCGGTGTGGAAACAATTGCCGGATCCGGCAGAATACGCGCGCACGATGACAGCACCGCCAACCAAGGGCGACGGCAGCATCATGATCGTCGTCGCCACCGACGCGCCGCTCGACGCGGCCGCGCTGCAGCGACTCGCGCGCCGTGCCCTCGTTGGCCTTGCGCGCACCGGCTCGGTGATGTCGAACGGTTCGGGCGATTACGTCATCGCCTTCTCCACGGCAAAGGAAAACCTGCGCTCGCCCGATGCGGCGACGCAGCCTGCGCGCAGCGTCGCCGCAGAGCACATGACGCCGCTGTTCCAGGCCGTGGCCGAGGCGACCGAGGAAGCGATCCTCAACTCGTTGTTCCGCGCGCATACCGTGCATGGCTTTCGCGGCACCGCGGCGGCGCTGCCGCTCGACCGCGTGCTCGATGCGCTGCATCGCGCAAGTGCGCTGGTGCAGGACGACAAGCGTTCCGCCGACTGGCCGGAGCTGTCGCGCTATCGCGAAGACAATGCGCGTCTCGCCGCAGCGGCGCTGGATAAAAACCGCGTGGTGTTCTTCGGCGACTCGATCACCGACTTCTGGGGCCGCGGCGAGGATAACGGCGAGTTCTTTCCGGGCAAGCCTTACGTCAACCGCGGCATCAGCGGCCAGACCACGCCGCAGATGCTCGTGCGTTTCGCCCAGGACGTGGTCGCGCTGAAGCCGCACGTCGTCGTCGTGCTCGCCGGCACCAACGACATCGCCGGCAACACGGGGCCGGCGACGCCGCAGATGATCGAGGACAACTATGCGGCAATGGCCGCGATCGCGCGCCGCAACGACATCCGCGTCGTTTTCGCCTCGATCCTGCCGGCGAAGGCGTATCCGTGGCGCCTCGGCATCCGGCCTGTGCCGGCGATCCGCGAGGTGAATGCCTGGTTGAAGGCGTACTGTGCACGCGAGAAACTCGTGTATCTCGACTACTACAGCGCGATGGCCGACACCGACGGCGGCATGCGCGCGGGTCTGAGCAGCGACGGCGTGCATCCGAATGCCGCCGGTTACGCAGTGATGGCGCCGCTCGCGCAACGCGCGATCGATGAAGCGTTGAAATAGCGAAAATCCATGTGAAGGAATCCCCGATGATCGAATTGTTCTACTGGCCCACGCCGAACGGGCGCAAGATTCCGTTGTTTCTCGAGGAAGCCGGTCTCGAGTACCAGGTCACGCACGTCGATATCGGCAAGGGCGACCAGTTCAAGCCCGACTACCTCGCGATTTCGCCAAACGGCCGCATGCCGGCGATCATCGACCACGCGCCGGTCGACGGCGGCGCGGCTGTCAGCGTGTTCGAATCGGGCGCGATCCTGCAGTATCTCGCCGAGAAGGCCGGTCGTTTCCTGCCGCAGGACGTCCGCGGTCGCGTCGAATGCATGGAATGGCTGTTCTGGCAGATGGCCGGCCTGGGTCCGATGACCGGCCAGTATGGTCATTTCCACGTCTACGCGCCCGAGCCGATTGCGTATGCCAAGGAGCGCTATGCGCGCGAGGTCGGACGCCTGCTCGGCGTACTCGATCGTCGCCTCGCCGGACGCGAGTATATTTGTGGAAAAGAATACACGATCGCCGACATGGCCTGCTGGCCGTGGATCGACGCCTACGACAAGGCGCCGTTCGATCTTGCGCCGTACGTTGAAGTGCGCCGCTGGCGTGCCGCGATCGCGGCGCGGCCGGCGACTGCGCGCGCCGAGACGCTGCGCGATTTCCGCAAGTCGGCGCCGCCGATGAGCGAAGAGGAACGCAGGATCCTGTTCGGCACCTGAAAGAAGGCATGATTCGACGCGGATAGAGCAGGAAGTGAAAAAAACTTCGCGGCTTTATCCGCGAAAATCGGCGCAAAGACCGTTTTGGGGAGATGACGATGCGAGGCTGGTTCTTGGGAGTGGCAATGACTGTGATGGCGGGCGGCGTGCAGGCAGGACAATTGACGATCGAACGCATCTTCGACGGCGCGAGCCTGTCGGGGCCGACGCCGGTCAAGCTCAAGGCCTCGCCCGACGGCACGCGTGTGACTTTCCTGCGCGCCAAGCAGGACGACCAGAACGCCTACGATCTGTGGGAATACAACGTCAACTCGAACCAGACGCACCTGCTCGTCGATTCAAGCGTGGTCGAGCCGAAGGCGGTCGAATTGTCCGATGCGGAGAAGGCGCGGCGCGAACGCGCGCGCATTGCCGGCCGCCGCGGCATCGTCGACTATCAGTGGTCGCCCGACGGGAAAAAGCTGCTTTTTCCACTAAGCGGCAAATTATACCTTTACGATCTTGCCGGCCACGGCGACAAGGCGCTGCGCCTGCTCGACACGCAGGGCGAGGCGATCGATCCAAAGATCTCGCCACTCGGCCGCTACGTTGCCTATGTCCACGGCCAGAACCTGTGGGCAATCGACCTGCGCGACGGCAAGGCGCGCCAGCTCACCCAGGATGGCGGCGGCACGGTGCACAACGGCGAAGCCGAATTCGTCGCGCAGGAAGAAATGTCGCGCTTCACTGGCTACTGGTGGGCGCCGGACGATTCCGCGATCGCGTTCGAGCGTTACGACGAAGCCAAGGTGCCCGTCGTCAAGCGCACCGAGGTTTATGCCGACCGCACCGACACGATCGAGCAGCGCTATCCGGCGGCGGGCAAGAACAATGTCGAGGTGAAACTGGGCCTCGTTTCGCCCGGCGGCGGCGAGCCGCGCTTCGTCGACCTCGGCAGCAACCCAGACATCTATCTCGTGCGCGTCGACTGGCTGCCTGACGGCAAGCGCCTGAGCTATCAGCTTATGCAGCGCAGCCAGCAGCGACTCGATCTCAACCTGGTCGAGGCGAAGACGCTGCAGCAGCGCACGCTGTTGAGCGAGGAAGCGAAAACCTGGGTCAACCTCAATGACGACCTGCATTTCTTGAAGTCGCAGGATGCCTTCGTCTGGGCGAGTGAGCGCAGCGGCTGGAAGCACCTGTATCTCTACGGCCTCGACGGCACGCTCAAGCACGCGATCAGCGCGGGCGAGTGGAACATCGATGGCCTGCTCGGCGTCGACGAGAAACTCGGCCTCGCCTACGTCGATTCAAACCGCGACTTCGTACCCGACCGCCAAGTCTATGCGCTCAAGCTCGACGGCACGGCGGCGAATGCGCCGCGTAGAGTCAGCCGCGGCGACGGCCAGCATCATGCCGAATTCACGCGGAACGCCGAGTATTACATCGACACGTTTGCCGATCCGTCGACGCCGCCGCAGGTGAGCCTGCGCAAGGCCATCGACGGCAGCCTTGTCGCCTGGATCGAGCGCAACGAGCTCGATGCGCAGCATCCGTACTGGCCATACCGCGATGCGCATATCATGCCCGAGTTCGGCACGATCAAGGCGAGCGACAGCCAGGATCTCCATTACCGCGTCTACAAGCCTCGTGGCTTCGATCCGAACAAGCGCTATCCAGTGTTCGACTTCTACTATGGCGGCCCGCATTCGCAGATGGTCGCGCGCGGCTGGATCGACTACTTCTGCGAATACATGGCGCAGCAGGGCTATGTCGTGTTCACGCTCGACAACCGCGGCATGGCGCGGCGCAGCCGTGCGTTCAGCGACGCGATCTACAAGCAGCTCGGCAAGGTCGAAGTCGAGGATCAGGTCGCTGGCATCCACTGGCTCAAGTCGCAGAGCTACGTCGATCCCGCGCGCATCGGCGTATTCGGCTGGAGCTACGGCGGTTACATGACGACGATGATGCTGGCCAAGGCTTCGAACGAGATCGCCGCAGGCGTCGCCGTCGCGCCGGTCACCGACTGGGCGTTGTACGACACGTTCTATACCGAGCGCTATCTCGATACGCCGCAGCACAATGCCGAAGGCTACAAACTGTCAGGCACGCTGCACTGGCTCGATGGCATGAAATCGCCATTGCTGCTCGTCCACGGCATGGCCGACGACAACGTGCTGTTCGCCAATTCGACCGCGCTGATGGCCGCGCTGCAGGATCGCGGCGTGCAGTTCGAGCTGATGACCTATCCCGGAGGCAAGCACGGCCTGTCGACGCCGGCGATGAAGAAGCATGTCTATCACCTGATCGCGGACTATTTCGACGCGAAGGTGAAACATGCTCCGGCGCGCGCGCCGTAGTCAAAAAGGTCAGAGCAACGGCCACGGCGCCATGAACAAAACCCATAGCGCAACCAGAATCGTTGGATACTTGATGATGCGGTACAGCCGCGGATGGCGCTTGCGGAATGTCACGCCGCGTTGGTTGCCGCCGCGCAGGCGTGCGTAGAGACGGTTGACGGCGCCGGTCTTCTCGCTTGCCGTATCGTTCGGCGAAGCGGTGATCGCGCCCATGAACGCGCCGACACGCCGATTGATCGCGCGCATCCACGGCGTGCGCAGCGGGCGCTCGACGTCGGCAAACAGGATCACGCGCGTGACGTCACTCTTGTTTTCTGCCCAATGCACGAAGGTTTCGTCGAACACGATGTCGCCGCCGTCGCTCCAGGCGTATTCGTCGCCGTCGACGAAGATGCGGCAGTCGCGCGAGTTCGGCGTGATCAGGCCGAGGTGATAGCGCAGCGAACCCGCGAACGGATCACGATGCGGCGTCAGCCGACTGTCCGGCGGCAACAGGGCGAACATCGCCGCCTTGACCTCGGGAATGGAACGCAGCAGCGCGACGGTCTGGGGACACAGCGCCTGCGCGGTTGCGAGCGGCTCACCGTACCATTTGAGATAAAACCGCTTCCAACCCTGCTTGAAGAAGCTGTCGAACGACAAGTCGTTGCGCTGCTCGGCGGCGCGGATATGGCCTTCGTCGAACAGCGTGGAAGCTTCGCTGCGGATCGTCTGCCACTGCTCGCGCAACGGATCGAGATGCGGGAAGCCGCCACGATCGAGGATAGGCCGTGCCGGCACGCGCGAGAACGCGTACATCAGCAGGTTGTACGGCGCGAACAGCGCCGAATGATCGGCGAGCTGGCGGTCGAAGCGCAGGCGCACGCGACCGCGCAGGTGCACGAGCAGCACGCAGAGCACAAAGAAGGCAAACAGGCCGAAAAAGATCAGGCGTAAGGTCAACAACATCGCGGTCCAGCCGAGCCTGCGGCAGGAATGGCCGCGTACCCGCCATTCTACTGCGCTCCCCGGAAAACGGGCCCCGCGGCCGGGCGCAAATATTTTTCGCCGGCGTGTCGATTCGCTGGATTCCCGCTCGTCATTCCAGCAAGAGGCCGGCAACGAGGCTTCATCACCGGAGAGAACCATGTCGCAGTCCATACGCCCCTATCTGTCCTTCGAAGGCCGCGCCGAGGAGGCGATCGAGTTCTACAAGCGCCAACTCGGGGCGCAGGTCAATCTGCTGATCCGCAACAATGATGTCGAGGAAAGCAGGGCTGCGCCCGGCAACGAGAACAAAGTGCTGCACGCGGACGTGAGCATCGGCGATACCACGATCGGCATTTCCGACGGATTTTGCTCGGGCGCGCCCAAGTTCGAGGGCGTCAGCCTCGCCCTGACCTGCGCGGACAAGGCCAAAACCGAAAAGGCCTTCGCCGCGTTGAGCGACGGCGCCCAGGTGCACCAGCCGCTGACCGAGACCTTCTTCTCGCCCGCGTTCGGCATGCTCGTGGACAAGTTCGGCGTGTCGTGGATGGTCACGTCGGCGCCAGCCGCCTGAACCCGGAATCGTCCTACAACTCGATCCAAGGAGAACCCTCATGCGCTTTGCTGTGCTGGTCCGCGCGACCCAACAATCCGAAGCGGGCGTAATGCCATCCGAAAAACTCCTGGCCGACATGGGCCGCTTCAACGAGGAGTTGGTCAAGGCCGGCATCATGCTTGCCGGCGAAGGCTTGCAGCCGAGTTCGAAAGGCGCGCGCGTGCGCTTCAAGAATGCGTCGCGCAGCGTCATCGACGGCCCGTTCGCCGAGACCAAGGAACTGATCGCCGGCTTCTGGATCTGGCAGGTGAAATCGCTCGAGGAAGCGATCGAATGGGTCAAGCGCTGTCCGAACCCGTTCGACGGCATCGAGTCGGAGATCGAGATCCGCCAGATTTTCGAAGCCGAAGACTTCGGCGCCGAATTCACCCCCGAATTGCGCGAGCAGGAAGAACGCCTGCGCGCGCAGATCGACCAACGCAAACCCAACTGAACCCGACGGAGAGCAAGCATGAAATACTTCAGCATCTACATACCCGATCCCAAGACCAATCCGGCGCGTCCGCCGACCGGCGCGCAGAAGGAAGAGATGGACCGCTTCGTCGGCGCGGCGATCGCGCGCGGCGAATTTCTTAGCGGCGGCGGTTTCCTGCCGCTGCGCCAGCACGGCGCGATCGTGCGCCGCACCGATGGTGTCGCGCAGGTGATCGACGGCCCCTATGCCGAATCGAAGGAACTCGTCGGCGGCTTCGCGATGTTGCAGTACGACTCGCGCGAGGCCGCGATCGAAGGCGCCAGGCGTTTCATGGACGTGGCTGGCGACGGCGAGTGCATCACCTACTGCATCGCCGAAGGCGGCGATCCCGAGCATGGCTGCTGATCGCCGCGCGCAGGATCGGCAACTTCCGGCCCTTGCTCAATCGGTCCGATGATGTTTTGATCCGTCGCCATGACGGCGACGGACAATCTCACCCGCACGCGGCGCACGATCGACGCGGTCTGGCGCATGGAGTCGGCCAAGGTCGTGGCCGTGCTCGCGCGCATGCTCAGCGGTGACATCGGTCTTGCCGAGGAACTGGCGCAGGACGCGCTGGTCACAGCGCTCGAGCAATGGCCGGACAAGGGCATACCGGACAATCCGGGAGCATGGCTTATGGCCACGGCAAAACATCGCGCGATCGACCGCCTGCGCCACGGCAAACTTGCCGAGGAGAAGCACGCCGAGATCGCGCGTGAACTCGACGAGCAGCAGGAAGCGCGTGTGGACGACATGCTCGCCGCGCTCGACGATGACATCGGCGACGATCTGTTGCGCCTGATGTTCACCGCCTGCCATCCGGTGCTGTCGCCCGAGGCGCGCGTCGCGCTGACCCTGCGCCTGCTCGGCGGCCTGACCACCGACGAGATCGCGCGTGCGTTCCTCGTGCCCGAGCCGACGATCGCGCAGCGCATCGTGCGCGCGAAGCGCACGCTTGCCGAGGCGAACGTGGTCTTCGAACTGCCGCGCGGCGAGGACCGCGCAGCGCGCCTCGTCTCGGTGCTCGACGTCATCTACCTCGTCTTCAACGAAGGCTACTCGGCGACGTCGGGCGAGGACTGGATGCGCCCCGCGCTCTGCGACGAAGCCTTGCGCCTCGGCCGCATCCTCGCCGAACTCGCGCCGTTCGATGCCGAAGTGCACGGTCTCGTCGCCTTGATGGAAATCCAGGCCTCGCGCCTGCACGCGCGCACCGACAAGGGCGGCGCGCCGATTTTGTTGCTCGAGCAGAACCGCGCGCATTGGGACTGGCTGCTGGTCGAGCGCGGCCTCAAGGCGCTGGCGCGCGCGGAAAAACTCGGCGGCGATCGCGGCACGTATCAGCTGCAGGCAGCGATCGCGGCCTGCCACGCGCGCGCGCGCCGCGCCGAAGACACCGACTGGGTGCGCATCGCTGCGCTCTACGCCGAACTCGCGCAGACCGCGCCGTCGCCGATCGTCGACCTCAACGGCGCGGTCGCGATCGCGATGGCGTTCGGCGCGCAGGCCGGGCTCGACCTGATCGATCGGCTGGTCGAGGAGCCCGCGCTGCGCAACTACCATTTTCTGCCGGCCGTGCGCGGCGACCTGCTTGAAAAACTCGGCCGCTTCGATGAAGCGCGCGCCGAGTTCGAGCGTGCCTCGGCACTGACGCGCAATGCACGCGAGCAGCGCCTGATGCGCGAACGCGCGGAAAAGTGCGGGCCGTTGGCAACGCGGGTTCACTGACGCGATCGTCGTCGACCGCGCCGTTCAATTCTGGAGACGAAAATGAGCTACCTGATGCTGATCATGGAACGCGCAGACCGCCGCAACGGTCGCCCGCCCGAGCAGGCCGAGATGGAATGGGAGCGCATGATCGCCTACGCCGGCAGCCTCAAGGAGCGCGGCGTGCTCGAATCCGCGCAGTCGCTGAAAAGCGTCGCCCGCGGCACGCGCATCGAAAAGCGCAACGGCAAGACCACTGTCGTCGACGGCCCGTTCGCCGAGGCCAAGGAAATCGTCGGCGGCTTCTACTATCTCAAAAACGTCGATCGCGACGAGGCACTCGCGATCGCGGAGAACTGCCCGGCCGCCGAATGGTGCAGCATCGAACTGCGTGAAGTGGGGCCGTGCAACGAAAGCTGACGGCCCCACCGAGATACGTTACTTGGCCTTGCGCTGCGCCGGAATGAACTGCTCGCGCACCGCCTTGGCGAGCTGGTCGGGCGGCAGCAGGCCCTGGTCGAGCAGGAAGTTGTTGTAGGCGCGGCGATCGAACTGCTTGCCGAGCGCGAGTTCGGTTTCCATGCGCAGCTGCATGATGCGGCTGTAGCCGTAGAAGTAGCTGCCGGCCTGGCCCGGCGCGTTGAACGTGTAGCGGTCGAGTTCCTGGCGCGCCATCGGCTCGGACAGGCCCACGTCTTCGGTCAGCACCTGCCCGGCGCGCTCGCGGTCGGTGAGGCCGAGGTTGAGCATCGGATCGAGCATCGCGCGTGCGGCGCGCAACAGGCGCAGTTGCAGTGCGATGAGCTGACCCTCGAGCGGTTCGTACGGCACCATCTCGGCTTCCGCGTACAGCGCCCAGCCCTCGACGTTGACGCTGTTGAACGCGAACAGCGTGCGCGCGAGCGAAATGCCGCGCTCGACCATCGCCGTGAACTGCAGCTCGTGGCCGGGGCGACCTTCATGCGCGGCCAGGGTCCAGCCGCCGGCCTCGTAGGTGAAGTCGTCGTAGGCCGCGCTCTTGCCGTCCTTGCCGGCCGAGGCGGGATTGCCGAGCGGCAGCACGAACTGGCCCTGCTGGCCGGTGTTGCCGATCAGCGGTGCGGGCAGGAAATGCGGCGCCGGCTGCGCGGCGGATTCGGCTTCCGAGGCGAGGCGCATCACCATCGGCCGCTGCGGCAGGTCGACCACCTTGTTTGCGGCGATCTGCTTTTCGAGCTCGGGCATCACCGTGCCGCGGTAGTAGCCCTCGATCGAGCCCTTGTCGAGCTGCTTCTTCTTCAGCGCGCGGATCACCTCGCGATAATCGGTCGCTTGTATACCTTTTGCTTTTGCGACCAGCGGCGCGAGCTGCTGCATCGCGTTGCGCGTCTCCATGAATTCGAGCTGCGCGCGCTGAATCAGCGCCTCCGGCGCGATGTCGATGCCGACCTGCT
Organism: Rudaea sp.; assembly: GCF_036383415.1. Lineage (GTDB taxonomy): Bacteria > Pseudomonadota > Gammaproteobacteria > Xanthomonadales > Rhodanobacteraceae > Rudaea. Next base: position 370 of record NZ_DASVOK010000189.1, on the reverse strand, counting down.
TGAGCTGGAACGCGTAGAGTTCGGCCGGCAGGCGCGTGTCGCTGCGCGCGTTCGGCAGAACGTCCTTCTTCATCCACTCGGTGTAGTCGCGCAGCTGCTGGTCCATCGCCGCGAGCGCAGCGTCGCCGCCTTCGATCTTGTACTTCGTGAACAGCTTGCGGATGCCGGCCGCGTAGGTATCGGCATTGCGCAGCGCCTGCTCGACTGCGAGTTTGGTCGGTTTCAGCAGCGCGGGATTCTTGAGCTGCTCCTCGTAGCGGTCGCGTGCGAGCTTGGTGATTGCTGTGCTGCCCGGCGCGAGCCCGACGTAGTGCTGCAGGCGATCGAGTGCCTTCGCGCGACGCGCCGGCTCGGTCTGATCCTGCAGCAA
>NZ_DASVOK010000188.1:0-5274 GCF_036383415.1 Rudaea sp. | reverse complement strand
GCCTGGATCAGCACGTGCTCGGCCGTGTTCGAATGCAGATAGCGCGAGACTTCGTCGAGCGGAAAACTGTGGCTGGTCGACAGCGACAGCACGATCGCATCCTCGGTCGCCGCTGCCTGCAGTTCGAAGTTGAACGTGCGGCAGAAGCGCTTGCGCAGGGCGAGGCCCCAGGCGCGGTTCATGCGGCTGCCGAACGGCGAATGGATGACGAGCTGGGTACCGCCGGATTCGTCGAAGAAGCGCTCCATCGCCAGCTGCGTCTGCGTCGGCAGCAGGCCGAGCGCCGCTTGCGTTGCGCCAAGGTAATCGACGATCTGGCGCGCGGCGGATTCGTTCAAGCCGATTTGATCGCGCAGCCAGTGCTCGGCGGTGTCGGAGCCGAATTCGAGCTGTGTCGACACATCTTCGCGCAGCCGCGACACGGCTTGCGAGAGTTCATCGCTGCGCCCCGGCGCCTCGCCGAGCCAGAACGGCAGTGTCGGCGGCGCACCTTTCGCGTCCTCGACGCGCAGCCGGCCGCGTTCGACGCGCAGCACGCGATACGAGGTGTTGCCGAGCTGGAAGATGTCGCCGGCCATGCTTTCGACGGCGAAATCCTCGTGCACGGTGCCGATGCGCGAGCCCTGCGGCTCGAGCACGACTTCGTAATCGGCCGTGTCGGGAATCGCGCCGCCCGACGTGATTGCGGTCAAGCGCGCGCCGCGGCGCGCGCGCAGCACGCCATTGACTGCATCGCGATGCAGGTAGGCCGAACGCGGTCCGCGCCGTGTCGTATAGCCCTCGGCGAGCATGCGCAGGATGTCGCGGTAGGTATCGAGCGTGAGATCGGCGAACGGATACGCGTGGCGGATCGTTTCGAGCAATTCCGGCTCGCCCCACTCGCGGCAGGCGACTTCGGCGACGATCTGCTGCGCGAGCACGTCGCGCGCATCGCGTTCGACGTGCAGCATGTCGAGCTCGCCGCGGCGCACCGCATCGAGCAGCGCCGTGCACTCGACGAGGTCGTCGCGCGACAGCGGAAACAGGCGCGCCTTCGGCGTGCCGTCGACCGAGTGGTTGGCGCGGCCGACGCGCTGCAGAAAGGTCGAGATCGAGCGCGGCGAAGCGATCTGGCAGACCAGGTCGACGTCGCCGATATCGATGCCGAGTTCGAGCGACGCCGTCGCGACGAGTGCGCGCAGTTCGCCGCGCTTGAGCCGCTGCTCGGCGGCGAGACGCTGCTCGCGCGCGAGGCTGCCGTGATGCGAAGTCACCGCTTCCTTGCCGAGCAGGTCGGACAGGTGCTTGGCGAGGCGCTCGGCCATGCGCCGCGTGTTGACGAAGATCAGCGTGGTCTTGTGCGATTCGATCAGTTCGGCGAGGCGCTGATAAACGGTGAGCCAGACATCTCCCGACATCACCGCGCTCAACGGCGCGGGCGGCAGTTCGAGGGCGAGATCACGCTCGCGCGTGTAGCCGACATCGATGATTTCGCAGGCGTCGTCGTTCGCGCCTTTGAGGAACTTCGCGACTTCGCTGATCGGTTTCTGCGTTGCCGACAAGCCGATGCGTGTGAGCTTGCGCCCGCACAGGGCGTCGAGGCGTTCGAGCGACAACGCCAGATGCGCGCCGCGCTTCGACGGTGCCAGCGCATGGATTTCGTCGACGATCACGCTGCGCGTCGTCGCCAGCATCGCCCGCCCCGAGTCGGAGCCGAGCAGGATGTAGAGCGATTCCGGCGTGGTCACGACGATGTGCGGCGCACGCCGCTTCATCGCCTCGCGCTCGCTCTGCGGCGTGTCGCCGGTGCGCACGCTGGCGCGAATCTCGACATCGGGATGGCCGAGTTCGGCGAGCTGCACTCGAATGCCTTCGAGCGGCGCTTGCAGGTTGATCTGCACGTCGTTCGACAGCGCCTTGAGCGGCGAGACGTAGACGATCTGCGTCTCGTCGGCGAGTGCACCTTCGCAACCTTGATGCACGAGATCGTCGATCGCGGCGAGGAACGCGGCCAGCGTCTTGCCCGATCCGGTCGGCGCGGCGATCAGCGTGTGCCGGCCCGAGCGAATCGCCGGCCAGGCGCGCGTCTGCGCGGGCGTCGGCGCTGGAAACGCCTGCGCGAACCACGCGGCGACGGCGGGATGGAAGTCGTGCAACGCCATGGGCAGATTATGCGCCCGCGCTGGCGCATCGGGATGAACGCAGGACGACGGATTGCGCGAGTAGAGCAGGGCGAGTTGGCGCATCGCGCGATGCTGGCGTGGGCGCGTCTCAGGCTGCGAGACGCGCGCAGTTGGCGCGGACTATCGGCTCGCGCGCTCGGCCCAGCGATACAGCGCTAACACGGCCGCGACGAAGGCGATGCCACCGATCCACACCGATGCCGTGGCGAAGTCGTCGCCGACGAGCGCGAGCGGAAAATCCTTGCCCGAGAATGCGACGATCGCGGCGATTGCAACGCCGATAAGGCCTTCGCCGACGATCATGCCCGAAGCGAGCAACACGCCGAGTTGCTTGCGTGATTCGGGCTTGGCCGCGCGCTCGGCGCGCCTGTCGAAATACGCGCCGGCAATCGCGCCGACGACGACCATCAACGTACTCGAGGTCGGCAGATAGATGCCGAGGCCGACCGCGAGAGGCGAGCAGTGCGCGTTCGCGTTCGAGCGGCGCAATACCTCGTCGATCACGATAAGCACCGCGCCGATACCTCCCCCGATCCCGATCAGGTCCCAACGGATATTGTTCTGGATCACGCCCTGTGCGAGCGCGGAAATCAGCCCTGCCTGCGGTGCGGCGAGCGGGTTTTGGTGCGTGTTTCCCGCGACGCCGACGAAGCCGTAGCCCTGGTTGAGGATTTCGAGTACCGGCGGAATGATCAAGGCGCCTGCGACCACGCCTATCACCAGAGCCCATTGTTGTTTCGACGGCGTGGCGTCGACGAGTTGTCCGGTTTTCAGGTCCTGCAGATTGTTGTTCGCGATCGTGCCGATGGCGAAGACGACCGAGGTGACGAACAGCGCGAAAGCGACCAATGCTTTTTCCATTTCGGGCGGCACGTAAGGCTTGATGCCGAGCGCGAGCAGCAGTGCCGCGCCGATAACAACGAGAATGCCGACTCCGGACAAAGGGCTGTTCGATGCGCCGATCAGGCCCGCCATGTAGCCGGTGACGGCGGAGACGAAGAACCCCATCAGCACGCAGTAGATCAGCCCGCCGAGCGCCAGTACCCAGACGTGATCGCCCAACCCGCCGTGTATGGCGAAATAGCCGAGTAACAGCGCAACCGGCACGAAGCAGATCAGCATCGTCAAACCGACGAAGGTGATCGGAATATCCTGCTCGGTGCGCGGGAGCAAGGCGCCCTGGCCGGACTTGCGCGCGCGTTGCGCGGCGAAGGCCGATGTGAGGCCGGAGGCCACCGGCTTTACCAGTTTGAGCAGGGTCCAGATCGCGGCAATACCGATCGTACCGGCACCGATGAAACGGATCTGTGTCTTCGCAACATCGGAAGCGACTTTCGCCGCATCGCCCGCCATTGCCGCAATGGCCGAGTAGTGCGGCACACCCCAGACCCAGGCGATGGCCGCACCGACCAGCATCGCGATGCCAACCCAGAGTCCAACGAGATGACCCACGGCGAACAGTGCCATCGACAGGCTGAAATCGTATCCGCTGACGGGGCCGCGTTCACCGCCAAAACGGAAATACTGCATCACGTCGCTGGCGAATACGCGTGTGGCGACAATAATCGCGAACACCGCGGCTACGATCGAGCCCCATACGACCGCGAGCAAACCCTGACGGCTTTCTTCCACGCCAGCAGCGGTCCCCGCGTTGCCGGGGCTGCCGACCTTGAGCACTTCGGCGCACGCGACGCCTTCGGGGAACGGCAAGTCCGAACCGGTCACCAGCGCTCGCCGCAACGGAATCGAATACATCACGCCGAGCACGCCACCGAGCGCACAGATGGCGAACGATATCCAGAAAGGAAATCCGGTCCACCAGCCAATCATCAAAAACCCGGGGAGCACGAAGCACATCGCCGACAAGGTTCCCGCCGCCGAAGCGATCGTTTGCACGATGTTGTTTTCCTGTACCGTGGAATCCTTGAAACCGCGCAGCAGGGCCATCGAAATCACGGCAGCGGGTATCGAGGTCGCCACGGTGAGACCTATCTTGAGCCCGAAGAACACGTTCGCAGCCGTGAACAGTACGGTGATGACGACGCCGAGCACGATGCCGCGCCAAGTCAGTTCGCTGCGCGGCTCGGCGGCCGCTGCATGTTGGTTCGCCATGAAACTCCCCAGAGTCGAAAACAGGAAGTATGGCAAACATTTTCCGTCCGGGCCCGCGGGTGATGATTCGAGCACTGTGCTGCAAAGCGACAATCCACTTTCCGTCGTGCTGGTTTTCGTACGCGGCATGTGTCGGATTCAGCGTGCGATGCGAGCGAACTCCCACGTCGAAGCGTTAAGAAAATATTCAATCCGAACAAGAAGTTCAGTTCATGATTGTCGCATCGGAGCGGGAATAGACTGACTCGATTCTGAATGGTTAAGGTCAGGAGTGGAGTCAAACGCCCGGATTTGTTACTATGCGGTCGCTCGCGTTGCCGCTGCCTAACGTTTTATTAACGCGACGCACGCATCAGAAGTTGGTGTGGAGTGATGTTACATATGCGTGCCGCACACGGGGTTTGGCGGACGCCCGAAGAAAAACCATGCAAAGGAGACTCCGAATGAAACGTAATACCTTGTTTGCCGCCCTTGCCCTTGCCCTGGGTGGTGTCGGCGCGATCGGCACGGCGCAAGCCCAGGACTTCGGTTCCTGGTACGTCGCTCCGCGCCTCGGCGCTGTCGTTCCGGATAGCAACCGCACCACGAAGGTGTCGGGCTTCGGCGGCATCGGCGTTGGCGTTTGGGTGAACCCGAACTTCGCCGTCGATTTCGAATACGGCATCAACAACGCTGATTTCAAGAACAGCTCGCCGCGCAATACCCACCAGTGGGAGAGCGTGCAGCTCGACGTCGCCGCGCGTTACTTCTTCGGTGACATCGGCGCCGGCTGGCGTCCGTACGTGGTCGGTGCGCTCGGCGCGCTGCGCCACAAGGCGTACTCGGGCACGCTGCTGTCGGCAGCGGGCATGTCCGACAGCGGTGGCTGGGATCCGATGGCGCTGCTCGGCGTCGGCATCCAGTACGGTCTGTCCGACCGCCTGGCGTTCCGCGGCGAAGTCGCGGCGCGTTACGATCACGACAACAACTCGTTGAACTCGGCTCTTGCGCAGAGCTACGG
>NZ_DASVOK010000187.1:0-5438 GCF_036383415.1 Rudaea sp. | reverse complement strand
CCGCCGCCGCCGAGGATGAGGTCGCGCACCGAGATGACCTTGCCGAACAGGCTGAACAGCGGCATGTGCTTGTCGTCCATGCGCGCGAAATGGGCGAGCGTGACGAGCAGCGCGATGCGCGTGAGACAGGCAAAGGCGAGGCCGACCTTGCGCGCAAGCGGTCGCTGTTCGGCCGGCAGGCGACTGACCGCGATCGAGATGAAGACGAGGTTGTCGACTCCGAGCACGATTTCCAGCGTCGACAGGGTGAACAGGGCGATCCAGAGTTCAGCGTCCAATCTTGTTCAGCCTCGTTCGGAAAACGGCGAGCACGACAATTACGTCGTGGCGTGCTGCCAGAGGATCAAGCCCCAGCACAAGGCCACGTTCAGCATGAGCAGGAACACGGCCGCCGAACCCATGTCCTTGGCGCGGCCGGCGAGCACGTGGAATTCGGGTGTCGTCTTGTCGACCACCGCCTCGATCGCGGAGTTCAGGATTTCCGCGGCGAGGACGAGCACGAGGCAGCCCACGAGCATCGCCTTCTCGACCGCGCCGCGACCGAGCCAGAGGCCAAGCGGGAACAGCACAATCGACAGATAAACCTCGAGGCGAAACGAGGCCTCGAAGGTCCAGCTCGCGTGCAGGCCCTTCATCGACCAGATGAAGGCCTTGTAGATCTGCTTCGGGCCGCGCGGCTCGGTGCTGGGCATTCCCCTCTCCCCTCAAGACGACCCGCTCAGACAGCTGCGGGTTGCGCGGCGGCCATGTGGATATGCGGCGCGTGCGGCGACTTCCAGGCGATGTCGAGCTCCTTCGCTGCCTTGACGTCGTCGAGGCGCCGCACCGGCTGCGTGATCGGCGCGTCCTTCATCTTCTGCGGATCGCTGGCCGCGAGCTTGATCAGATCGCCCATCACCTCGACGAACTCGTCGAGCGTTTCCTTGGCCTCGGTCTCGGTCGGCTCGATCAAGAGGCACTCGGGGATCAGCAGCGGGAAGTAGTTCGTCGGCGCGTGGATGTTGCGGTCGAGCAGGCTCTTGGAGAAATCGAGCGCGGTCACGCCGCTTTCCTTCTTCTGCTTCGACACCGTGACGATGAATTCGTGGCTCGCGCGGCGATTCGGATAGGCGAGATCGAAACCCTTCTCGGCGAGGCGTTTGGCCAGGTAGTTCGCGTTGAGCGTCGCGTACTCGGCCACGCGCGGCATGCCCTCGCGGCCGAGCAGGCGCGCGTAGATGTAGGCGCGCAGCAGCACGCCCGCATTGCCGGCGAAGCTGGTCAGGCGGCCGATCGAGAGCGGACGATCCTTCTTGCGGATCCAGCCATAGCTGCCGTCGGCGCGCTTCTCGATCATCGGGATCGGCAGGAACGGCTTGAGGCGCTCGGACACGCCGACCGCACCTGCACCCGGACCACCACCGCCGTGCGGTGTCGAGAACGTCTTGTGCAGGTTCATGTGGATCGCATCGAAACCCATGTCGCCCGGGCGCACCTTGCCGAGGATCGCATTGAGGTTCGCACCGTCGTAATACAGCAGGCCGCCGGCCTCGTGCACGAGCTTGGAAATTTCCGCGATACGCCGCTCGAACACGCCGATCGTAGACGGATTGGTCAGCATGATGCCGGCCGTCTTCGGGCCGAGCACCTTCTTCAGCGCCTCGACGTCGATGTCGCCGTCGTCCTTGGTCGGAATCTCGCGCACGGTGCAGCCGCACATCGTCGCGGTGGCCGGATTCGTGCCGTGCGCGGCGTCGGGCACGATGATCTCGGTGCGCTCGAGGTCGCCGCGATGCTTGTGGTAGGCCATGATCATCGCCACGCCGGCGAACTCGCCCTGCGCACCGGCCATCGGCGCGAGCGAGACGCCGCCCTTCATGCCGGTGACGTCGGCGAGGATTTCCTGCAGCTCGTACATGCAGGCGAGGAAGCCCTGCGACTTCGACTCGGGCGCGTACGGATGGCGCGCGAGAAAGCCGTCGAGCAGCGCCAGCGAATTGCACGCGCGCGGGTTGTACTTCATCGTGCACGAGCCCAAGGGATAAAACTGCGTGTCGATCGAGAAATTCTTGCGCGACAGGTTGGTGTAGTGGCGCACGACCTGCAGCTCGGAGACTTCGGGCAGGCCGATCGGGGTCTTGCGGCGGAACTGGTCGGGAAGATCGGCCGGGGTCGAGGTCCTGGCCGGAATTTGCGCGGCCGCGGTGCGGCCGGGTTGCGACAGTTCGAAGATCAGCATGGATTCGCGCAGAGGGAATTAACGAAGGTGACGTATGATGCCATAACGTGATGGGCAACGCCTTTGCCGACGCGCAGATTGCAGCACAAAGCCACGTTTCTGCGGGCAATTTTCCACATCGTCAGACCAAACTATTTCTACGCATCCACGATCAATCCCATGCCCGAATTTCTCAACGTCATCCTGCTCGGCATCATCGAAGGCATCACCGAATTCCTGCCGATCTCTTCCACCGGCCACCTGCTCGTCGCCGAACATTGGCTCGGAGAGCGCAGCGAGGTGTTCAACGTCGTCATCCAGGCCGGGGCGATCCTCGCCGTCGTGCTGATCTACCGCCAGCGCCTGTGGCAGCTCGCGACAAATTTCCACAAGCCGGAAAATCGCGACTATGCGCTCAAGCTGATCGCCGCGTTCCTGATCACCGGCGTGCTCGGCTTCGCCATGACCAAGCTCGGCTTCAAGCTCAAGGACAACGTCACGCCGATCGCCTGGGCTTTCGTCATCGGTGGTTTCTGGATGATCGCGGCCGAACATTTCGCTGCGAAGCTGCGCGATTCCTCGGAAATCAGCTGGCGGGTCGCGATCCTCGTCGGGCTGGCGCAGGTCGTCGCCGCAATCTTTCCCGGCACCTCGCGCTCAGCCGCGACGATCTTCATCGCCATGCTCGCCGGCACGAGCAACCGCGCCGCGGCGACCGAGTTCGCCTTCCTCGTCGGCATCCCGACCATGTTCGCCGCCTCGGGCTACGAATTGCTCAAGGCGACGAAGGCCGGCGCGGGCCACGAGGACTGGAGCGCGCTCGCGCTCGGCTTCGTCGTCTCGATGGTCGTCGCGTTCATCGCGGTGAAATGGCTGCTCGGCTTCATTCGCACGCACAAGTTCACGCCATTCGCGCTGTATCGGATTGTCCTCGGGGTGTTGCTGTTGCTTCTGATGCCGGCCGGTGCGTGAACACGTCGTGTCGCCTTGACTCGCCATTCCCGCCATCAAGCGCATGCGGAATTGACGAGCAAAAAAACGAAAGCAGGCGTAACAAACGATGAACATGTGCTCGGTAAGCGAATGTAAGCAATTGCAAAAATCCGCCGCAGCGGCGTGACAGTACGCCCCAGCACGGTATAGTGCCGCCATGAGCGACGCCAAAATCCTGCTCGCCGACGACGACGAGGAACTGAGCCAGTTGCTCAGCGACTTCCTCGTGCGTGAAGGCTTCCACGTCGATGTCGCCGAAGACGGCAATTCGGCCCTGCGTACCCTCGCCGAGGGCGACTACGATGCGATGATCCTCGACGTGATGCTGCCGCAGAAATCGGGCATCGACGTGCTGCGCGAATTGCGTCGCGCTTCGCAGCTGCCGGTGCTGATGCTGACTGCGCTCGGCGAAGACATCGACCGCATCCTCGGCCTCGAGCTCGGCGCCGACGACTACGTGCCCAAGCCGTGCAACCCGCGCGAGATCGCCGCGCGCCTGCGTGCGATCCTGCGCCGCACGCGTGGCGAGGTCGATGGAACGCATCTTGGCGACCTGGCCCTGGGCCCGGTCAAGCTTGCCGTCGCGGCACGCACGGTCAGCGTGCGCGGCGAGGCCGTCGCGCTGACTGGTACCGAATTCAACATCCTCGCCATGCTGATGCGCGAGGCCGGCCGCGTGGTCGGCAAGGATGCGATCGCGCAGGCCGTGCTCGGCCGCACCTTGCGTCCGTTCGATCGCAGCATCGACGTGCACATCTCCAAGCTGCGGCGCAAACTCGGTCCCGCGGCCGATGGCGATTCGCTGATCCACACGATCCAGCGCGGCGGCTATCTGTTCCGCGTGGTAGACGAATAGTTGATGGGGCATGATCGGGCATCCTGCCGCGACATGCCCGCGAACGGACGCGGCATGGCCGCGCCACGTTCGTCGAATCGCGGAACGCCAATTCGGCCCCACATCCCTGTGCGGAGAGCCTGAGCATGCGGCGTCTGTTCTGGCGCATCTTCGCCCTGTTCTGGATCGGCACCCTCGTGCTGATCCTGCTGATCGCCTGGAGCACTTCGTACACGTTCGAGAACGAGGAAATTCCCGGCCTCGGCATCACGCGCATGGAGTCGGTGCTCAACGACCAGCTGCGCGGCGCGAGCCGCGCGCTGCACGGCGGCGGCATCGAGTCGCTGCGCGTCGTCCAGCGTGGCGCGAGCGACCGCGGCATCACCCTGTACGTACTCGATGCGAACAACAAGGACATCCTCGGCGACGAGGTCGAACCCGGCATCGCCGACGAAGTCGTCAGCGCGGTCGCGGACGAACAGGGTCTGCATTCACGGCGTACCCGCATCCGCGCCATTTCGCTGAGTGACGGGCGGCGCTATACCGCGGTCGCCGCGTATCTGCATCCCACGATGCTGCGCATGCTCTACCGGCGACCGAACTATTTCTGGGACCAGGTCATCATCGCCAGCATCATCAGCGCGATTTTCTCGCTGATCCTCGCCGCCTATATCGCCACGCCGCTGTCGCGCATCCGCGCCGGCGCACGGCGCGTCGCCGGCGGCGACCTCGACGCCCGCGTCGGCAAGCTGAGATTCGGACGCAGCGCGGAGATGCTCGCGCTGGCCAGCGAGTTCGACAGCATGGCTGCGCGCCTCAAGGAACTCGTCGAAGGCCAACGTCGCCTGATCCGCGATGTCTCGCACGAGATGCGCTCACCGCTCGCGCGCCAGCGCGTCGCCCTCGAACTCGCGCGCACGCAGGTGCCGACCGGCGATGCCAAGCTCCAGCTCGATCGCATCGAACGCGAGTCCGAGCGGCTCGAAGAAATGATCGCGCAGGCGATCCAGCTCTCGCGCATGGAAACGACCACGCCCTCGAAGGCCGAGCAGATCGCGCTCGACGCCCTCGTCGCCGACATCGTCGCCGATGCCGCGTTCGAGGCACAGGCGCGCCAGTGTTCGCTGCTGATCCAGCAAAGCACGCCGCTGCAGGTGCAGGCCGAAGCCGACCTGCTCGGCAGCGCAATCGAGAACATCATGCGCAACGCGGTCAACTACACCCGCCCCGATTCGACCATACGCATTCGTCTGGACCGGATCGAGCGCGAAGCGCGCCTGCGCGTCGCAGACTCCGGTCCCGGCGTGGACGAACAGGATCTCGCCCGCATCTTCGAGCCGTACTATCGCACCGACGATGCGCGCGCGCGCAAGAGCGGCGGCTCGGGCCTCGGCCTCGCGATCGCCAAGCGCG
>NZ_DASVOK010000186.1:0-10304 GCF_036383415.1 Rudaea sp. | reverse complement strand
CGCCGCATGCTACGTGCTCGCCAACGCGGCCTACCTCGCCGTGCTCGGCCATGCCGGCCTCGCCGCGAGCGCCGCGCCCGCGGCCGACGTGATGCGCCAGGTCTTCGGCGAACCCGGCGCGCGCCTGATCGCGCTCGGCATCGCGATCTCGACCCTGGGTTTCGTCCACATCTCGCTGATCGGCGCGGCGCGCGTGTTCCAGGTCATGGCCGCCGACGGCGTGTTCTTCCGCTCCGCGGCGCCGCTGCACCCGCGCTGGCATTCGCCGAACACCGCCCTGCTGATGCTCGCCGGCTGGGCCTGCGTGCTCGCGCTGACCGGCACCTTCGACCAGCTGCTGAACTACTCGACCGTCGGCGACTGGATCGGAATCGCTGCGGTGATCGCCACGCTGTTCTGGTATCGGCGCACGCGCGCCGACGATGCCGCGCTGACGTTCCGCGTGCCGCTGTATCCGCTGCTGCCGATCCTGTTCCTCGTCGTCGTCGCCTGGGTCGTCGCCACGACCGTATGGCAGAGTCCGCGCGATGCCGGCATGGGGATTTTGATCACGCTCGCGGGGATTCCGGTGTATTGGTACTGGACGCGCAGGCGCGGTTCCGCAGCTGCGAACTAGCCATCTGCTCGTCATTCCGGCTGAACTAGCTTTGTTCGTTGGCTTTTAAGAGCAAAAGCTTCCACTCTTCCTGCGGACGAGCGGGTTACTTTTCTTCACCAGCGAAGAAAAGTAACCAAAAGACGCCGCCCCCGACACCGCACCTCGCAGAAGAGCCGCGAGGTGCCCTGCGCTGCTCGTCGGCGTCGGGCCGGCGCGAACTCGCGCATCCCTGCGCTCGGACATGCGCGCCTTTCCCCCGCCGCCGCCTGCGATGCTCGGTGCGGTGAAGGGGGAGGAAAGTCACAATCCAGATCGTGAGCATACGCGTGCAATGCTTTTCTGCTTTGGCGCGCAGGAGCGCGCTGCTCTGGCTTTAGGGTCCCCATTACATTGCGGCGGCAGCGGCCGGAAACGCCCGCAGGGGCGGCGCGAGGGATCGCGCCGACTTCGCTGCCTGCACACGGACGTGCAGTCAGCGAAGCCCGGCTGCTGACGCGGAGCCTTCGGGCAGGATGCCCGAAGGGCGCAATGTTCTGGGGCGTGTCTCTTTGCCTACTTTCTCTGCACGAGCAGAGAACGTAGGACGCTCGTCCGTAGGGCGAGTGGAAGCCTTTGCTCTTAAAGCACAAGTGCAAAAGCCCCCCTCAGCCCGCGTTAACACCCGTTGCCTGTAGAATTGCCGTCCGCGAATCCGCCCGAACCTCATGCTGCCAACCGATCTTCCCGCCGACATCCTCCAGCGCGCCGCACGCATCAAGCTCGCGGTGTTCGACGTCGATGGCGTGCTGACCGACGGACGACTCTGGTATGCCGCCGACGGCAGCGAGTTGAAGGCGTTCCACGCGCATGATGGCGCGGGGATGAAGCGTCTCGCCGCAGCCGGTATCGAGATCGCGGTGATCACCGCGCGCACGAGTCATGTCGTCTCGGTGCGCATGGCCGAACTCGGCATCGTTCATGTCTACCAGGGCCGCCACGACAAGCTCGCCTGCTTCGAGCACTTGCTCAAGGCGCTGCAACTGGCACCCGAGGAGGCCTGCTTCACCGGCGACGACGTCGTCGACCTGCCGCCGATGCAGCGCGCCGGCCTGTCGATCGCACCGGCCAACGCGCATCCGTACGTGCGTGAACGCGCGCTCTGGCGCACGCGTCTGGCCGGAGGCAAAGGCGCCGCGCGCGAGGTCTGCGACCTGCTGCTCGCTGCGCAGGGCAAGCTCGAACTGCCATGATCGAACGCCGCACCTGGCTCGTCATCGCCGTCCTCGCATTGATCGCGTTCGCCGCGTGGATGGAGGTGTGGCTGATGCGCGCGCGTGACACGAGCGAGGACTTCACCGGCCCGCCGCGCTCGGACTACACGATGAACGACTTCACCCTCGACGCACTCGACAGCGAGGGTGCGCACTCGTTCACCGTGACCGGGCCGCGCATGGCGCGCCGCGGCGACGATGGCTCGGTCTACGTCACCCTGCCGAACTACGAAATCGTCGACAACAGCAGCAACACCTGGAAGGGCACGTCCGAGTCGGCCTGGGTCGACAAGGACGGCAACGTGATGAAGCTCGAAGGCAAGGTGCTGATGCACCGCGAGCCGACCGAGAAGGTCGAGCGCGTGGACCTCGACACGAACGATCTGACGATCACGACCGATCCCAAGCTCAAGGATGCGCAAGGCCATCCGATCGCCAATGCACCGCACCGGAACAAGCGCATGGAAACGGCGGCGCCGACGGTGATCTCCGAAACGAATACGGTCTCGCACAGCGTCGGCATGAAGGCCGACCTCGATCTGAAAACCGTCGAGCTCTTGTCCGAAGTACACATCGTTACCATGCCGGGGAAAGGAAAATGATGACGCGGAAAACTCTCACCATCTGCGGCACGACCGCGCTACTGCTCGCAAGCCAGGCGTTCGCGCTGAAGAGCGACAAGGACCAGCCGGCCAATGCCGATGCGAACTATTCGAAGTCGGTGCAGAGCAAGACCGGCGCGGCGAACGATCCGGACCTGTTCGACCTCGACGGCAACGTCGTCATCACGCGCGGCTCGATCAAGATGACCGCGGCGCACGCGACGATCCAGCAGATTCCCTCTGCCGCGAAAGATCCCAACGCCGGCAAGATGTCGCGCGTGATCCTCACCGGCAAGCAGGCGCACATGCAGCAGGTGCACGACGGCGACTGCGGGCTGATGACCGCGAACGCCGACAAAATCGACTACAACCCGCTGACCAACCTCGCCGAGCTGACCGGTAGCGCGGTCATCGTGCAGCAAGGCCGTGGCGAGTTCCGCGGCGAACACTTGATCTACAACACCGACACGGGCGACATGGAATCGGGCAACAAGGCCGACCCCGCCGCACGCGTGCATCTGGTCATGGAAGCGAAGACGCAGACGCAGAACGAGAGCCCGAACAACTGTGGCTTCGCCACGGGCGCGGCCAAGCCAGCTGCGGCAAAGATCACGGACAAACCGGGCGAAGCAAAGCCGCAGCCGAAGGAAGCGAAACCGGCAGTGAAGCCCTCCGCCGACAAGAGCAAGGACGGCGCGCACTGATGCTCAACGCAGTAGGCCTGCAAAAAAGCTACAAAGGTCGCGCCGTCGTGCGCGACTTCGAGTTCACGCTTGAACAGGGCGAAATCGTCGGCCTGCTCGGCCCGAACGGCGCAGGCAAGACGACGACGTTCTACATGGTCGTCGGCCTGGTCGGCGCCGACGCCGGCCGCATCACGCTCGACGAGCACGACATCACCGCGATGCCGATGCACGCGCGCGCGCGCCTCGGCGTCGGCTACCTGCCGCAGGAACCGAGCGTCTTCCGTCGCCTTACCGTCGAGGAGAACATCCTCGCCATCCTCGAGCTGCGCGAGGACCTCGACGCCGAGGACCGCCGCCGCGAACTCGAAGCGCTGCTCGACGAACTGCAGATCGCGCACATCGCCAAGTCCAAGGGCCAGTCATTGTCGGGCGGCGAACGCCGGCGCGTGGAGATCACGCGCGCACTCGCGGCGAAGCCGCGCTTCATGCTGCTCGACGAGCCGTTCGCCGGCATCGACCCGATCTCGGTCGACGGCATCCAGCGCATCGTGCTCCAGCTCAAGCAGCGCGGCATCGGCATCCTCATCACCGACCACAACGTGCGCGAGACGCTCGGCATCTGCGATCGCGCCTACATCATGAACGACGGCGGCGTGCTCGCCAAAGGCTCACCCGAGGACGTGCTCGCGAACAAGCAGGTGCGCGAGGTGTATCTCGGCGAGAAGTTCCGACTGTAAGCTCGCTGTCAGCCCGTCGACACTCAGCCGGAGACATCATGTCCGATCCCTTTCTCGACGCCGCGATAGCAGAAGCCGAACTCGGCCTTGCCGAAGGCGGCATTCCGATCGGAAGTGTACTTGTATACGAAGGCCGCATTATCGGCCGCGGTCACAACCGGCGCGTGCAGAAGGGCAGCGCGACGCTGCATGGCGAGATGGATGCACTCGAGAACGCCGGGCGCCACCCAGCCCGCGTCTACCGCGAATCGACGATCTATACGACGCTGTCGCCGTGCTCGATGTGCTCGGGCGCGATCGCGCTCTACGGCATTCCGCGCGTGATCGTCGGCGAGAACGTCACCTTCCTTGGCGAGGAGGATTGGCTGCGTTCGAAGGGCGTGCAGCTCGACGTCGTCAACGATGCGCGCTGCATCGAGCTGATGCGCAAGTTCATCGCCGCGCGGCCAGAGCTGTGGAACGAGGACATCGGCGTGTAGAAGCGCGACTCGTAGTGCCTCAGTCGCGCTTCTTTTCGCCCGGGGCCTGCGAGCGCCGGCTGATGTCGCCTCCCTCCGGCAACTCCTTCGCCTGCCAGCCACCGCCGAGCGCCTTGACCAGACCGACGCTGTCGTTGAGACGCGTGCCGAGCAGGGTGATCGCCGCGCGCTCGCTGCTGTAGGCGGTGTTCTGCGCGGTGATGACGTTGAGATAGCTGACGATGCCGGCGCGATACTGGTTGGTCGTGATCTTGAGCGACTGCTCGGCAAGCCGGACCGCCGCGTCTTGTTCCTGCGCTTCCTGCTCGAGGATGCGCAGCGCGGCGATCTGGTCCTCGACGTTCTGGAACGCGGCAAGCGAAACCTGGCGGTAGCTCGCGACGGCCGCATCCCATGCCGCGCGCGCCTGCGCGCTCTGTGCGCTGCGCGCGCCGCCGTCGAACAGGGTTTCGGCGAGCTTCGGCCCGAGCGACCAGTAGCGGCTCGGCGCGTCGAGCAGTTGTGACCAGATCGAACTGGAATAGCCACCGTTCGCCGATAGCGTGAGCGAGGGGAACCATGCCGCAGTCGCGACGCCGACCTGCGCATTCGCCTGCGCGGTCTGGCGCTCGGCGACGGCCACGTCGGGGCGGCGTTCGAGTAGTTGCGACGGCAGTCCCAACGGAATCGCCGGCGGCTTCAGCGTCAGCCGCGCGGGCGCGAGCGAGAACTGCGCGGGCGTCTGGCCGACGAGCACGGCGATCGCGTGCTCGTACTGTGCGCGGGCGATGCCGAGGTCGATCAGCTGTACCTGTGCGTTCTTCAGCTGCGTCTGCGCCTGGACCACGTCCGCACGCGCGGCGACGCCGACCTTGTACTGGTTTTCGGTCAGCTGCAGCGCCTTCTGGTAGGCATCGACCGTGTCGTCGAGCAGGCGCTTCTGCTCGTCGACGATGCGCAACTGGAAATAGGTCTGCGCCAGCGTCGCCTGCAGCGACAGGCGCGTGTTTGCCAGCGTGGCGGCACTCGCCTGCGCGCTGGCGACGTCGCCCTCGACCTGGCGGCGTACGCCGCCCCAGAGGTCGGGCTCCCAGGTTGCCGCGATCGGCAACTGGTACGACTTGCTGATCGTCGAGCCGGAGCCGCCGCCGATCACCGTGCCACCCGACACAATGCTGCCGCTCGAGGTGCTGTAGCGCCCCGAGCGCGTCGCGGTCAGGCTCGCCGACACGGCCGGCCAGAAGCTCGCGCGCGCACTCGAGACCAGCGCGGCAGCCTGCCGGTATTGCGCCTCGGCCTGCCTGAGGCTCTGGTTTGCGGCTTCGACCTGCTTCTGCAGATCGTCGAGCACCGGATCCGCGAAGACCTCCCACCATGCACCGCGATCGAGCACATCGGCCGGCTGCGCGAGCTTCCAACCGGCCTGCTCCTTGTACGCATCGTTCGCGTAGGTCGAAGCACCGGGCACCTCCGGACGCTTGTAGTCGGGGCCGGCGGCGCAGGCAGAAAGCAGTGCCGCAAATGATAAAAGTATAGTTCTTTCAGCAATGCTGTTCATGATCGTGATCTGCAAACTCCCTGACGTCATTGCGGCGGTCAGTGCCGGAATGACAAGTACGTAAGCTCATACCACAGCCGGTGGCGTCGCTCCGGGTGGCGGCGTGTAGTAGCGCGCCCACTTCCGCTTCGCCCACAGGCGGAAGCGGTCGAGATACAGATACACGACCGGCGTGGTGTACAGCGTGAGCAACTGGCTGACCAGCAGCCCGCCGAAAATCGAGATGCCGAGCGGGCGGCGCATCTCGCTGCCTTCGCCGAAGCCGAGCGCGAGCGGCAGCGCCCCGAGCATCGCCGCGAGCGTGGTCATCATGATCGGCCGGAAGCGCAACAGGCAGGCGCGGAAGATCGCCTCGCGCGCCTCGAGCCCTTCCCCGCGCTCGGCCTCGAGCGCGAAGTCGATCATCATGATCGCGTTCTTCTTGACGATGCCGATCAGCAGAATCACCCCGATCAGCGCGATCACGCTGAACTCGGTGCCACAGGCGAGCAGCGCAAGCAGGGCGCCGACGCCGGCAGACGGCAGCGTCGACAGGATCGTCAGCGGATGCACGTAGCTCTCGTACAGGACGCCGAGGACGATGTAGACCGCGAGCAGCGCGGCGAGGATCAGGAACGGCTGGTTGTCGAGTGACTGCTGGAACGCGTTCGCCGTACCCGCGAATGCGCCGTGGATCGAGACCGGCGCGCCGACGCGCGCCATCTCGCGGTTGATCGCCGCGGTCGCGTCGGAAAGGGAATAGCCGTCGGCGAGATTGAACGAAACCGTGGCCGAGACGAACTGGCTCTGATGGTTGACCTCGAGCGGCGCCGAACCCGGCCCGTAGGTGGCGAACGACATCAGCGGCACCATCTTGCCGCGTGTGCTGGCGACGTAGATGTCGCGCAGCGTGTCCGGGTTCTGCACGAACTCCTGCGCCACTTCCATGACCACGTGGTACTGGTTGAGCGCGTTGTAGATCGTCGATACCTGGCGCTGGCCGAAGGCGTTGTTGAGCGCGCTGTCGACCGAGCTCATCGTGACGCCGAGGCGAGACATCGTCGTGCGGTCGAACTGCAGCATCGTTTCCAGGCCGCGGTCCTGCTGATCGCTGTCGACATCGGCAAGTTCGGGCGCAAGCTTGAGCGCGTCGGCGATCTTCGGCCCCCACTTGCGCAGTTCCTGCAGGCTGTCGCTTTGCAGAGTGTACTGATAGGTCGAATTGGATTGGCGCCCGCCGATGCGGATGTCCTGCGCGGGCGCGAGGAACAGGCTCACGCCGGCGATTTCCGCGAGTTTCGGGCGCAAGCGCCCGATCACCTGCATCGCCGACAACTGGCGCTCGGCGAGCGGCTTGAGCGAGATGAACATGAAGCCGCCGTTGCTGTCGCTGCCGCCGGTGAAGCCGGCCAGCGACTGCACCGCGGGATCGGCCTTCACCAGCGCCATGAGTTCCTTCATCTTCGCCGAGGTCGCCTGGAACGAGGAGCTCTGGTCGGCGCGAAAACCGCCGACGAGCATGCCGATGTCCTGCTGCGGAAAGAAGCCCTTCGGGATGACCATGTACAGGTAGACGTTGAGCAGCACGGCCAGCAGCAGCGTCCACATCATCAGCAACGGGCGCGACAGCGCCCAGCTCAAGGTCGATTCGTAGTGTGCGAGCAACCACGCGAATGCGCGCTCCGAACGCTCGCCCCAGCGGCGGAAGAAGTCGAAGAATCTCGTGCGCGCGCTGCCGGCCGGTCGCTCGCGGTCGTCCGCGCCGTGTGTTCCGTGGCCGCGCAGCAGATACGCGCACATCATCGGCGTGGTCGTCAGCGAAACCACGAGCGAGATCAGGATCGCCACCGACAAGGTCACCGAGAACTCGCGGAAATAGCGCCCGACAATGCCGCCCATCAACAGGATCGGCACGAACACCGCGATCAGCGACAGGCTCATCGACAGCACGGTGAATCCGACTTCGCGCGCGCCGACGAGAACCGCCTGCAGGCGCGACATGCCCGCCTCCAGGTGGCGCGAGATGTTTTCGAGCACGACGACGGCATCGTCGACGACGAAACCAGTCGCGATAGTAAGCGCCATCAGCGAGAGGTTGTCGAGGCTGAATCCGGCCAGATACATAATCGAGAACGTGCCGACCAGCGACACCGGCACCGCGATCGCCGGCACCAGCGTCGCGCGCCACGAGCGCAGGAACACGAACACAACGAAGACGACCAGCACGATCGCGATGACGAGCGTGCGCTCGACGTCGTGCAGCGAAGCGCGGATCGTCGTCGTGCGTTCGTTGATCGTCGTGATCTCGATGCCGACCGGGATCGAGGCACTGAGCTGCGGCAACAGCGCCTTCACGCGCTCGACCGTGTCGAGGATGTTCGCGTTCGGCTGCTTGAGCACCCAGATCAGTACGGCCTGCTCGCCGTTGGCAAGACCGAGATTGCGCACGTTCTCGACCGATTCGGTCACCTCGGCGACATCGGACAGGCGCACCGCGGCGCCGTCCTTCCAGGCGACGATCAGACCGCGATATTCGCTCGCCTCGCGCGCCTGATCGTTGGTGTAGATCTGCCAGTGCCGGTCGCCGAGCTCGACCGATCCCTTCGGCCGGTTCGCGTTCGCGTTGCTCAAAGCGTTGCGTACGGTATCCATCGAGATGCCGAGCTTGTTCAACGCGTTGAGATTGAGGTCCACGCGCACCGCCGGCAGCGAGCCACCGCCGACATTGGCCTGGCCGACGCCCTGCACCTGCGAGATCTTCTGCCCGACGATGGTCGAAGCCGCATCGTAGATCTTGGCGATCGGCAGCGTCTTCGAAGTCAGCGCCAATACCATGATCGGCTGGTCGGCGGGATTGACCTTGCGGTAGGTCGGGTTGCTCGGCATGCCGCTCGGCAACTGTGCGCGCGCCGCGCTGATCGCCGCCTGCACTTCGCGCGCGGCGCCGTCGATGTCGCGCGACAAGTCGAACTGCAACACCACGCGCGTCGATCCGACCGAGCTCGACGAGGTCATCTCGGTCACGCCGGCAATGCGCCCAAGTTGGCGTTCGAGCGGCGTCGCGACCGAGGTCGCCATCGTCTCCGGACTCGCACCCGGCAGGCTCGCGCTGACCGAGATGGTCGGGATATCGACCTGCGGCAGCGGCGACACCGGCAGCAGCGCGAACGCAACCATGCCGGCGAGCGCGACGCCGAACGTCAGCAGGGTCGTCGCGACGGGGCGTTTGATGAAGGGTTCGGAGATGCTGGTCAGGCGCATGACACTCGCCTCGCATCTGCTTTGCTCTTGCTCGTCATTCCGGCATGGGTTGCCGGAATCCAGCATCTTTGCTCTTGATCTTGTTGTAACCGCATCCCTTCGCTTTTCCGCGCGCGTCTGGCGCGCGGGTCACTTTCTCTTGCTTGTGCAAGAGAAAGTAACCAAAGAGAACACACCCCGGATGCCGCGCTGCCTGCGGCAGTGCGCGAGGACAGGTTGGGGTTCGTTGAACGCACATCCCTGTCCGTGCAACGAACTCGCGCGCATCGTGCGCGCGACTCTGCGAGCATTTCCGACCTGCCCTCGCCGCGGCAAACGGGGACCCGAAGATCGAGAGCGGGATCAAGTGCCAAAGCCGGGCGCGCAGGAGCGCGCTGCTCTGGCTTCTCCGGGTCCCCATTGCATTGTGGCGGCAGCGGACGAAGAGGCCCCGCAGGGTGAGCGCGATGGATCGCGCTCATTCCGTTGCCAGCACACGGATGTGCTGTCAACGGAACCCGGCCGATGACGCGGACCCGGCGCGCAGGATGCGCGTCGGGCGCAATGCTCTGGGGCGCATTCTCTTTGGTGACTTTCTCTTGGGCGAGCAAGAGAAAGTCACCCGCTCGTCCGCAGGACGAGTGGAAGCTCTTGCTCGAAAAAGTAAGATCAAAAACACAAGCTGGATTCCAGCTTCCGCTGGAATGACGAGCAAAAGCGAGCGAACGCGAGGTCATGCGTGCGCCCCACCCTCACCGCGCGCGGCGTCCTCCGGCGGCGCCAGCCGCTTCGCCAGGCGCTGCTGCAAGCGATCGAACGCGAGATAAATCACCGGCGTCGTGAACAACGTCAACACCTGGCTGACGATCAAGCCACCGACGATCGTCACACCCAAAGGATGGCGCAACTCGGAACCGACACCTGTGCCGAGCATCAGCGGCAGCGCGCCGAACAGCGCGGCCAGCGTCGTCATCAGGATCGGCCGGAAGCGCAGCAGGCAGGCCTGGTAGATCGCCTCGCGCGGCGCGAGGCCGTGTTCGCGCTCTGCATCAAGCGCGAAGTCGACCATCATGATCGCGTTCTTCTTGACGATGCCGATCAGCAGGATGATGCCGATGATGCCGACGATGCCGAGGTCGCTGCGCGCGATCATCAGCGCGAGCAACGCGCCGATGCCGGCCGAAGGCAACGTCGAC
>NZ_DASVOK010000185.1:0-1592 GCF_036383415.1 Rudaea sp. | reverse complement strand
CGCCCGCGATGGCTTGCGGCCGAAGTGGATCTCCAACGTCACCCAGGTGCCGGCGGTGGTCGGTATGGTCAGCGACACCTTCTCGGACGTATTCCCCTCGCCGCTGCCGGGGGCGCGGCAGAGCTTTGCGCATCTGCAGCTGGCGCGCGGCATTATGGCAAAGCATCGCGCGGTGTTCGGCGTCGGCGAGGAGGCCGGTTTCGACGAGGCGCGCTCGGTCATCACCAACGCCTATACCGGCGGCTCGGACGCGCTGAAGAAGACCTTCGAGATCGCGCCGAAGCATCGCGATGCCGTCTACAACGAATTTTGCGCGCGCGAGCTGGATTACGGCCGCGGCGATGATGTGCTGTAGATCGGCCGCGTCGATCTTGCCGGTGCGCGACGCTATCTCATGAGCGAAGTGCCCTCGGGCTCGCTGCCGGCGCTGCTTGCGGCGTCCGCGATGCTGGCGTTGCAGCGGCTGGTGCTGCCGGTGGTCTACTGGATGGACGACAGCCGCGCCTTCGGCACGTTGCGGCCGCGCAGGCAGGAGAGCGGGACCGCGCGATGAACTTCGATTACTACTCCTTCACCGGCCGCAACATCGGCTTCGTCGACGAGCATGAGCAGCAGCTGCTGCGCCGGGCGCGGGTGTTCGTCTGCGGCGTCGGCGGCATGGGCGGCGCTGCCTTCATGGCGCTGGCGCGCGCCGGCGTCGGCCGATTCGTGATCGCCGACATCGATCGTTTCGAGGTCTCCAACCTCAATCGCCAGGTGTTCGCCTTCGCCAACGAGGTCGGCCGCGAAAAGGCGGCGGTCGCGGCCGAAGCCGCCAAACGCATCAACCCGACCATCGAGGTCGAGGTGCTCGGCGAGAACTGGACCAGCGAGCTCGCCGGCATTGCCGAACGCTGCCCGGTCATCGTCAACGGCATGGACGATATCGCCGCCGGCGTGCATCTGTACCGGACAGCAAAACGCGCCGACGCAACCGTGATCGACGCCTATATGTCGCCGCTGCCGTCGGTGATCGTGGTGCGCCCGCATGATCCCAGGCCCGAGGAGCGTCTCGGCTTTCCGACCCTGGCCAAGGACTGGACTGACATCACCGAGGACGACCGCCGCGCCGCGATGCGCGCCGAGATCGAGCACGTCATGCTGCATTCCTCCTCGCGCAACTATGTCGACCTCGCGATCGCCGGCGAAGTCGCGGCCGGCCGCCGCAGCCGGATGTCGTTCGCGCCGATGGTGATCTCGACCGGCATGCTGATGGCCTATGAGGCGGTCGCGCTGATCCTCGGCCGCACCTCCGGCACCGATTGCCGCGGTTGGTTCCTCAACCCGCATCGGCCGGCGATCGAGAAGCCGCGCCATGCGCTGGTCGCCGCCCTGATGCGCCCGCTGGTGCGGCGGGCGATCGATCAATTGACGGGCGCCGCTTGACCTCGGGGGTGATCGCCGATTCCATTGTCAATCTCTGCGGCGCCATCGGCGTCGCGGTGGCGATGATGACGTTCTATCGGCGCGATCCCAGGAGCCCATTGACGCGCCGCCTGCTGCTCGCGCTCGGCGTGATCGCAACCCTGTTCCTCGACCGTGGCCTCGCGTGG
>NZ_DASVOK010000184.1:0-20715 GCF_036383415.1 Rudaea sp. | reverse complement strand
CGCTGAGCCCCGGGCGCGCGAGCCCCGCGGCGTACAAGGCGAAATCCGGATGCTCCGCCGAGCGGTATTTCAACGTCTGCGACAAGCCGAGCGGCATGTTCCATTCCCACGCCTGTTCGCTGTGATTCAACGCAAACAGATGGTGTTCGCGTGAGCCTTCGAAATTGCCGAGTTGCAGTTGCAACATGCCGGCGTAGGCATGCAGGCGCGCGTCGTCGGGATTTGCCGCGAGCGCCGCGGATGCCACCGCGGCGGCGTCCGCCTTGCAGTCGCAGCCATCGAGGAATTCGATCGCCCAGATCGCCAGCCTCGCGTCCGCCGAGTGATGCTGCATGCACGACCGCAGGCATTCCGCGGCGGCGCGGACACGGCCCTGCTCCCTCAGCATCTCGGCCAAGGCGAGCGCGGTGGAGACGTCGTCCGGCTTTTCGTCGAGCAGCTGGCGCAGGATTTCTTCCGCCTCCGCGTCCTGCCCGGTGCGACGATAGACGCCGCCAAGAGCCCGGCGCAGTTCGATCGAGCGAGGATGCGCGCCGATCGCGGCCGCGAGGACCGGCTGCGCCGACGGCATGCCGTACTCCATCATCAACGAGCGAGCGACTTCGAGCCAATCCTGTTCGTCAGCGCCGTCGAGGAAACCGCATAATTTGTCTGCCGCGACCTGCGCAGGGAATTGACTGCGCCAATGCCGGTACTGCCCGACGGCGCTCGTAGCCTTGGTCACACTGGTTTCCATCGGACGCTCTTAGGCGCGCATTGCGGCGAGGCGGCGCACGGCCAACTCAATCGAAATCTTGGCGAATAATTCGCGGCGCGCCTTATCATACCGCCTCTTTGAAGAGGAAAATTCGCGATTTTCATGGACCACACCGAAGAAACCCGCCGCCGGCGCACGTTTGCCATCATCTCGCACCCCGACGCGGGCAAGACCACGCTGACCGAAAAACTGCTGCTGTTCGGCGGCGCAATCCAGATGGCCGGAAGCGTCAAGTCGCGCAAAGCGGCCAAACATGCAACTTCGGACTGGATGGCGCTGGAAAAGGAACGCGGTATCTCGGTGACTTCGTCGGTGATGCAGTTCCCGTACGAGGGGCGCGTCGTCAACCTGCTCGACACGCCGGGTCATGCGGACTTCTCCGAGGACACGTACCGCGTGCTCACCGCGGTGGACTCCGCGCTGATGGTGATCGACTGCGCCAAGGGCGTCGAGGAACGCACGATCAAATTGATGGATGTATGCCGGCTGCGGGATACCCCCATAATGACCTTTATCAACAAGCTCGACCGCGAGGGCCGCGCGCCCATCGAACTGCTCGACGAGGTCGAGTCGGTGCTGAAGATCCAGTGCGCGCCGATCACCTGGCCGATCGGCATGGGCTCGCGCCTGAAAGGCGTGTATCACCTGCTGACCGGCGAAGTGCATGTGTTCGAGCCGGGGCGCAATTTCACGCGCCAGGATTCGACGATCTTTTCTTCGCTCGACGATCCCGCGCTCGCTGCGAAGATCGGCGAGGACATGCTGCGCGAACTGCGCGACGAGCTCGAACTCGTGCAGGGTGCCTCGCATCCGTTCGATCTTGAGCAATATCTCGCCGGCAGGCAGACGCCGGTGTTCTTCGGCTCGGCCGTGAACAACTTCGGCGTGCAGCTGCTGCTCGACTTCTTCGTCGAGCACGCGCCCGCGCCGGCCTCGCACGCGGCGACGACGCGTTCGGTCGAGGCGACGGAAAGCCCGCTCACCGGCTTCGTGTTCAAGATCCAGGCGAACATGGACCCGATGCATCGCGACCGCGTCGCGTTCATGCGCATCTGCTCGGGCACGTTCGACGCGGGCATGAAGGCGTTCCATGTGCGCACGGCCAAGGAAATGAAGCTCGCCAACGCATTGACCTTCATGGCCAGCGACCGCGACATCGTCGAGAAGGCCTACCCGGGCGACGTGATCGGCATCCACAACCACGGCACGATCTCGATCGGCGACACGTTCACCGAGGGAGAAGCACTGGCCTTCACCGGCATTCCAAACTTCGCGCCCGAGCTGTTCCGCCGCGCGCGCCTGCGCGACCCGCTCAAGATGAAGCAGTTGCAGAAGGGCCTCGCGCAATTGTCCGAGGAAGGCGCGACGCAGTTCTTCCGTCCGCTGATGTCGAATGACCTGATTCTCGGCGCCGTCGGCGTGCTGCAGTTCGACGTCGTGGCGTATCGACTGAAGGACGAATACGGCGTCGAGGCGACGTTCGAGAACGTCAACGTCGTCACCGCGCGCTGGATCAAGTGCAACGATGCAAAGAAGCTCGAGGAATTCCGCGAGAAGGCGGCGCCGAATCTCGCCCTCGACGCGGCTGGCGAACTTGTCTACATCGCGCCGTCGCGCGTTAATCTGCAGCTGACGGAAGAGCGTTGGCCCGACATCACCTTCGCTGCCACGCGCGAGCATGCGAGCGCAGTCGAAGTCTGATTTTCTTCCCATCTCGCGGCGGGAGATGGGAAGCAGACGCTACCCGGAAATGTAGCGCTGCAACTGCTCGAGTTGCTCGGCCTGATCGTCGATCACTGACTTGACCAGATCGCCGATCGAGAGCATGCCGACGACGTTGCCGTTCTCGACCACGGGTAGATGGCGGATATGCTTGTCGGTGACCAGGCGCATGCAGCGATGTACCGTTTCGTGCGGGCTGACAGTGATCAGGTCCGCGGTCATGATGTCGCGCACTGGCGTGTCGGACGAAGAACGACCCTTGAGGATGACCTTGCGCGCGTAGTCGCGCTCGGAAACGATGCCGAGCAGTTCGTCGCCGCGCATCACGAGCAAGGCGCCGACGAATTTGTCTGCCATCAGCTGGATCGCCGCGAGTACGGGCTGGTCGGGACCGATCGAATAGATCTCGCGCTTGCCTTCGATCAATTGCTTGACGATACGCATCGGAGTACTCCTTCAGCAATGGAATAACTCTTCGTTCCGCTAGGACCTAGTTTACGCTTTCGGCAGCGGGTTGGCGCTGTACATTTCGCACCGCTGCGCCCTCCGATTGTGATGCCGGAATCAACTCGTCGATCAGATACAGCGGCCGCTGTTTCGTTTCGATGTACATGCGCCCGAGATACTCGCCGATCATTCCGAGCGCCATGAGCTGCACGCCGCCGAGAAACAGGATCACGAGCATCAGCGTGGGATAGCCCTGCACGCGGTCGCCGAGCAACAGCGCCTTGCCGAACACCCATACCGCGTAGACGAAAGCGAGCGCCGCCGTGCCGAGGCCGACATAGGTCGCGAGCTTCAGCGGCGCGGTCGAGAACGAAGTGATGCCTTCGAGCGCGAAGTTCCACAGGCGCCAATAGTTGAATTTGCTCTCGCCGGCGAAACGCGCATCGCGCTCGTAGACGACGGATTTCTGCTTGTAGCCGATCCAGGTGAACAGGCCTTTCATGAAGCGCTGGCGTTCGCGCAGGCGCTTGAGCGCATCGAGCGCGCGCCGGCTTATCAGGCGGAAGTCGCCGGTGTCGCGCGGCACCGGCGTGGCGCTGAGCCTTTCCATGACGCGATAGAACGCGGCCGAGGTGAATTTCTTCAGCGGTGTCTCGCCCGCGCGCGTGGAACGCGTGCCGTAGACGACGTCGTAACCTTCGCGCCACAGTTCGATGAACTTCGGTATCAGTTCGGGCGGATCCTGCAGGTCGGCATCGATGACAACGACGGCGTCGGCATCGGCTGCGTCGAGCCCGGCGGTCAGCGCGAGTTCCTTGCCGAAGTTGCGTGCGAGTTTGAGCGTGGCCACGCGCGCATCGGCGTCGCGCAGGCTGCACATCACCGCGTAAGTGTCGTCGCGGCTGCCGTCGTCGACATAGAGTGCCTCGCACTGCATGTCGAGCTTGTCGAACACGCCCGCGAGCCGCGCATGGAATTCGCGCAGGCTTTCGCCTTCGTTGTAGGCAGGGACGACGACGCAGAGCTTGGCCATGAGAAGAAATCACGCAAACGGAGCGGATGGCCGAATGCTAGCCGAAGCGCATGACGATCGACACCGCGGCATGCGCGGCGTTCAGTACTTTAGCGGGCGAGGTAGGCAGGGCCGCCAAGCTGGCGCACCTGCCGCTCGATCCATGCTGCGCGGCGCAAAACATAGGACGAGGGCCGATCGGCGCGCAGCACGGCAGGATTCGGCAGGGTCGCTGCCAGCAGCGCCGCCTCATGCGCATCGAGCTGCGCCGCGGTTTTTCGGAAATAAGCCTGCGCCGCCGCTTCCGCGCCGTAAATGCCATCGCCGAACTCGGCGACGTTGGCGTAGACCTCGAGAATGCGCCGCTTCGGCCAGGTCGCCTCGATCAGCACGGTGAAATACGCCTCCAGTCCCTTGCGCACGAAGCTGCGTCCGTTCCACAGGAACAGGTTCTTCGCCACCTGCTGCGAAATCGTGCTCGCGCCGCGCAGGCGTGCGCCGTCGTCGGCGTCGTCCATCGCCTCGCCGATCGCGGCGAAATCGAAGCCGTGGTGCAGCGGAAATTTCTGGTCCTCGGCCGCAACGAGCGCAATCGGCAATTCCGGCGACATCTGCGTCAGCGGCACGAAGCGCTGGCGCAGACTGAAACCGCTCTCGCCGTCGCGCCAGGACTGAAGGCGGCGCTCGACCATGAAGGCCGAGGTCGGCGGCGGCAGGAAACGCAGGATCAGCACCGGCAGCCAGGTCAGCAGCAGCCCCGCGAGTGCCGCCACGGCCAGGCGGCGCGGCCAGCGTGGCCGACGCGGTCGCGATTGCGGACGTCTGGAAAACTTCATGCAGGCTAGAATCAGCAGATCGTGGCGGAACGCTCGAACATCCGGGCGCCGGGCGCGCGAGTTTGCCATGGCGACGAGCGCCCGCACGCAGTGAAACGTGATCAATTTGGCATAAATGGCGGAAAATGATTGTTAGGTTTTCATAAATGAGATAGCATCGAGCCACTGCCGGGCGCTTGGTTTTGCCAACCGCGTCCGGGAACTAAAGCTCGAAGTGAATACTCTTTAACTCACGGGAACCGGCAACCGGATTTTCATGCGCAAACTGCTCGCCCTAGTGCTGACCGCAACGGTGCCGCTCGCCGGCCTCGCGCAGTCGCCTGCGCCTGCGCATGTCCAGCCGACCCAGGCCGCACCGCAGCTGCTCGAACAGATGCTCGGCTCGAGCAGCCTGCTCGGCGGATCGGACGCGCGTGCGGTTCCGCTCTGGGGCACCCCTGACGGCCGCATCCTCACCTTGGTCGCTGCCGGCGGCAACCACAACCCCACCTTGCCCAAGTCGCCGCAGATCGGCGGGACGAACGAATGGCGTCTGATCGACGTCACCAGCCTCGTCTCCGGCGGCCTGCTGATGCGCATCGGCAACAATGCGAACGCGCAGGTCAGCCTGAGTCGCTCGGCGCTGCAGGCAGATTGTGCACTTGCTGCGGCTCCCTGCACGGGTTCCAGCACCCTGGCGCACGGTGGCGACTTCCGCCTCGGCTCGACCTGGCTCGCCTCGGACAACGTCGAACTCGGCCTGAGCTACGATCTGGCCTGGCTGCGCCACGACAACACGGTAGGTGCCTACAGCACGGTTCCCGCCTATGGCCTCGCCGGCTTGGGCAACCCGCTGCCGTCGCTCGGCCTGTCCGGCTATTCGTTGCTGGATTCGCAGAGCACGCAGATCAACGCGCTCGGTCGCTTCCGCCTCGACGACGACCAGTCGGTCAACATCGGTGCCAGCCTCGGCCGCATCCAGCTTGCCGTTCCCGGCACGACCACGCCGCTGACCAGCCTCAACCAGGCCGCGGTCAGCTTCGGCGTGCAGTACGGTTCGTTCGGCGGCGACGTCACCGGACATGTGCTCAGTCCGGCCGACCCGCTTGGCGCCAATGCGGCCAGTTCACGCCTGACCGGCGTCGACCTCGGCATCTCCTGGCGCACACCGTGGAGCGGTATGTTCCGCTTCGGCACGCAAAACCTGTGGTCTTCGGGCAGCCTGCCCTACCTCAACAACGGCCCCGTCTCGCGCGAACTCGAATCGAGCCAGGCGCGCGTGCCGTACGTGCAGTACCACCAGGATCTCTGATCCCGGCCATCGCGCCTCCGCCGTCGCCCGACGGCCGCATTTCCCGCGCCACGAATAATAGCTGCGAACACAGCCAGCGCAAGCCGGCGGTCGCACGCGCACCCCTGCGCCGTTTCGCGATCACCGCCGTCATCGCGACGGCCTCCACGATTTCTGCATTCATGTAAGCAGGTGAAAGAAAAGGAAAAGAAAGTCTGTTCCATTGTTAAAGATTTGTTGCTAGACTTCCAAATTCGTGCACCTCCCACTGTGGCAAATCCCGGAGTTTTTCCCCGGTGGGTGGCCGTTTCGATCGAATTTCCACTTCACCCGTTGGGGAGTCTAGATACATGAATTTCAATGCCAACAAGCTGGTCTCGGCCGTCCGTTTCGGCCTCGCGATCGGTGCCGTTGCCACGGCCGGTACGGCCGCTGCGCAGAACGCCGATGCCGGCGATAAGAAGGGCCAGAACCTCGAAACCATCGTCGTCACCGGTTCTAACATCCGCCGCGTCGACATGGAAACGGCCAACCCGGTCATCACGATCGATCGCGCCGCGATTTCGAAGTCGGGCAAGACGACCCTCGGTGACATTGTGCAGGACCTGCCCGCGATCGCCGGCAACGCCAACAACACCAACGTCAACAACGGCGGCGGCAGCGGCCAGGCAAACGTGTCGCTGCGCGGCCTCGGTTCGGTCCGCTCGCTGGTCCTCATCGACGGTCGTCGCTTGCAGATCGGCGGCACCACGGCCGACGTCAACGCCATTCCGGCCAACCTGATCGAACGCATCGAAGTGCTGACCGACGGCGCCTCGGCGATCTACGGCTCCGACGCGATCGGCGGCGTGGTCAACGTCATCACGCGCAAGAACTACCAGGGCCTCGAAGTCAGCGGCCAGTACGGCATTTCCGACCGCGACGACGGCGAGCGCAAGGGCTTCAACCTCACCATCGGCCAGGCCACCGACCGCGGCAGCGTCATGGGTGGCATCGACTACAACAAGCAGGACCAGATTCTCGCCGGCCTGCGCGACTACAGCCGTTACTCGTACACGCGCAGTGCCACGACGGGCGCGGTGACTTTCACCGGCTCCACCTCGGCGCCGACCGGCTTCATCCGCGGCCCTGCATTTGCCGGCTGTCCGAACGTCGCCGAAGGCGGTGGCGTCCCGGGCGGCACGCTCGATCACAGCGCACCCGGAGGCAATGGGATTCCGGCCGGCTTCCGCTGCTTCCAGGGCGGCAGCTCCACCGGCCTCGGCGATCTCTACAACTTCGCCGCGATCAACCTGATTTCGACCCCGTCCGAGCGCACCAACGCGTTCGTCAAGGGCACGTACAAGCTGACCGATTCGGTCGAAGCCTACATGAACCTGCTGTACAACAAGACCGATTCGGCGTTCCAGATCGCCTCGGTGCCGGTCAGCCTGTTCAGCACGGGTCTGCTGATTTCCTCGAAGAACCCGTACAACCCGTTCGGCATCGACATCGGCACCAAGAGCGCGCAAAACGCTTCGCTGCGCCTCGTCGCGCTCGGTCCGCGTCACCAGGCCTACAACACGGAAAACAACCAGGTTACGGCCGGTCTCGGCGGCAACCTGCTCGACACCGGTTGGCAGTGGGATGCGAACATCGGCTTCGGCAAGTTCAGCGCCAACCGCACGCGCAAGGGTTACCTCAATGCCGCGGCGATCACGCAGAGCGGCGCGCTCGGCGCGAACTGCACGCCGGTCAGCGCCGGCCTGAGCAACACCACCTGCCTCGACATCCTCGATCAGAGCGATCCGAACACGGCGACGCTGCTGCAGAAGTACTACGGCAGCACCCTGCACTACCATTCGCTGCAGATCCAGCGCCAGGCGAATGCCAGTGCCAACGGCGATCTGTTCGCGCTGCCGGCCGGCAATGTCAGCATGGCCGTGGGCCTGAGCTACCGCAAGCAGTACGTCGAAAACGACGCCGACCAGGCCACCGTGGCCGATCCGCACAACGGCGGCAAGTGCGGCGGCATTCCGGAAACCTGCACCTCGCCGTTCAGCGGCAGCTACGACGTCAAGGAAGCTTACGCTGAAATGCTCGTGCCGATCCTCAAGGACGCGCCGTTCGCGAACAGCCTGAACCTGATTCTCGGCGACCGTTACTCGAAGTACTCGAGCTTCGGCAGCACCAACAACTGGAAGGCAGCGATCGAGTACAAGCCACTCGAAGACCTGCTGCTGCGCGGCACTGTGTCGAAGGTGTTCCGCGCGCCGAACCTGACCGAAACCTCGGCCGCCCTGCAGAGCTCGTTCGACAACTACGTTTCGCCGGGTCCGGGCTTCGGCGCGTCGAACGGCACTCAGGTGCAGGTGCTGTTCTCCGGCGCCAACGTGGCCGGCCAGCCGATCAAGCCGGAAGCGGGCTCGACCTTCGACTACGGCTTCGTCTACGACCCGCACTGGATCGAAGGCCTGAGCGTCAGCGCCGACCTGTGGCGCGTCTATCTGACCGATTTGATCGTGCGTCCGACCGGCCAGACCATCGCCAACTTCTGCTTCGCCGACAGGAACAGCCCGTTCTGCAAGTTCATCAACTTCTCCTCGGGCCAGATCGACAGCATGTCCGGCGTTGCCTACACCAACCTCGGCCGCCTCGACGCGGCGGGTGCGGACTTCGGCGCGAGCTATCGTCTGCAGGAAACGCCGTACGGCAACTTCCGCTTCGGCCTGCAGGCGACGTACTACGCGAAGTACGACAACACCGTTCCGACTGCAACCGGCACGGTTGTCACCCACGTCGCTGGTGGCTACAACAGCCAGTACGGCAACTTCGCCCGTTGGCGCGCGCTGGGCAGCATCGACTGGTCGATGGGCGATTTCTCCGCCTCGTGGCGTCAGCGTTACCAGAGCCGCGTGCACGTGTTCGCGCTCGGCGACTACCATGTCGGTTCCTGGGTGCGTCATGATCTGTCGGTCGGCTACAACCTGTCGGCGCTCAAGACCCGCATCGACGTGGGCGTCGACAACGTCGGCGACAAGCAGCCTCCGTTCTTCTACAACGCTGTAACCAACGCCAATACCGACGTCAACACCTACGACACGATCGGCCGCTACTACTGGGGTCGCGTGACCGTGAAGTTCTAAGAAACATCTGCTGCACCATCAGCCCGCGTGTCCGGCGACGGACCCGCGGGCTTTTTTTTGCCTCTGCACCAACGCGTATACATCTCTGAATCGGAACCGAACGGGAGTCCCGCCTGCGCCTCGAATGTTTCCTTGTTAAGGATTTGTTGCTAGTATCCGGTGTTATCGAAATTGCGCGTAGGCGTGTTCGTGTGTGCTTTTTCCCCTGGACGGGGAGAAATTTATTTTGTCCCGAAAGATCAACCCTGACGTTGGAGAGCGTATGAAACTCAACGAAATCAACAAGCTATCATCCTCGGTGCGCCTTGCCCTCACGATGGGCGCGGTCGCCACCGCAGGCATCGCCACGACTGCCCAAGCGCAGAACACTGACACTGGCGACAAGAAAGGCCAGAACCTCGAAACCATCGTCGTCACCGGTTCGAACATCCGCCGCGTCGATATGGAAACCGCCAACCCGGTTCTCACCATCGACCACGCCGCGATCGAGAAGTCGGGCAAGGTCACGCTCGGCGACCTCATCCAGCAATTGCCGGCCATGGCCGGTAACGCAACCAACCCCAACGTCAACAACGGCGGAGGCACCGGCGCATCGACGATCTCGCTGCGCGGCCTCGGCACCAACCGTTCGCTGCTGCTGATCAACGGCCACCGCATTCCGTTCCAGTTGCAGGATCTCAACATCATCCCCGCCTCGGCGGTCGAGCGCATCGAAGTGCTGCTCGACGGCTCCTCGGCCGTGTACGGTTCGGACGCCGTTGCCGGCGTGGTCAACATCATCACGCGCAGCAACTACCAGGGCGCCGAAATCGGCCTCGATTACGGCATCACCGATCGTGACGACGGCCAGCGCAAGGCCGTGCACGCGATGTTCGGTCAGTCGACCGACCGCGGCAGCATCCTGCTCGGCATCAACTACAACAAGACCGAAGCGGTCTCGGCGGCCAATCGCGCTTACTCGCACGACGCGCTGTACAAGTACAACACGGGCTATGTCGTGCACGGCGGCTCCAGCCGCACGCCGAACGGCGCGATCAACCTGCCGAAGAGCGTGATTGCCTCGCAGTTCGGTGGCTGCACAGGCATTCCGGGCAACGGCAACCGCGTGATCCGCAAGGACGGCGCCGCCGGCACCTCGCTCAGCGACTACCGCTGCTACAACGGCCAGGCCGACGCGTTCAACTACCAGGCGGTCGGCAACTACGACCAGACCCCGAGCGAGCGCACCGGCCTGTTCGCGCTGGGCAGCTACAAGCTCACCGACAGCGTCGAAGCGTTCATGGAAGTCTTCCACAACAAGACCGTGTCGCGCACGCAGATCGCCCCGGTGCCGCTCGATGCGTTCCAGGACAACCTGTTCATTCCGACCAACCAGTACTACAACCCGTTCAAGAGCCTCGGCCAGGCGTTCGGCAACGATCCGAACACTCCGGGACTCGCGTACAACGAGTTCAAGACCCGTCTGACCAGCCTCGGCCCGCGCCAGACGAACTTCTCGACCACGCACGACCTCGCCACCGCCGGCCTCAAGGGCAGCTTCGCCGACACCAGCTGGACCTGGTTCGCCGACGCCAGCTACGGCAAGATCACCCAGCACGGCGAGAACGCGAACTACATCAACTACAGCAGGCTCACCTCGAACTTCAGCTGCACGCAGCTCTCGTGCGACCCGATCAACATCTTCAACATCTACGATCCGAACACGATCAAGCTGCTGCAGAGCGCGAAGACCAGCTACAACAACTCGCCGCTCAACTACCAGATGAAGTCGGCGGAAGCCGGCGTCAGCTCGAGCTCGCTGTTCGCCCTGCCGGCCGGTGACGTCGGTTTCGCGGGCGGCGTGTCCTACCGCAAGGAATACGTCGACAGCAAGGCCGACGCCCAGCTCAACAGCATCATCACGCGCGACGCCGCGGGCAATATCGCCTCGATCGCCTGCTCGGGCCCGGGTTCGATCTGTACCGCGAACACGCAGGGTGGCTACAACGTCAAGGAAGCCTATGCCGAGTTGCTCGTCCCGCTGCTCAAGGACATGCCGTTCGTGCACAGCCTCAACCTGACCTTGGGTGACCGCTACTCGAAGTACTCGAACTTCGGCAGCACCAACAACTGGAAGGTCGCGATCGAGTTCAAGCCGATCGAAGACCTGCTGCTGCGCGGTACCGTGTCGAAGGTGTTCCGCGCGCCGTCGGTGACCGACCTGTACGCCGGTCCGACCGCCGACTCGGCGACCGCCACCGACCGTTGCGGCCCCGCCAGCGTTGCCAGCAACCCGGCCTGCCAGGGCTACACGTTCGAGAACACCGGCACCAGCCAGACCAACGGCATCGTCAACGGTTCGGTGTATTCGAACGGCGCGTTCGGCACCAAGATCAACCTGCAGCCGGAGCACGGCAAGTCGTTCGACTACGGCTTCGTCTACGATCCGAACTGGCTGCCGGGCTTCTCGGTCAGCGCCGACTACTACCGCATCGTGCTCGACGATCTGATCGTGTCCGGCGCAGGTATCGCGCAGACGATTCTCGACTCCTGTTTCTCCTCGACCTCGGCAGCTCCGTCGATCACCTGCCAGTTGATCACGCGCAACACCTCCGGTTCGGACGTGGGCCAGATCAAGTACATCTACGAGTCCTCGTTCAATGCCGGCCAGTTGACGACATCCGGTGCCGACCTGAACCTGCGCTACCGCCTGCCGGAAACGCCGTTCGGCAACTTCACCGCCAACTTCCAGACGACGTACATCCAGAAGTACAACGTCACGACGAGCGGCGAAACGCAGGGCTTCGCCGGCCACTTCGATCGTACCTACGGCAACCTCGTGCGCTGGCGCGCACTGGCCGGGCTCGACTGGAACTGGGGCGCGTTCAACGCCAGCTGGACCGCGCGCTACATCGGTCGTGGTCGCGTCGGTTACGCCTGCGGCCCAGGCGCTTCCGCGGCGGCAGGCGACGCGACTGGCGCGGACGGATGCTACCCGCATCCCGAGTTCTCGGTCCTGAACTTCGGTTCGTACACCTACCACAACATCTCGGTCGGTTATAACATCGAGCCGCTCAATACGACGGTGCAAGTCGGTATCGACAACGTCGGCGATCGTACTCCGCCGATCCTTTACCAGCAGAACGTTGCCAATGCGAACACGGACGTGAACACCTACGACACGATCGGCCGTTTCTTCTTCGGCAAGGTCACGGTCAAGTTCTAAGCACGTCTTTAGCAATACCTTGCAAGACCGCGCGGCTCACCCCGCGCGGTTTTTTTTACGCCGATGAAACGTGCGATGACTCAGGCGGGAGCCCAGGGTCTGAACTGCCTCTGCGCCGCGAACACGACCAGGCCCTGCGCGAGGAATTCCGAATACGGAAACGCGAGCCGGTCACTGAGCCCGGCAAGGATTTCGGCGGCCTGCGCGGGCGGTTCCAGATTGAACGTGTGCCCGAGCGGGGTGACGCAGAGGATCGGGTCGGTCAGGCTGTGATACATGCGGCAAGGCACCGGGCGATGTTCGTAGACCCCGCACTGACTGCCCACGAGCAGCGCGCAACCGTTGCCCTTGGCGGCATAGGCGCGCAGCGCCCGGGTCAGCACATCACCGGCATCACCGCCTCTCGCACCGGCATCTGCCATGAGCGCCTGGAATTCGTTTGCCTGGCGCAGGAACGCATCATGAATGCCCGGGTAGTCGGGCCGTGAACGCAATTGCCGGTACAGACTGATGATCTCGAACGAATACACGCCGTGCACCGCCTGTCGGCAGCAGCGCGCACACCCGGCCTGGCACTGGATGCGCAACCGGCTGGCCCCGATGTTGTGTCCGATGTAGCTGTCGTAGAGCGCGTAGAACGCATCGAGCAGATCGAAGAAACGATCCGGCAACCAGCCTGTGGCGGCAAACCTGTCGACCTCCTCGCAGGCAGCCATGTCCCTGGCGATGCGCGTCATCTCCACGGCGAGACGCAGCGATTCGGGATCGCCCAGAGAAGGAATGGAAATGGTGTCTTGCATGGCGCTCCTTGGAATCGGGTGGCCCTCGCCGGGCTTGGGCCGGCGCGATCATAGCCGCGAGCATGAAGCTTGGCATCGACGGCGCATGAAAGCATCCGCCTTCTGCGTCACAATACGCCGCTGCGGCTCCCGCCGCAGCCCGCATCGATCGTCCTTCCTCGAATGTCCACCGCCATACCGCTACCGATCAACGCCATCAATGACGCCCTCAGCCGCGGGCGACCGCAGGATGCCGAGCGTCTGGCCCGCGATTTCCTGCAGCGGTCGCCGGCCGATCCCGATGGATTGATCCTGCTCGGCCTGTGCCTGCGCGAGCAGGAGCGCTGGGCCGAGGCGGTCGGACCGTTCAGCCAGCTGACGCGGATGCAACCGCACTCGGCAATGCACTGGAACAACCTCGGCACCGTATTGCGCAGCGCCGGGCAGATGCGCGAGGCCGAGGATGCCTATCGACGCGCGATCGAACTCGATCCGGGCTACTACACCGCGCTGATGAACCTGGGCTACCTCTATCTGCAGCGAGGCATCTATCCACAGGCACGCGATTGCTTCCTCGATGCGCACGCGCTCGAGCCGGACTCGCCCGAGGCACGCATCTATGCCGCGCAGATGTGCTTCGCCCTCGACGACCGCAACATCGCCGAGCGTCTGATCGAGCCGTGGCGTGCGTGGACCGACCTGTCCGAAGATCTGTCGCTGGAACTGGCCATCCTCATGACCCAGTTCGGCGATTCCGCGCAGGGCCGGCTGATCTTCGAGCGTCTGCTCGCCGACAATCCGCATAACCTGCGCGCGATCGCACATCTGGCGATGATGTTCGAGCGCGTCAACCGGCTCGACGAGGCGCGCGCCATGCTCGCGCGCCTGCCGCCGCCAGATGCGATCGCGGATCCGGCGCTGAGCCAGGAGACGATCACCGCGCGCACGATGCTCGCGCTGCGCGAAAAGGACCCGACACGGGCGCGCGCGCTGGTCGAGGCCATGATCGCCGGACAGCAAAGCCTGCGCATGCGTGGCGATTCGCGCGAGGCGCATCTGTGGCTGCAGGACAACCTGTATTTCTCGCTCGCCAAGGCTTGCGACAAACAGGGCGACGTCGACGCCGCGATGCGCGCTCTCGAGCAGGCGCACGCGTTGCAGATCGACCTCGTGCGCACTTCGCTGCCGCAATTGCTCGAACCCGCGGCGCAGCCGCTGCACACGGCGACGAAGTGGATCAGCGCCGAGGCGTTCGCGGCATGGCCCGAATTGCCGGCGCCGCCGATGCGTGAGTCGCCGATCTTCATCGTCGGTTTCCCGCGTTCCGGCACGACCATGCTCGAGCAGATGCTCGATGCACATCCGCAATTGCAGGCGATGGACGAACGCGCGTTCCTGCAGATGCTGGTCGAGCGCATGAGCCGGTTCGGCCTGGTCTATCCCTACGACCTAGGCAAGCTCGACGGCACCCAATGCGAGGAGCTGCGTCAGCTCTACTGGAGCCTCACCGCGAAGGTCGCGCCGCGCAGCGATGGCCAGCGCCTGGTCGACAAGAACCCGCTGAACATGCTGCGCCTGCCGCTGATCCATCGGCTGTTTCCGCAGGCGCCGATCATCCTCGCCCTGCGCCATCCCTGCGACGTGATCCTGTCGAACTACATGCAGCATTTCAATTCGAACATGTTCGCCGTGCTTTGCTCCAGCCTCGGGCGGCTCGCACAAGGCTATGTCACCGCGTTCGATTCCTGGCTGCATCATGCCGCGCTGTTCAAACCCAACGTCATCCAGTCGCGTTACGAAGACCTGCTCGACGACTTCCCCGGCAACGTCGAGCGCATCGGCAATCTCCTCGGCCTCGACGACGCGGCGCCGCTGGCACGCTTCGACCAGCATGCGCGCGACAAGGGTTTCATCTCGACGCCAAGCTACAACCAGGTGATCGAGCCGCCGAACAAGAAGGCCGTCGATCGCTGGCGCCGCTACCAGCGCTACTTCGAACCGGTGCTCCCGGTCCTGCAACCGATGCTGCAACGATTCGGCTATGAGCGCTGACTTCGCGACGAACGCCTCGCTGCTCGACCTGCGCAACTACGTGCAGTGGTTCGACGCGGCCTTGCCCGCGGACTTCTGCGCGAAGATGATCGAGTCGTTCCACCAGATGCTGCCGTTCCAGACCGACAACGGCCGCGGCCACCACAGCGCGCTCGATGCGAGCGCCTGGGTCGAGCTCAACATCCAGCCGCATGTCGACCAGGCCTTCATGGGCTTCTTCTACACGCAGATCGACCGCTATCTCGGCGAGTACAACGCGCGCCTGCCGATGTCGCTGCCGGTGCCGACGCGACCGCTGCTCGAAGACCTGCGCATCAAGCGCTACCGCAACGACGCGGACGACCGCTTCCAGCCGCATTTCGATGCTGGCGACAAGTACGCGAACCGCTACATGGTCTTCCTCTGGTATCTCAACGACGTCGCCGAGGGCGGCGAGACCGAGTTCTCCGACCTCGGCATCAAGGTGCAGGCGCGTGCCGGACGCCTGCTGATGTTCCCGCCGTACTGGATGTTCCAGCATGCCGGGCTCAAGCCGCGCTCGAACGACAAGTACATCGTGTCGACCTACATGCTGTTTTGAGTGCGCCGGTCGTGAACCTGCGCCTGCACAGATGAACGCATCCCTGTCCCTGCCACCGACCTCGCGCCTGCACGGGCTGTCGCAAACCGCGATCCGCGGCGTCGTCGCCGCAGCGCAGGCGCTCGAACTCGGCCGCGTCGACGAAGCCGATCGCCACATCATCGGCCTGCTCGCGCTGCACCCACAGCATCCGGAAGTGCTGCGCCTGATGGCCGGCGCACAGGGTCTGCGCGGCCAGACCCAGACGGCGATCGCCACGCTGCAACGCGCTATCGCCCTGCGTCCGGACGACGCGCTCTACCTAAACACGCTGGGCTCGATGCAGATAGATGCATTCGACTACGACGGCGCGATCGCGAGCCTGCGCCGCGCGGTCGAACTTGATCCGAAGCTCGTCGTCGCCTGGTACAACCTCGGCCTCGTGCTGATGCGCAGCATGCGTGTGGACGAATCGGCCGTCGCGCTGCGCCGCGCAGTCGAGTTGAAACCGGACGAATTCACCGCGCGCGTGATCTTGGGCGACATGCTGCGTGCCGAGGGGCGCAACGCGGAAGCGATCACCGAGTACCGCCGCGTGCTCGCGCAACGACCCGATGCCGGCATGGCCTGGTGGGGTCTGGCCGACATGAAGACGCAGCGCCTCGGCGCTGCGGACATCGCACAGATGCAGAACGCGATGCAAAGCCCGAATATCAGCGAGGCCGACGCGGTCACAATGGGTTTCGCCCTTGCCAAGGCGTTCGACGACGAAGGCCGCTACGTCGAATCGCTGCACGCACTCGAACAGGCGAACGCGCGCGCGCGCCTGCGCCAGCGCTGGAACGCCGCCGCCCATGCGGCCAACGTCGATGCCGTGCTCGATACGTTCACGCCGCCGCGGGCCGGGGCCGAGGCCGCGCTCGGCGCGGAAGTGATCTTCATCGCCAGCCTGCCGCGCTCCGGATCGACCCTGATCGAGCAGGTACTCGCCTCGCATTCGCAGGTCGACGGCGCTGGCGAGCTGTCCGACCTGCCGCTCGTGCTGACCGAGGAATCGCAGCGCCGCGGCCAGCCTTTCCCGCAATGGGTCGAGGCGATGCAGGCGGAGGACTGGCAGCGGCTCGGCATGCGCTATCTCGAACGTACTGTGCACTGGCGCGAGCGGCGGCCGCGCTTCACCGACAAGCTGCCGTACAACTGGTTCTACATCGGCGCGATCCGCGCGATGTTGCCTGGCGCGCGCATCATCGTCGGCCGGCGCGATCCGCTCGAAACCTGCTTCTCGTGCTATCGCCAGCATCTGGCGAACAACGAATACACGCGCACGTTCGCCGACCTCGGCGCGTTCTGGCGCGACTTCGATCGCGCGACGAAGCACTGGCGCACGCTGCACCCGACACACGTCCGCGAGAACGACTACGAGCACCTCGTGCACGAACCGGAAGCGGCGATCCGCGGCCTGCTCGCGTTCTGCGGCCTGCCATTCGAACCTGCCTGCCTCGACTTTCACAAGACCGAACGCGAGGTGCACACGCCGAGCGCCACGCAGGTACGCGAACCATTGCGCCGCGACACCGCGCGCGCGTCGCGCTACGGCGCCCTGCTCGATCCGCTGCGCGCCGAACTCGGCCTGCCGCCATTCGCCGCATCCACGCAAAAGGACTGAACGACCGTCTCATGGGCAACATCGTCTGGCTCGCCTCCTATCCGAAATCCGGCAATACCTGGCTGCGTGCGTTCCTCGCCAATCTGATCGCGAACCGGCCCGCGCCGGTGCCGCTCGCCGAATTGCCGAACTACGGCCGCCTGGAAGCCGAGCCCGAACTGTATTCGCGCATCGCCGGACGGCCGAGCACCGAGCTGGGCTTCGCCGAGCTGTGCGCGCTGCGCCCGCAGGTGCACGCGGCAATCGCTGCAGCGGCGGCGAAAACGGTGTTCGTGAAGACGCACAGCATGGCCGGCGTCCTCGACGGCGTGCCGCTGCTGACGCCGTCTGTGAGTGCCGGCTCGATCTACGTCGTGCGCAATCCGCTCGATGTCGCGATCAGCATGTCGCACCACTTCGGCATCGACCAGGACGCAGCGATCGACTATCTCAACAACGAGAGTTCGGCGACCGAGAACAGCGAGATGTTCGTGACCGAATTCCTCGGCTCGTGGTCGCAACACGTGAAAAGCTGGGCCGACCTGGAGAGCGAGCGCATCCTGATTCTGCGCTACGAGGATCTGCTCGAGAAGCCGGCGAAATGGTTCGGCAAGGTTGCGCGCATGATCGGCACCGAGGATCGCGCGCGCATCGAGCGCGCGATTCGTCATTCCGATTTCCGCGCACTCGCCGAGATGGAAAAGCGCGACGGCTTCGTCGAAGTGCCGATCAAAGGCAAACGCTTCTTCCGCGCCGGGCGCAGCAACCAGTGGCGTGAGAAACTCAGCCGCGAGCAGGTCGCGCGCATCATCGCGGCGCACCGCGAACAGATGCAGCGCTTCGGCTACGTGCCGGGCGGCCACTGAGATCGTGATGTCCGCCGCGCCGACGAATCGCGAAGGCAGCTGGGCGCAGGCGCAACGGTTGCGCGAGGACGGTCGCATCGAAGCCGCCGCCGACACCGTCATCGCGCTATGGCAGGAAGCGCATGGCAACCGCGCCGTTGCTCTGGACGTACTCGAATTCCTCAAGGAATGCAGTGCGCAGCAACGCGCGTTGCCGGTCGCACGCGACGCGCGCACGCGCTGGCCGAGCGATGCACGCTTCGCCGCGGAGGCAGGCGAAATCGCGCTCACGCTCGGTCACTTCGACGAGGCTGCCGTCGCTCTGCGCGAAGCGATCGATCTAGATCCGAAGCAGGGTGCCGCGTGGCTGCGCCTGGCTTATTGCCATCGCTTCGCCGAAGACGATGCCGACGTGCAGCGCTTCCGCCGCGGCTGGTCCGACACAGGTCTCGACGAGGCCGCGCGCATCTGCGCCGGCTTCGCCTTCGGCAAGGCGCTCGACGATCTCGGTGACTATTCACAAGCAGCGCAGGTACTGACGCAGGCGAATGCGCTCGCACGCCTTACCTCGAACTGGCGCGTCGACGCATGGCGGCGTTTCATCGATGCGCAATTGAACGCGTCGGCGTTACCCGCGCTGCCGGGCAGCTCCGATTTCACGCCGATCTTCGTCGTCGGCATGCCACGCAGCGGCACGACACTGGTCGCAA
Organism: Rudaea sp.; assembly: GCF_036383415.1. Taxonomy (GTDB): domain Bacteria; phylum Pseudomonadota; class Gammaproteobacteria; order Xanthomonadales; family Rhodanobacteraceae; genus Rudaea. The sequence continues at coordinate 1,751 of NZ_DASVOK010000184.1, read as the reverse complement.
GCACGCTCGCGCGGAACCCCGAAGTGCGTGATCGTGGCGAACTCAACTGGGTTCCGGCGCTGCACACGCTGCTGCGCGAACAGGGACAACTGCGCAACCCGCAAGCGCTGGCCGCGATCGCCGGCGTGATCCGCGCGCAGATGCGCCGCGACGATGCGCCGGCGCGATTCCACCTCGACAAGAACCCGCTCAACTTCCGCCATCTCGATTTCATCGCCGCCTGCTTTCCGAACGCGAGGATCGTGCATTGCCGCCGCGGCGCGCGCGACACCGCGCTGTCGATCTGGATGCAGCATTTCGCCCACGAGGACCTGGGCTTTGCCTACGACTTCGCCGCGATCGCCGAGGTCGGCAAGGACTGCGATGCGCTGATCGCGCACTGGCGCGCGCGCCTGCCGCTGGCCATCCTCGACGTCGACTACGAACGCTTCGTCGCCGAGCCGCCGGCGCAGCGGCACAGGCTGGAGGAATTTCTCGGATTGCCCGCGCGCGTCGACGACGATGGAACAGGTGACGGCAACGCCCAAAGCATCACCACCGCCAGCGTCTGGCAGGCACGCCAGCCGGTCTACACGCATGCGGTCGAACGCTGGCGCCGCTACGCGCCGTACCTGCCCGAACTCACCACGCTGTTCCCCTAGCGCGTAGCCGAGCGGCTACTGCTTGCGCAACTCGACGTTGCCGCTGAACGATTGCGCATCGACGCGCGTGCCGGCTTCACCGCCGTCGACATCGAGCGTGGTGCCGGGGCCGAATTCGGCCTTGACGATCTTGCCCCAGTCGCTCTTCAGGCTGCCGCTGAAGGTCTCGGCATGGATGCGCGCGACGAGGTCGGCACCGAGACGCAGACGCAAGTTGCCGCTCATCGTTTCGGCGCGGACGCGCGCACCCTTAGCCGGAGCCGCAGACAGATCGATCGTGCCGGATACGGATTCGGCGCCGAGTTCGGTCACCGTCGGCGTGACAAAGGTGAGCGTACCCGACACGGTTTCGAGCTTGACCCGCCCGTCCGGCCCGTTCGCCTTGATGTCGCCGCTGACGCTCTGCAGGTGGGCACGCTCGGTCGCGCCCGCGCGCGTGACCTGCAGGGTCACGTTGCCGCTGACGCTGTCGATCTCGACGCTGCGCGGCGCGCCATCGACGCGCACGTTGCCGCTGACGGTGTCGATCTCGACCGACTTGCCGTCGATGTTCTCGACCTTGCCATCGGCGCTGACCACGTCAAGTTTGACCGAGACGGCGTGCGGCACGTTGAGGACGAGACTGGTATCGCTCGCCGGTCCGTGACCGCCGAACCAGCCGCCCTTCTCCGATTCGACATGCAGCTCCAGGCGCCGCGCATCGCTTTCGACCATGAGTTTCGCACCGGCACCAAGGTTGCCCCCGAGCTTGACCTCGTTCGCGCTGCCGCCGGTGATCGTGACGCTGCCGCGCACGTTGCTCACGTCGACCAGGCCGTCGGCGGCCAGCGCGAAGCTGCGATCGAGCGTCTTCGCCGCGCCGCCATCCGCCGTGATCGTCTCTTCGGCCGCCAGGGCCGGCATTGCGACGCCAAGCGCAAGCAGGATGCCGGTCGTGATTTTGACTACTTTTGCCATGTCCATCGCCCTCTGTTTCGTACTTTCCGGACTAACCCGAAATCGCCGCCTGACGCACGAGGCGCATGCGCTGCGCATTGGTGCGGTTGAGCATGCTGACCAGGAACACCGCGTCCGGGCGCGCTTCGAGCGCGGCCTGCAGATCGGCGCTGG
>NZ_DASVOK010000183.1:0-4181 GCF_036383415.1 Rudaea sp. | reverse complement strand
TCATTCAGGCCGAGCGTGCGCGCCGCGCGTTCGAGCTGTGGATCGACCTCGCGGAACGCGGCGCGTGCCGCGCGCAGGATCAGCGGAAACGCGGCAACTGCCGCGGCGATCGTCGCACCCTGCCAGGTGAAGATCAGGTTGATGCCGAACGCGGCATGCAGCCAGCCGCCGATCGCGCCGTTGCGGCCGAGCACGACGAGCAGGTAGTAGCCGAGCACGGTCGGCGGCAGCACCAGAGGCAAGGTCAGCAAGGATTCGACCGCATCGCGCGCAAGACCGTCCTTGCGCCCGAGAGCGCGCGCGGCGGCGACGCCGAGAACCAACGCGAGCGTGGTCGCGAGCGCCGCGACCTTGAGCGTGAGCCAGAGCGGAGAGAGGAATTCCAAATGCGCTACGGGTTGACCGGACTGAATCCGTATTTTGCCAGTGTCGCGCGGCTCGCGGGCGCCGACAGGAATTGGACGAACTCGCAGGCCGCCGGTTTCTGCTTGCAGCTGCCGACCGCGGCGGCGGGGTAGTGCACCGGCGTCGCCGTCGGCACGGTCAGCGCGACCTTGACCTTCGCCGCCTGCGATGCCGCGTCAGTAGCATAGACGAAGCCGGCCTCGGCCTCGCCGCGCGCGACGTAGTCGAGCGCCTGGCGCACGTTCTGCGCCTGCACGAACTTCGGCTGCAATGGGTCCCACAGCTTCGCTTCGACGAGTGCCTGCTTCGAGTAGCGTCCGGCCGGTACCGAGTCGGGGTTGCCGATTGCGATGTGTTTGTAGGCATCCTGCGCGAGGTCGCCGAGCTTCGCCGGTGCGGTGCCGCCAGCGGGCGTGACCAGCACGAGTGTATTTGCGGCGAAATTGCGGCGCGAGGCGGCGTCGATGCGGCCGGCACTCGCGGCGCGGTCCATCGTTGCCTCGTCGGCGCTGGCGAACACGTCGGCCGGCGCGCCCTGCTCGATCTGCTTGAGCAGCACGTCGGAGGCGCCGAAGTTGAGGTTCACGTGCGTGCCCGGGTGCTGCGTCTCATACGCCTTGGCGATGTCGGTGAACGCGTTGGTCAGGCTGGCAGCGGCGGAGACGGTGAGATCGTCGGCGCGTGCTTCGGCTGTCGCAAAGGCGGCGGCGAGCATCAGCGTGCCGGCGAGCCGCGCGTGCGGACGGGATAGGCGGGGCATGGCCGGCTCCATTCGATATGGTTTACAGACTATATCGCCTCGCGACGAAGGCTACCATTCGGCGTGTCGTGGGAGCGTCAGTCCGCGAGCAGGCGCGACAGCGCGCGCAGCTCGGCCGCGCAGGCGCGCTTCGCTTTGCGTTCGATGTCTCGATAGGCGCGGACGACCGTTTCGCCGGTCGCGGTCAGTGCGGCGCCGCCGCCGTGCTCGCCGCCCTTGTTCGCCGCGATCAGCGGTTCGGCGAAGCTGCGATTGAGCTCGTCGGCGAGCTGCCAGGCACGCTTGTAGCTCATGCCCATCGAACGGCCCGCAGCGGCGATCGAGCCGGTCGCCGCGATCGCCTCGAGCAGATCGGCCTTGCCGGGGCCGAGCGCATGCTCGGCGTCGAGCAGCAGGCGAAAGCGCAAAGCGGGCGATGGAGGGGCCATAAAAACTACAATAACGTGAAATCATGGAAAAACGGGTCAGCAGATATCGTGCCGATGCATCGATTTGTGATTAGGTCTCCAAAAAACCTCATGCAATCTGAGTAGCATCGCTCACTCTGCTGCCAGGTATGGGTCCGCTCACGGCAGCCACCATGGATTCGGGGGAATCACGTGCTGTCCATCGTTCGGCGATTTGTCGCCCTGTTCGCGCTGCTTGGCGCGACGTCCGCGTTTGCGCAGACCTATACCTATTCGATTTACGTTGATACCGACAACAACACGGCGACCGGCTGCAGTGTAAGCCTGCCGGGCGGAAACATCGCCGGGGCGGAGTCGGTGCTGACCGCGACGATCAACGCGGATTCGCCGCCGCAGGTCGTGCAGGTCACGCGCGCCAGCTGTTCGGGCGGCAGCTTTGGCGCCGCGACGCCGGTCGGTGCGGCCGACATAATTGTCGGCGGGGGCACGGGCGGCGACACGGCGATCGAACTGAGCGCGCCGCTGACCGCGCTGGCCAGCCCAGGCGCGACCGCGGTACGTCTGTACGTCGTCGCGCAGAGCGCCGACGGCAGCGATGTCCTCCTGACCACGACCGGTGCGCCTGCCGGCGGGGCGATCGTGCTGGCGGTGAGTGCGCTGCCGGGGCAGGGCGCGGTCCCCGCGCCGATGATCGGCATCTTCGCCGTATTGCTGCTCGGCGCGGCCTTGTTGCTGATCGGCTCGCGCGAGGCGCGCCGGCGCATGATCAAGCGATTGATGCTCGGCCTCGTGCTGTTCAGTGGCATAGCTGGCGGCGCCGCGCTGTTCAATTGGAACGGCGTTGCGCCACTCGCGACAGATCCGGCTGGCGACTCCAGCAGTGGTGAAGCAGCAATCGACCTGCGCTATTTTTTCGCAGCTTTCAGCAACAACAACGTCTTCTTCCGCGTCGACGTCACCGGCAATCTCGCACCGCCGCCGCCCAAGCCCGTGGCCGTCCCGGACACCTACAATGCGACGATCAACACGCCGCTCAATGTCCCGGCACCGGGCGTGCTGGCCAACGACACCTTGAACGGTGCCACGATCAGCGGTCATACCGACCCCACGCACGGCACGTTGGTATTCAATGCCGACGGCAGTTTTGTATACACGCCGACGACGGGCTACACAGGGCATGACAGCTTCAACTATACGTTGACCAACGCCGGCGGCAGTTCGACCGCTCTCGTCAATATCGTCATTCTCAACGGACCGGCCGCAGAGCCCGACAGCTATACGACCGTTGTTAGTACCGGACTCAACGTCTCTGCGCCCGGTGTTCTCGCCAACGACAATCTCGGTAATCCGAACGCGACGCTGCAATCGTTCGGTGGCGGCAGCTTGGGTGGCTCGGTAACGACGAACGCGCCAGGCGCGAGCGTTGCGCTCGGTACCTCGGGTGGCACCTTGACCTTGAATGCCGACGGCAGTCTGAGTCTGACTGCGCCGACAATCGCAGGCACCTATACGTTCCTGTATCGCATCGGCAATGTGAAAGGCACATCCGACGCCACGGTGACGATCCAGGTCAACCAGCCACCGTCGATCACCAGCGTCGGCCCGGCGAATTTCTCGGTCGGCACGAACGGCACGTACACGATTACAACCACGGGTACGCCGACCGTCACTTCGATCACGCTGACCGGCTGCGTGCTGCCGGCAGGTCTGAGCTTCACCTACACCAGCGGTGCAACGGCGACGATCTCCGGCACGGCGACTGCCCCCGGTACGGCGAGTTGCACCGTGACGGCGAGCAATGGGGTAAGCCCGGATGCGACGCAGACCCTCGTAGTCAACGCCACCGCGGGACCGACAGTGACGGCGGTGGCACCGGCCAACGGCCCGACGGCGGGCGGTACCGTGGTGACGATCACCGGCGCGAACTTCACTGGCGCGACGGCGGTGAAATTCGGTGCGACGCCAGCGACGACGTTCACGGTAAACCTGCCCACGCAGATTACGGCGACAGCCCCCGCCGGCAGCTCCGGCACGGTGGATGTGACGGTGACGACGCCGAGCGGAACCAGCCCGACGGGCCCCGCCGACAAGTTCGCCTACTTCGGACCGGCGGCCAGCGTCGTTGTGGCCAGCGGCACGCCGCAAAGCACGGCGGTAGGCACCGCTTTCGCCGCACCGTTGGTCGTGACGGTATTGGATGCTTCGAGCAATCCCGTGCCCGGCGCGACAGTCACTTTCACCGCACCCGTGAGCGGCGCGAGTGCAAACCTGAGTCCAGCGGCGGTGACGAACGTGAGTGGCCAGACCCAGGTAATCGCGACCGCCAACACCACCACCGGCGCGTATTCGGTGAGCGCAAGCGTGAGCGGTGTGGTGACCCCGGCGACTTTCTCGCTGACCAACACCGCCGCAGGGGCAACGCACTTTGTTGTCAGTGCCCCCACGACGGCAACCGCCGGCACGGCATTCAACTTCACGGTGACGGCGCAGGACCAGTTCAACAACACGGTGACGGGCTACAGCGGTACGGTGCATTTCACGAGCACCGATGTCCAGGCGGTACTGCCGGCGGACTCGACCTTGACCAATGGCACAGGCACGTTCTCGGC
>NZ_DASVOK010000182.1:0-16068 GCF_036383415.1 Rudaea sp. | reverse complement strand
CTGCCGGTCGGCGGCACGATCTCATGCCTGACGACGTTCACGCCGATCAGCGCGGGCGTGATCACGCTGACCACGACCGCGGACAGCAGCACGCCGGATTCGAACGCGAACAACAACACCGCGACGACCCTGGTCGACGTCGGCCAGGTCACGCCGCAGCCGGATTCGGCGACGACGCCGATCAACACGCCGGTGTCGATAAATGTCGTCGCCAACGACGGCGCCAGTGGCACGACGATCGATCCGTCCAGTGTCAGCGTGCCGGCCAGCGGCCCGGGCGCGCCGGCGCACGGCAGCGTCAGTTGCAATGGCGCTGGCGTCTGTACCTACACGCCGAACACCGACTACAGCGGCACCGACACGTTCAACTACACCGTCTGCGACACGGCCGAGCCGCGGCGTTGCGGCACGACCACGGTGACTGTCGTGGTCGGACCGAAGGCGAACGACGACGGCGCGTCGACGCCGATCAATACGCCGCTCAACGGCAACGTCACCGGCAACGATCACTATCCGCCGAACTCGACGTTCACCGCGACGAGCGTGCCGGGCCATGGCTCGGTGACGATGAACGCGGACGGCAGCTACACCTACACGCCGGCGGCGAACTACTCCGGCCCGGATTCGTTCACCTACAAGGTGTGCGAGCCCGAACCGAACGAGACGCTGTGCAGCACGGCGACCGTGAACATCACGGTCGGCAACGGTACGCTGAGCGCGAATCCGGACAGCGCGAGCACGCCGTATGCGACAGCGGTGACGAGCAGCGTGCTGACCAACGACACGGCCTCCGGCGCGCCGATCGATCCGTCGTCGCTGAGCGTCGTCGGCAATCCGGCGAACGGCACGGCCAGCTGCGATACATCCGGTCATTGCACCTACACGCCGAATGCAGGCTTCAGCGGTACGGACACGTACACCTACCGCGTCTGCGACCAGACCACGCCGACGCCGAACTGCGCCACGGCCGTCGTAACGGTGGTGGTTGGACCGCAGGCGAACGACGACAGCGCGACCACGTCGATCAATACGCCGGTGAACGCCAATGCCGCGAGCAACGATCACTATCCGCCGAACTCGACATTCACCGCGACGAGCGCGCCGGGCCACGGCACGGTGACGATGAACGCGGACGGCAGCTACACCTACACGCCGGCGGTGAACTACTCCGGCCCGGATTCGTTCACCTACAAGGTGTGCGAGCCTGAGCCGAACCAGGCCCTGTGTAGCACCGCGACGGTACACATCACGGTCGGCAACGGCACGCTGAGCGCGAATCCGGACAGCGCGCAGACGCCGTTCAACACGCCGGTGAAGATCGACGTGCTGGCGAACGACAGCTCGAACGGCGCGCCGCTCGATCCGTCGACGCTGGCGGCGGCAACGACGCCGGTGCATGGCGCGGTCAGCTGCGATGCGACCGGTTGCACCTACACGCCGAACACCGGCTACACCGGCACGGACACGTTCATCTATACCATCTGCGACAAGACCACGCCGACCGCGAACTGCACGACGGCGACGGTCACGGTGCAGGTCGGGCCGAAGGCAAACGACGACGCGCTGACCACGTCGATCAATACGCCGAAGAACGGCACGGTGGCCACGAACGACGTTTACCCTCCGGGTTCCACCTTCACCCAAGTGACGCCGCCGGGCCACGGCACGCTGACCCTGGCGACGGACGGCAGTTACACCTATACGCCGGCGAACAACTACACCGGCACCGACACGTTCACCTACAAGGTGTGCGAAGCGGCGCCGAACCAGGCGCTGTGCAGCACGGCGATGGTCACGGTGAACGTCGGCGCGGGCGTTGCCGACATGGCGGCCAGCGCGGCGACGACGCAGACGGTGTCGGTCAACACGCCGTTGACCGTGGTGACTAGGTGCACGAACAACGGGCCGCAGATCGCAGTCAACGCGACCTGTGCGGTGACCGGGGTCGCATCCGCCGCAACGGTGTGCACGCCTGGCATGCCGGTGGCGGCTCTCGCGGTCGGCGCGGTGATCACGTGCACGACGTCGTTCACGCCGGCGCAGGCAGGCACTTACACGCTCACGACAACGGCAGCGAGCGACACGCCGGATTCGAATGCGGGCAACAACGTGGCGTCGAGCGTGGTCACCGTGACCGCGGTCGTGCCGACAGACCCGCCGGTGCCGGCACCGATCGATGCGCGCTGGATGCTGACGCTGATGGCGCTGCTGCTCGGCGCAAGCGCGGCGACGCGCGCGCGCTCGATCCGTTCGGGACAATAAGCGGCAGCTTCGGATTTTCCGGCCTCCAGTATGCAGCCCGGGTTCGCAACGAACCCGGGCTTTTTCATGGGCGCGGCGCGCTGCATGACTTCCGGCGGCTTTCGCGCTGCATGGCGTGCCGGTAGCATGGCGCTTTGCCTTCGCGAGGGAGCCCATGAAATTCCTGTCCGCCAGCATCACCCTGATCGTCGCGGCAAATGCCGCCGCGTCCGTGCCGCATCCGTTCGGCATCCACGACCTGGTCATGCTGGAACGCGTCAGCGATCCGCAGATCTCGCCCGACGGCAAGCGCGTCGCCTATCAGGTGCGCGAGACCGACTACGAAAAGAACAAGGGCGTGAACGGCATCTGGGCGATCGAACTCGGCAATCCGAAGGCGCAGGCCACGCGTCTGACCGATGCCGCGGCCAACGCGACCGCACCGCGCTGGTCGGCCGACGGCAGCGCGATCTACTACCAGGACAAGGGCCAGATCTGGCGCCTGCCGACGACAGGCAAGGGCGCGGCAGTGCAGGCGAGCAACCTCGCCCTTGATATCAACGCGTACAAATTCTCCGCCGATGGCAAGCAGGTGCTGTTGTCGATCGACACGTGGCCCGACTGCGGCAAGGAAAGCGATCCGATCGCGTGCACGAAGAAACACGGCGACGACAAGGCGAAGAGCAAGGCCAGCGGTCGCGTTTACGACAAGCTTTTCGTGCGCCATTGGGACACATGGGCCGACGGGCTGCGCTCGCAACTGTTCGTCGCGGCGGTCGGTGCGGACGGAAAAATCGGCGCGCCGAAACTGCTGACGCGGGGCATCGACGGCGACGTTCCGTCCAAGCCGTTCGGCGGCGACGACGAGTTCGCTTTTTCCGCCGACGGCAAGAACGTGTACTTCAGCGTGCGCATCGCCGGCAACAGCGAGCCGTGGTCGACCAACTTCGACATCTACTCGGTGCCGGCCGACGGCAGTACCGCGCCGAAGAATCTGACCGCCGCGAACCCGGCCTGGGACACCGCACCGGTGCCGTCCGCCGACGGCAAGACGCTGTACTACCTCGCGATGAAACGCGCCGGCTTCGAAGCGGATCGTTTCGGCATCATGGCGATGGATCTGGCGAGCGGCGCGACGCGCGAGATCGACCCGCAATGGGATCGTTCGGCCGGCGGGCTCAAGCTCTCGGTGGACGGCAAGACGCTGTTCGCGACCGCAGACGACAACGGCGAACATCCGCTGTTCGCTGTCGACATCGCCTCGGGCAAGGTAAGCAAGCTCGCCGGCCAGGGCTCGGTGCACGACTACAGCGTGCATGGTAACGATATCGTTTTCTCGCGCACGACGTTGAAAACGCCGGCCGACTTGTTCCGCGTTGCAACGAACGGCGGCAAGGTCGCCGGGCTGACAAGCCAGAATTCGACCAAGATGGCGTTCGTCGACACCGGCGCGTTTGAGCCGTTCACGTTCAAAGGTGCCGGCGGCGACAGCGTACAGGGCTACGTGGTCAAGCCGGTCGGTTTCGACAAGGGCAAGAAATATCCGGTCGCGTTCCTGATCCACGGTGGCCCGCAGGGTGCGTTCGGCAACGACTGGAGCTATCGCTGGAATCCGCAGACCTACGCAGGACAGGGCTTCGCGGTCGTGATGGTGAACTTCCATGGTTCGACCGGCTACGGCCAGGCGTTCACCGATGCGATCTCGGGCGACTGGGGCGGCAAGCCGCTCGAGGACCTGCAGAAAGGCTGGGCAGCGGCATTGGAAAAGTATACTTTTCTCGACGGCGGTCGCGCTTGCGCGCTCGGCGCGTCGTACGGCGGCTACATGGTCTACTGGATCGCCGGCAAGTGGAACCAGCCTTGGAAGTGCCTGGTCGACCACGACGGCGTGTTCGACAACCGCATGATGGGTTATTCGACCGAGGAGCTCTGGTTCTCCGAATGGGAGAACAAGGGCACGCCGTGGGACCACGCGGACAACTACGAGAAATTCAACCCGGTCAACTACGTCAAGGACTGGCGCGTGCCGATGCTCGTGATCCATAGCGAGAAGGACTTCCGCATTCCGGTCGAGCAGGGCCTGGCTGCATTCACTGCGCTGCAGCGCCGCGGTATTCCGAGCGAGCTGCTCACCTTTCCGGACGAGAACCATTGGGTGCTCAAGCCGCAGAACAGCGTGCTCTGGCACGACACGGTGAACGCCTGGATCAGGAAGTGGACAGCGCCGTAGTGCGCTTGCCTTCTCCTGAGCGGAGAAAGGAAGCAAAAGTCGTGCTGTCCCGCTTCCGGGACAGTTTGCGTTGGCATCTTTCCAAGATTTCGTACATCTCTTCCCGCGCCGCAAAGCCGCCCTAGAATCGTTGCCATCGCTTGAGGAACGGGTCGCGCCGACCGTGGTCCGAACACGTTCCCCAAGCAACGACAAGGATCCTGCCCGTGGCGGCAATCGAAAAAATTTCCGAACAGAAAAGTTTTGGTGGTGTGCAGGGTTTCTACCGGCACGATTCGACCGCGTGCAACGGGCCGATGCGCTTCACCGTGTACCAGCCGCCACAGGTGAAGCACGGCCGCGTGCCGGCCCTGTTCTGGCTGTCGGGGCTGACCTGCACCGAAGAGAACTTCACGATCAAGGCCGGCGCGCAGCGCGTGGCGTCCGAACTCGGGCTGATCGTGATCGCGCCCGATACGAGTCCGCGCAACACCGGCATCCCGGGTGAGGCCGACGACTGGCGGTTTGGCGCGGGCGCGGGCTACTACGTCGATGCCACAGTCGCACCGTGGTCGAAGTTCTTCAACATGTACACCTACTGCAGTCGGGAATTGCCCGACCTGGTCGCCGAGCATTTCCCGATCGACACGCAACGCGTCGGCATCTTCGGCCACTCGATGGGCGGCCACGGTGCGCTGACGATCGCGCTCAAGCACAGCAACCGCTTCCGTTCGGTATCCGCGTTCGCGCCCATCGTCGCGCCGATGCAAGTGAGCTGGGGCGAGAATGCGTTTCCGCGCCTGCTCGGCCCCGACCGGGAAACCTGGAAGCAGTACGACGCGACCGAACTGGTCCAGCAGAAGAAGTTTCCCGGCACGATCCTGATCGATCAGGGCGATGCGGACAGCTTCCTCAACGAGAACCTGCGTCCGCAGATATTCGAGGCCGCGTGCAGGAAGGTCGGGCAGCCGTTGTCGCTGCGCATGCAGCCGGGCTACGACCACAGCTATTACTTCATCAGCACCTTCATCGAGGATCACTTGCGGCATCACGCAGCGGTGTTGCGGACATGAGCATTGCCCTCGCGCGCGCATGCGAGGTTCAGATTGCGGTGATTCGAAACCGCGCGTTTCGGCGTTTTTCCATCAAAACTTGTTGCGAGGAATGGACATGAAAACCAAAGCGGCGGTCGCGTTCGAGGCAGGCAAACCTCTCGAAATCGTGGATGTCGATCTGCAGGGGCCGAAGGAAGGCGAGGTGCTCGTGCGCATCGTCGCGACGGGTGTCTGCCACACCGATGCATTCACGCTGTCGGGTGCGGATCCGGAAGGCCTGTTCCCGGTCATCCTCGGCCACGAAGGCGGCGGCATCGTCGAGGAAGTCGGCCCGGGCGTGACCAGTGTCAAGCCGGGTGACCACGTGATTCCGCTGTACACGCCCGAATGCGGCGAGTGCGAGTACTGCAAGTCCGGCCGCACCAATCTGTGCCAGAAGATCCGCGTGACCCAGGGCAAAGGCCTGATGCCGGATGGGACTTCGCGTTTCTCGTACAAAGGCAAGCCGGTGCTGCACTACATGGGTTGCAGCACGTTCTCCGAGTACACGGTGCTGCCAGAAATCTCGCTGGCCAAGATCAATCCGAAGGCGCCGCTCGACAAGGTCTGCCTGCTCGGCTGCGGCATCACCACGGGCGTCGGTGCCGTGCTCAACACGGCCAAGGTGTGGCCCGGTGCGACGGTGGCCGTGTTCGGTCTCGGCGGCATCGGTCTCGCCGTCGTCCAGGGTGCGGTGATGGCCAAGGCCGCGCGCATCATCGCGGTCGATCTGAATCCGTCGAAGTGGGAAATGGCCAAGGCGATGGGCGCCACCGACTTCGTCAATCCGAAGGACTACGACAAGCCGATCCAGCAGGTGCTCGTCGACCTGACCAACGGCGGCGTCGACTTCTCGTTCGAGTGCATCGGCAACGTCAACGTCATGCGTTCGGCGCTGGAGTGCTGCCACAAGGGCTGGGGCGAATCGATCATCATCGGCGTCGCCGGCGCGGGCCAGGAAATTTCGACGCGTCCATTCCAGCTCGTCACCGGCCGCGTCTGGCGCGGCTCGGCGTTCGGTGGCGTCAAGGGCCGCTCGCAGCTGCCGGGTTATGTCGATCGCTATCTGGCCGGCGAGCTCAAGGTCGACGAGTTCGTCACCGAGACCCTGCCGCTTGAGCAGATCAACCACGCATTCGATTTGATGCACGAGGGCAAGGTGATCCGCTCGGTGATCAAGTATTGATTTTCGAAAGAAGCGCGGCCGCAGACGGCCGCTTTTCGGGCTTCGCGATCACGGATGATCGCAACAAAGCGTTTGGCGCCGTGGATCACGGCAAGCATTTCAACATTCGGGAGGAACAGCCATGGCAGTTGCAATTCATCCATCCGTAGACAATGGCCTCAAGCCCGCCGCCGCGGGTTTCGCGGGCGGCACACTCGTCTGCAAGTGCACGAGCAATCCGGTCAAGGTGCAGATAGATTCGCAGGTGCTGCACAATCACGCATGCGGCTGCACCAAGTGCTGGAAGCCGGCCGGCGCACTGTTCTCGGTCGTCGGCGTCGTACCGAAGGACAAGGTGAAAGTGACCGAGAACGGCAACAAGCTCAAGATCGTCGACGACAAGGCGACGATCCAGCGCCATGCCTGCACCGGCTGCGGCGTGCACCTGTTCGGCCGCATCGAGAACACCAAGCACGCGTTCTACGGGCTCGACTTCATCCACGCCGAACTGTCGCCGCAGTCGGGCTGGGCGCCGGCCGGTTTCGCGGCGTTCGTGTCCTCGATCATCGAGGGCGGTGCCGATCCGAACGGCATGGGCGCGGTGCGCGGTCGTCTGAAAGAGATTTTCGGCAACGACTACTACGACTGCCTCAACCCGCCGCTGATGGATGCGCTGGCGACGCAAGCGGCCAAGCTGAGCGGCGTGCTCAAGTCCTGAGCCGCTCCATGCAACAACGAAAAGGCCGGCGAATGCCGGCCTTTTTTGGGTGTGGAGATGCGAAGAAGCCCGCTCAATGCGAGAGCACGATGCCGTGCTTGTGCATCTTGCGATAAAGCGTGTTGCGGCTGATGTTGAGCGCATGCGCGGTGCGACTCACGTTCCAGCGCAGGCGCTCCAGCTCGCGCAGCAAGGCGGCACGTTCGGCTTCGCGCAGTGCGGTGGAGGGTGTGCTGACGGCGTCCTGGGTGTGCTGGGTCTCGGCGGCACTCGCAGCGACCTTGCCCGTTGTTGTGCCGAGATCGCCGTCGAGAATTTCCTGCGGGAGGTTGGGCAGGCGGATCAGATGATCGCGGCACAGCACCGATGCCGTGCGCAACACGTTGCGCAGCTGGCGCACGTTGCCGGGCCATGGATAGTCGATGAGGCGCTGGAATGCGTCACGGGCGATGTCGATTGATGCATCGGGCGACTCTTCGTGCAGCAACGCGCGGATCAAGTCGGCCTTGTCGGTGCGGTCACGCAGCAGCGGCAGCGACAGGGCCATGCCATTGAGCCGGTAGTACAAGTCCTCGCGGAATTCGCCGCTGGCGACCATGGCGCGGATGTCGCGATGGCTCGCGCTGATCACGTGCAGATCGACCGGAATCGTCGTCTCGCTGCCGACCTGGGTGATCTCGCGTTCCTCGATCACGCGCAGCAGGCTGGTCTGCAGCGCCATCGGCATGTCGCAGATTTCGTCGAGGAACAGGGTGCCGCCGCTGGATTGCTGGATCCGGCCCACGCGGCCGTCTTTCGATGCGCCCGGGAATGCGCCGCGCCCATAGCCGAACAACTCGCTCTCGATCAGGCTTTCCGGAATTGCGCCGCAGTTGATCGAAACAAACGGCTTGTCGTGCCAGTGGCTTTCGCGGTGCAGGGTGCGGGCGAACGCCTCCTTGCCGGTGCCGGTCGCGCCTTGCAGCAGGATCGGCACCTGCTTGGCGAACAATTGGTGGCCGCAGGCCAAGGCCTTGCGGATCGCATCGTCATTGCCGACATATTTCGGATGCACGTCCACGCGCGCATCGAGCTGGATTTGCGCAAGCGATTCGCCGGCGCCCGTCGCCGCCACGCGGGATGGATTGTTGACGTGCTGAACCATCGGCGCGCGTACGATGGCGAAGAAACGACGGCCGAGCGCGACGTCGCGCACCGGCCAGATCGCGCCCGGTTCTCTGCGCGCGCGCTGCTCGAGCGTGGCGAAGTCGAACTGGAACAAATCGGATATCGGCTTGCCGACCAATTGTTTGCGGTTGGGACAACCCAATTGCAACAGCGCAGATTCGTTGGTGGCCAGCACGAGGCCGTTCGCGTCGACGGCGAGCAAGGCTTCGTGCAGCAGGCCGACGAATTCGGGGCGGCTGTGGAAGCGCAGCACGAATGCGTCGCGGAATTCGTGCAGGAAGTTCCAGCGCGAAATCAGGCTCGCCGACATGTTCACCAAGGCCATGGTATGGCGCTGGATGAGACGGCTGTCGAGCGAGTTCACCGAGGAGGCGTCGAGCACGGCGAGAAGTTCGCCGTGGGGATCGAGGATGGGCGCACCCGAACACGACAGCCCCATGTTGTAGCCGCGGAAATGCTCTTCGCGGTGCACGGTGACCGAGGCTCCCTCGGCAATGCAGGTGCCGATGCCGTTGGTGCCCTCGTGGCGCTCGTCCCACAACGCGCCGAGCCACAGGCCGGCCTGACGGAATTCGCGCTGCAGGGTGGGGTCGGTGATGGTGTTGAGCAGGGTGCCTTGCGAGTCGGCCAGCATCACCGCAAAGCCGGAGCCGGAGATCTGCTCGTAAAGGCTTTCCATTTCCGCGCGCGCGACGCGCAGCAATTCACCCATGCGCTGCTGCAGTTCCTTCACCGCGACCGGATCGCGCACGGCGATCTTGCGCGGGCCCTGGGGCTCGAGCTTGTACTCCTTGATGCAGCGGTGCCAGGAGCGGGTGACATGCGGCTCGATGCCGGCCGGCTTCAACCCGCTTTGCACCGTATGGATGATGCGCGAGGCGTGGCTGGAGGCGAGTACCGATTGCGACTGGGTCACGCGACTACCCTCAAGTGTCGTGGCTGGCCAGTGCGAAGCCTGCACCGACGGAGACCCGTCGGAGCCCCCTGTGGCGCCGCACTACGTAGCGGTTCTTGTTGTCGCTAGACTCCACCTATCGCAGTGGAGGAGCAAACTGCATTGCAACAATTCGGTAGCGAATGTACCGGAAACGGAACACTTATTGTTGCTCGGGCGGTACGCCGTATTTGTACGCAGGATCGGCGTTGGACGAATATTTCGAGCGCACGAAGGCGATGATCTTCCACAGCTCGTCGGCGTTCTTGATGATGCCACCGAACGGGGGCATCGGGCCGACCACGTTCTCGCGGCCCTTGCGCATGTAGCCAGCCTTCTGCAGCTCATCGGTGCCGAGCGTGACCAGGCGATAGATCGTGTCGTCGTCACCACCATAGACCCACACATCGTTGGTAAGGGGCGGGCACATGCCGCCACCGCCACCGCCACCGTGACAGCCATTGCAGCTGTAGCTCAGAAAGATATGCTCGCCTTCGGCGACGACTTTCGCATCGGTGTCCTTGTACGGGTTCTTCAGCTGGCCTTTCGGCGTTTTCGCCACGAGATCGGTAGGCTTGATCGTGGTCAGGTCCACCGCCTTTGGTGCATCGGCGGCGATCGCCGTTTCCAGAGTGTAAGCCGCGCCGGCGAGGACCAGCGCGCAAGCCAAACCGCCAAGAAATTTTTTCAACACCACATCGACTCCTCTGCTTTTTGCATCACGGGTTGTTACCCCGAAAGCCGCGTCACGTCCCTCCGCCTTGCATGGCGTGCCGTGGCAGGTATGGGTTGGTCGGTCAGGAACCGCTCCGTTTGTCGCCGGCCTGCAGCAGCTTGAGCACGGCTTCGCTGTTGCTGGACTGGGCGATCTTGATTGCGGTGCGGCCGTCCTCGCTCGTCGCAGTCACGTCGGCGCCAGCGGCGAGCAGGCGCGCGGCGACCTTGGGCTGGTTTTTCGCGGCGACGATCATCAGCGCGGTGACGCCGCCCGCGTTCTTTGCGTTGACCTTGGCGCCGCGTTTGAGCAGCAGGTCGGCGATGTCGAGCGAACCCGAGCTCGCGGCGAGCATCAGCGGCGTGTAACCGCCCTTGCCCACGGCGAGATTGACGTTGGCGCCGCCCTCGATCAGCGCCGTAGCGGACTTGGCCTTGCCGTTCTGCGCGGCGATCGCGAGCGGGCTGGAGCCGTCGTCGTCGGCGAGGTCGACCTTGGCGCCGCGCGCGATCAGCATGCGCACCTGTTCGGGATCGTCGTTCCACGCCGCATACATCAATGGCGTCCAGTGGCTGATGTCGGCCTGGTTCGGATCGGCCTTGTGTCCGGCCAGATAGGCGGCAATGGCGTTGAAGCCGAAGCGCGTCGCATTGGCCAGTGGCGTGTAGCCGTCGTTGAAGCGCGTGTTCGCATCGGCGCCGTGGTCGAGCAGCCAGGTCACGCGCGGCAGATCGGCGGCGACGATGGCATTGCCGAGTTCGTCGTTCGCATCGGCGCCGTTCTTGAGCGCTTCCTTGACTGCGGCGAGGTGCGCATCCTGTTCCGCCTTGACGGTCTCCGCCGTCGCGACTTCCGTCGGTGGCAGCGTCTTGTATTCGCCGTGCGAGGGCAGGTCGCCGTCGATCACGCAATCGGCGCAGCGCACGAGCGGCACGCCGTAGTCGACGAGGATCTGGCGGATTTCGTTCTTGCGCGCGCGCATCGCGCGCTCGACAGCAGTCCGGATTTCGGGGCGGCCGCGCGCAGTGGCGAGGGTCATGCTGAATTCGAGCGGTACCGTGTCGTCGATCGTGTTCATCGGCTGCAGCACGATCGGCGCTTTCTTGATCGTCTGGTAGTAGCCGGCCATCGGGCCCCAGGCGGCGGCGATGTCGAGCTTGCCGTCGACCACTTGCTTGACCTGCCAGGAAGGCTGGTTCTGTTCGACCAGATCGCCGTTGTGGCTGATGTACTGCACAACGGTATTGGTCATGATGCCGTGCTGGGACAGCGCCTGGCGCGCCGCCGACATTTGGAACACGCCGATGCGCAGATTCTGCAGGCGCGGTTCGTTGAGCGACTGGAATTTGCCGAAACCCTTGTCCTTGCGGTAGGCGAGGACGAAGGTCGAACGGTACAACGGTGCGGTGACGATGGCGCCTTCGGTGTCGGCAGCCATGTCCATCCACAGATCGCAATTGCCTTCGGACAGTGTCGTGCGCATCAGGCCGCGTTCGATCGACGGACGCCAGTAATACGAAACGCCGGTGCCGAGTTCCTTGCCGAGCACCTGCGCGATCTTGTTCTGGAAACCTTCACCCTTCTGGTTGGACAAGGGCATGTTGCCCGGGTCGGCGCAGACAGTCAGCGATTTCAGGCCGTCGTCGGCTGCGCGCGCGTGACTGGCGAACGCCGAGGCGCCGACAAACACGAGGGCAAGGTGAATGGAACGTTTCATCAGCTCTGTTCCTGTTTCCTGTGGTGCCGCCATCCATCGTATCCGCGATGGATGAACTCTTGCTGTGCGTCCGGCGCATTGCGCGCCGGACACACGCTTTCATTGCAATCTCACACGGACTGCCTCAGCCTCCGCCGAGACGGAACGTGTACAGCGTGCCGCCTTGCGGGATGTGATTCAAGCCAGCGGCCTTGGTCATCGCCGTCGCACCGATCGCACCGAACTTGTCGGAGAGATCGAGACCCGCGGTCACCGGCAGGCCGATCCAGCCGCCGATGCCGGACCACACCGACACGTACTGCTTGCCCTTCACCGACCAGGTGATCGGGTTGCCGATGATGCCGGAGCCGAGCTTGCGCGACCAAAGAATCTTGCCGGTCGCGCGGTCGAGGGCGCGGAAGTCGCCGCCGAGGCTGCCGTAGAAGACCAGGCCGCCGCCGGTGGTCAGTGTGCCGCCCCAGTTCGGGTACGGATCGGGCACTTCCCACTCGGTCTTGCCGGTGACGACGTTGAACTTCTTGATCTTGCCCGTCACGCCCGGTTTTTCGGGATACATGTACACGTTGGCGAACACGTACACCGTGCCCTGCTGCGTGTGCGAACGTTCCTGCGGGTTGAGTTCCATGCACCAGTTGTTCGTCGGCACGTAGAACACGGCGGGATCGCTCGGATCGACCGAAGCCGGCTGCTGGTCCTTGCCGCCCATCGCGGACGGACAGGCCTGCACATTCTTCTGCGGATCCAGCGGCGAGTGCTCGGGCACCTTCACCGGGCGACCGGTCTTGAGGTCGACCTTCTCGGCCCAGTTCGTGGTGACGTACTTGTGCGCGCGCAGCAGCGTGCCGTCGGTGCGGTCGAGCACGTAGGCGAAGCCGTTGCGGTCGAACTCGACCAGTGCCTTGTGCTTCTTGCCGTCGACGTCGAGGTTGTCGACAAGGATCACTTCGTTGATGCCGTCGTAGTCCCACTGGTCGAACGGCGTCTTCTGGTACACCCATTCGACTTCACCCGTGTCCACATTGCGCGCGAAGATCGACATCGACCACTTGTTGTCCCATGAACCGTCGTTGCAAGCCGCCTGTGTCTGCGGTTTGGCGCCGCAGCGGAAGGAAGGGCTCCGCAGGCCGGGGTTGCCGGTGCCGTAATAGACCAGATGCAGGTTCGGATCGTAGGCATACCAGCCCCACGCCGCACCGCCGCCGCGTTGCCACTCGTCGCCCGGATAGGTGTGGATGCCGAGATCCTTGCCCGCGGTGCCGTAATGCGGGTTCTTCGCGTTCGACTTCGCGGTCAGGCCGACGTCTTTGTCGCTGCCGTTGCTGTAGAACTCCCACACCTTCTTGCCGTCGGCGAGGTTGTAGGCGGTGAAGCGGCCGCGCGCGGCGAATTCGTCGCCGCCGAAGCCGATCATGACCTTGTCGTTGGCGATGATCGGAGCCGGCGTGATCGTTTCGCCCTTGTCCGGGTGCGCGTGCTTGACCACCCACGCCTCCTTGCCCGTTGCCGCATCGAGCGCGATCACGTAGCCGTCGAGGGTGCCGAACACGAGCTTGCCCTCGGCGAAGGAGAGACCGCGGTTGACCGTATCGCAGCAGGCACGCGGCACGGCGGACTCGTCGCGTCCGGAGGTCTTGGTGTAGCTCCACACCTGTACCGGATGATCCGGGTCGGTAAGGTCGAGTGCCTGGACGATGTTCGGCCAGCCGCTTTCGAGGAACATCATCGGCTTGCCGCCGACGTCATTGATCACGAGAGGCTGACCCTCGTGGCCGCGCAGCGTGCCGCTCGATTGTGACCATGCATATTGCAGGTCCTTCACGTTCGATGTGGTGATCTCCTTCAGCGCGCTGAAGCGGTTCTGGTTGAGATCGCCCGCCGGCGCGCCCCACTGGTTGGGATCCTTGAAGCGGGCGAACTGCTCGGCATCGGAGGCCGCGCTCGCCGTACCGCTGAGCGCGACCAAAGCCGTGATCGCCGCCACCATCTTTAGCTTTCGTTGCAACGTGGAATCTTTCATCGTGATTTTCCTCTTGGCAAAGGCTATGTCAGATTTGTTGCCGACCCGCACAGCCGTGGCAGACGCAACAGCGAATGCCGCGAACTGCGGTTGACGAACCTCCGTTCTCACTCGGATGAACCTCCCTCCTCCCGCTTGCTTTCTTGAAAACCGTGCGGCCATGCGCTGCGAACGCGCGCGGATTCGACCGCGTGCGGTGACGTTAGCCAGAGGCGATGCGAGATGCATCCCGATTGCATGGAGGTTGTGCGCGAACGATGTCGACGGGTGCAGCAACAACGAACGTCGTTGCTGAAATATATCGATATATCAATCTGTTACTGGTGCATGACACGCGGCGTGATGCTGCGCCGCGGTAGAAAGTGTGCCCTTGGCGTGACACCTTCGCGGCGGTGGACTGCACCACGAATGAAGCGCATGCGTGCATCGGCGCACGCTTGTGCGCTCGCGGTGCATGTCATGCGCGGTTCGCGCGTCGCGCGATCAGGGAATCGCCACGCCCCAGGGCAATTCGCCGACCGGGATTTCCTTGATGGCTTTGCGCGTCGCCGTATCGATCACGCTGACGCTGTTCGAGCGCCCATTGGCGACATAGAGCTTCTTGCCGTCGCGTGTCAGCGCCATGTTCCACGGCCGCTTGCCGACCGGGATTTCCGCAACAGCCTTGTTCGCGGCGACGTCGATCACCGACACGCTGCCCGCACCGCCGTTGGCGATGTAGACCGTCTTGCCGTCTGAGCTCGAGATCGCGCCGGCCGAGCGCAACGCGGAGGCGATGCTGCGCACGACATTGCGTTTGTCGGCATCGATGACATCGACTGCATTCGCCGTTTCCGCTGCCACGTAGGCCGTATGCGTGCCCGGCAGAAATGCCATGCCGCGCGGATGCCCACTCGATTTGACCGTGCCGAGCGTGGCGCCTGCCTTGAGATCGACGACGTCGACGTCGTTGGAATTTTCGTTGCTTGCGAGCAGCAGCGCGCCGTCGGGGCTGAACACGCAATGCTCCGGATTCTTGCCGGCGAGCGTGATGCGCTTGGTCACCTTCAGCGCCTTGACGTCAACCAGCACCGCCGCGTTGTCCTCCTCGAGGCAGGCGGCGAGGAAGTCGCCCGCGGCCGACATGCCGATGCCTTCGGGGCTGTCCCCGACCGGAATCTGCGCCTTGAGCTTGTCTGCAGCGATGTCGAGCACATCGATCTTGCCACCCTTCGCGTCGACCACGAACAGCGTCTTGCCCGCGCGCTCGGCAACGATGCCGCGCACGTTCTTGCCGAGCTTGCCTTCCGCACTCAAGGTGCGCACGACTTCGTCCTTGGCCGTGTCGATCACCGAAATCGTGCCGCTGGCCTGATTCGAAACATAGGCGAACGGCGCGGCGAGGACCGGCGCGGAGAACGCGATCGCGATGGCGGCAATGAGGACTTGGCGGGAAAGATGCATTTCGGATTCCGGGTGAGGGCGGGCCTTGAACGTTATCCGGCTACGCCGGCGCGCTCAAGCCTTGTCGAACTCGGACTTCCGGCGCCGGGAAAAATTCCCGGCGTTTGCGCCGGACTCGGGGCAAATTCCCGCCGCTGTCATCGTCTACGCTTCGGCCATGCGTCCGCCGAGCGCGGTCAGCAGGCTTTGTGCCGCACCGATGCGCTCGGCCGCGCCGGGCAGCTCCATGCGCACCTTGAACTTGTCCTGACCATCGAGCGAATACACTTTCGGCTGGCTCTGGATCAGCTTGATCACGCGCATCGGATCGACGTTCGGCTGCGGCTTGAACAGCACGCGGCCGCCGCGCTCGCCGAGTTCGAGTTTCTTGATGCCCATCGCCGTCGCTGCGAGTTTCAATGCGGCCGCGACGAACAGATGCTTGACCGGATCGGGCAGCAGGCCGAAACGGTCGATCATCTCCACTTGCAGATCCTTGAGGCCTTCTTCGTCGGTTGCCGAAGCAATGCGCTTATAAAGGATCAGTCGTGCGTGAACGTCCGGCAGGTAGTCTTCGGGAATCAACGCCGGTACGCGCAAGTTGACTTCCGGACCGCCGCCCAGCGGTTGGTCGAGGTTCGGTTGTTCGCCCTTGCGGATCGCCTTC
This sequence comes from Rudaea sp., assembly GCF_036383415.1. Taxonomy (GTDB): domain Bacteria; phylum Pseudomonadota; class Gammaproteobacteria; order Xanthomonadales; family Rhodanobacteraceae; genus Rudaea. The sequence continues at coordinate 2 of NZ_DASVOK010000182.1, read as the reverse complement.
AC
>NZ_DASVOK010000181.1:0-3916 GCF_036383415.1 Rudaea sp. | reverse complement strand
GGCGCAGCGAAAGATGCTGGGCCAGCAGTTCCTCGAACGCGAGCCGGCGCTGCGCCGGGTGTGTGCCGAGGCCGAGTTGCATGAGATCCGCGTCGGGCGGTGGCCGGTGCATGTAGAGCAGCGCATCGCGCAGCGAGATCGCCGCGTTCTTCTCGCGCAGCGCGGGTGGAATCAGCTCCAGCGACTCGTCTTGTGGCAACAACGCGAGCGCGCGCTGGATCAGGCCGCCAAGGCGCTTCTGGCCGAGACCTTCGGTAGTCGGATAGATCGGGGTCAGGCGCTCCTCGACCTCGCTCGCGGCATCCTCGGCCAGTCGCTGGTACTGCGGGTGCACCATCTCGAGACTGTGCTGGCCGCGGCGCACTTCGCCGTAGCAGCGCAGGCGCGCGCCGACAGCAAGCTGGTTGACCTGCGCGTTGTTGAAGTGGAAGAAGCGCAGCAGCAAGGTCGATTGCGAACCGTCGGCGATCGCGATCTTCAGCTGCGGTCGAAAACGAAACCCCTTCTCGATCGCTTCGATACGCCCTTCGACCTGCGCGGTGTCACCGACGCGCAGGTCGCGGATCGCGCTGATCCGCGTCTTGTCCTCGTAGCGCAGCGGCAGGTGAAACCAGAGATCCTGCAGCGTGAGCAGCCCAAGCTTCGCCAGCGATTCGCGCAGCGCGGGGCCGACGCCGGGAAGCGACGTCAGCGCAGCGGCACCGGAATTCCCGGAAGCGGCGGAAGCTGGCGTAGTCACGCCTTCCTTCTCTCAGGAAAAAGGAAGGAGCGGATAGTCAGTCCACCACCGCAATCATGTCGATCTCGACCTGCGCGCCTTTCGGCAGACCCTTGACCTCGATCGTCGAGCGCGCGGGATACGGGGTCTTGAAGTAGTCGGCCATGACCGCATTGACTGCGGCGAAGTTGGCGAGATCGGTCAGGTAGATGCCGACACGCGCAACGTCGCCGAAGTCGACCTGCGCCGCGGCCGCGACCGCCTTGAGATTCTCGAACACCTGCACGGCCTGCTTGACGATATCGCCTACGACGAGTTCACCGGTCGCGGGATCGATTGGCGTCTGGCCGGAAAAGTAGATCGTATTGCCGATGTTCACAGCCTGTGAGTAGGGGCCGATGGCCTTCGGCGCGCGGTCGCTGTGGACGGGATTGCGGGGCATGGGATTCCTCCAGAATCAAAAACTGGCAGAGAGCATAAAAGCTTCGTCATTCCGGCGACAAGCGAAGCTTGAACAGCGAAGCTGGCCCGAAGGGCGAGCGCGCAGCGCGAGTAAAGCCGGAGTGATGGGCAAAGCTCACTCCGGATAGCGATACACGCCGTGCACCACGCTCGCGCGGCGTACGCGGTTCATCACCTCATCGAGGTGCTTGCGGTCGCGCACCTCGATCGTGAACATCAGCGAGGAGGTGTTGAGGTCGCGGTCCTGGTATTCGACGTTCTCGATGTTCGAGTCGGCCCCGGCGATCGCGGCCGCGATCGTCGCGAGCACGCCGGGCTTGTTCTCGACGACGATGCGCAGGCGCACGCGGTAGTCGCCGGCGACGTCGCGGTCCCAGCCCATCGCGATGATGCGCTCGGGCGTCTTGCGGTATTCGGCCGCGTTCGGGCAGTCGACGCGGTGCACGACCACGCCCTTGCCTTGCGAGAGATAACCGAATATCTCGTCGCCCGGCAGCGGATGGCAGCATTGGCCGAAGCTGAGCACACCGCGCTCGCTGCCGGTAATCAGCACCTTTTCCTGCGCATGCCGCGTCGCCTTGGTCGTGCGCGCCGCGCCTTCGGCCAACGCAGTCGCCACCTGGTCGGGCATGCGGTTGCCGAGCGCGATGTCGGCGAGCAGTTCCTCGAGGCGCTTGAACTTGGCGTCGGCGAGATAGCGGTCGAGCGTCTTCAGCGGAATCGCGTCGAGCGTGACGCCCTGCGCTTCGAGCGCGCGGTCGAGCATGCGATGGCCGAGCTCGACCGCGTCCTCGTGCTGCAGATGTTTCAGATTGTTGCGGATCGCCACGCGCGCACGCGCGGAGACGACCCACTCCAGCCATTGCGGCATCGGTTGCGCCGACGGCGCGGTGATGATCTCGACCGTCTCGCCCGAGTTCAGGCGCGTGCGCAGCGGTACGAGCTTCCGGTCGACGCGCGCCGCAACGGCATGGTTGCCGACGTCGGTGTGGACGAAGTAGGCGTAGTCGAGCGCGGTCGCATTGCGCGGCAGCGAGAATATTTTTCCCTTCGGCGAGAACAGGTAGACATCGTCCGGGAACAGGTCGACCTTGACGTTTTCGAGGAACTCCGCCGACGAGGACGTCTCGCGTGCCTGCGTCTCGACCAGGCCGGCGATCCAGTCGCGCGCGCGCGACTGCGCGGCGTTCGCGGGTTCGGTTGTCTTGTAGACCCAGTGCGCGGCGACGCCGCGCTCGGCGGCCTGGTCCATTTCCGCGGTGCGGATCTGGATCTCGATCGGCGCGCCGAACGGCCCGAACAGCACGGTGTGCAGCGACTGATAGCCGTTCGCCTTCGGGATCGCGATGAAATCGCGGAAGCGCCCGTCGAGCGGCTTGAACAGTGAGTGGATCGCGCCGAGCGCGTGGTAGCACTGCATCGTGTTCTCGACAATGACGCGGAAGCCGTACACGTCCATGACCTGAGCGAAGGTCTTGTGCTCCTTGTGCATCTTCGAATAGGTGCTGTACGGCGTCTTGATCCGGCTCATGACGCGCGCCGGGATGTGCTCCGCGACGAGGCGCGCCGCAAGTGCGGCCTCGATCTTGCCCATCGCCTCGCGGCGGTTGCCGAGCACGCTCTTGATGCGCTCGACGATGATGCGGTAGCGGTCGGGATAGAGCGCGCGGAAGCCGAGATCCTGCAGTTCGGAACGGAACCGGTTCATGCCGAGGCGCTGGGCGATCGGCGCGTAGATGTCAAGCGTCTCGCGCGCGATGCGCCGGCGCGAGGCCAGTGCCATGCTGCCGAGCGTGCGCATGTTGTGCAGGCGGTCAGCAAGTTTTATCAGGATGACGCGCAGATCACGCGCCATCGCCAGCAGCATCTTGCGGAAGCTCTCGGCCGCGGCGTCCTGCTGGTTGCGGAACTTGACCTTGTCGAGCTTGGTGACGCCGTCGACCAGTTCGGCGACGGTGGAACCGAACTTCGCCTCGATCTCCGATCGCGGCAGCGGCGTGTCTTCGAGCGTGTCGTGCAGGATCGCGGCGATGATCGTTTCCGCATCCATGCCGAGATCGGCGAGGATCGCCGCGACCGCAACCGGATGGGTGATGTAGGGCTCGCCGCTCTTGCGCTTCTGCCCTTCGTGCGCGTGCGCGCCGGTGAAGTAGGCCTCGCGCACGCGCGCGACCTGCTCGGCGGGCAGATAAGCGGAAAGGCGCTGTTCGAGCGCCAGCACGTCGGCAGGGACGGTTTCCTGCAGCGCCGTGCTCATGGGCGTGTCCCTAGCGTGTTACGCGAAGCGAAGGCGAAGCGGCACGTTTTGCCTGCGCGCGCTTGCCGGGCAAGGCGCGCATGGGCGAATGGCGATGGCTTGCGCCATCTCTCACAGGTCGTCGCCGCCCTTGAGATCGTCGTCGACTTCAGCGGCGGCCCATTCCAGCGCCTCGCGCTCGGCCTTCTCGCGCGCGGCCTTGTCGACCTCGTCGATCAGGTGCTGGTCGATCTTGCGGCCGGCGATCTCGCGCAGGGCGAGCACGGTCGGCTTGTCGTTGACGGTGTCGACCATCGCGTCGGCGCCGTTGGCGAGCTGACGCGCGCGCTTGGTCGCCATCAATACGAGTTCGAAGCGGTTGTCGACCACTTCCAGACAATCTTCTACGGTAATGCGTGCCATAAACACCTCGAAAAACCAAAAACGAAGTCCGGGCCGCGCGCGATCCGGAACGAACCGGCGCGATATTCGAATCGTCT
>NZ_DASVOK010000180.1:0-4141 GCF_036383415.1 Rudaea sp. | reverse complement strand
CATCAAGATCACCTTGAACGCGCTGGGCTCGGTCACGCCGCTGCGCAATGTCACCATCGGCGCGCAGGTCGCGGGGCAATTGCTCAACGTCAAGTTCGAGGAAGGCCAGCTCGTCAAGCAGGGTGACCTGCTCGCCGAAATCGATCCGCGTCCGTATCAGGCCGCACTCGAGCAGGCACAGGGCGCACTCGCGCGCGACCAGGCCACGCTCGCGAACGCGAAGACCGACCTTGCGCGTTACCAGACCCTGTTCGAACAGGATTCGATTGCGCGCCAGCAACTCGATTCGCAGAAAGCGCTCGTGCACCAGTACGAGGGCACGCTCAGTGCCGACCAGGGCGCAGTCGCGGCGGCCAAGGTCAATCTTGTCTACACGAAGATCACCGCGCCGATCGGCGGTCGTGTCGGCCTGCGTGCGGTCGATCCGGGCAACAACGTGTCCAACGGCACGGCGATCGTCACGATCACGCAGCTGAAGCCGGTCAACGTACTGTTCGCGATCACCGAGGACAGTCTGCCGGCCGTGATCAAGCAACTGCATGCGGGCAACAAGCTGCCGGTCGACGCCTGGGACCGCGCGCTGAAGAACAAGCTCGCCGACGGCGTGCTCGCCAGCCTCGACAACACGATCGATGCGAACACCGGCACGGTCAAGGCCAAGGCCGAATTCGCCAACGATGACGAAAGCCTGTTCACCAACCAGTTCGTCAACGTGCGCGTGCTGCTCGACACGCTGCGCGGCGCCACCGTGATCCCGACCTCGGCGCTGCAGCACGCCGCGAACGGCTTGTTCGTCTACGTCGTCAACCCGGCCGACAAGACCGTCGCGCAGCGCCTGGTCACCACCGGTCCGACCGAAGGCGAGCGCGTCGCGATCAGCGACGGCGTCAAACCCGGCGAGATCGTCGTCACCGATGGCATCGACAAGCTGCGCGAAGGCAGCGTCGTCGAGCTGCCCGCAACGAATGCTTCCGCCGACGCCGGCTCACCCGCGCATGCCGCGGCACCCGTACCGAACCCTGATGCGCAGAAACGCCAGGGAAGCGGGCAGGGCCAACATCGCCGCAACGCCAACGCCGACGGTACGACGCAGAGCAAGCCCGACAGCACGAAGCCCGCGGATGCCAAACCTGCGGAAGAGAAGAAACAGTGATTGCTGAGACGCCGCGTACGAATACGCACGGGCATCGCGTCGTCCGCGCGGCTGGGTAGACGAGATGAATCCGTCACGCCCATTCATCCTGCGCCCCGTCGCCACGACGTTGCTGATGGCGGCGATCCTGCTCGTCGGCATCCTGGCGTACCGCTACCTGCCGCTGTCCGCGCTGCCGGAAGTCGACTACCCGACGATCCAGATCACCACGCTGTATCCCGGCGCGAGTGCCGAGGTGATGACCTCGATGGTCAGCGCGCCGCTCGAACGCCAGCTCGGCCAGATGCCTGGCTTGAATCAGATGTCGTCGACCAGTTCGGCCGGCGCATCGGTGGTGACGTTGCAGTTCAGCCTCGATCTGAGCCTCGACATCGCCGAGCAGCAGGTGCAGGCGGCGATCAACGCTGCGGGAAATTTCCTGCCGAGCGACCTGCCGCAGCCGCCGGTCTACAGCAAGGTCAATCCGGCCGACACCGCGGTGCTGACGATCGCGCTGATGTCGAAGTCGCTGCCGTTGCCGCAGGTGCAGGATCTCGCCGACACGCGCCTCGCGCAGAAGATTTCGCAGATCTCGGGCGTCGGCCTCGTCACCCTGTCGGGTGGGCAACGCCCGGCCGTGCGCATCCAGGCGAATCCGACGGCACTCGCATCGCTCGGCATGAGCCTCGAGGACCTGCGCACCGCGATCACCGGCGCCAACGTCAACGGCCCGAAGGGTTCGTTCGACGGACCGACGCGCTCGTACACGATCGACGGCAACGACCAGATCAAGTCGGCGGCCGAGTACGCCAAGATCATCATCGCCTACAAGAACGGCGCACCGGTCTACTTGAGCGATGTCGCCGACGTGATCGAAGGCGCCGAGAACAACAAGCTCGCCGCGTGGAAGGACACGACGCCGGCGATCGTCATGAACATCCAGCGCCAGCCCGGCGCGAACGTGATCGAAGTGGTCGATCGCGTCAAGGCGATGCTGCCGACGCTGACCGCCTCGATGCCGGCCGCGGTCGATGTCGCCGTGCTGACCGACCGTACCGTGACCGTGCGCGCCTCGGTCGAGGATGTGCAATTCGAGCTGCTGCTGTCGGTCGTGCTCGTCGTGCTCGTGATCTTCCTGTTCCTGCGCAATCTTCCGGCGACGATCATCCCGAGCTTCTCGGTGCCGCTGTCGCTGGTCGGCACGTTCGCGGTGATGTACCTCGCCGGCTTCAGCCTCAATAACCTGACGATGATGGCGCTGACCATCGCGACCGGCTTCGTCGTCGACGATGCGATCGTGATGATCGAAAACATCGCGCGCTATCTCGAGGAAGGCGATACACCATTCGAGGCCGCGCTGAAAGGCTCGGGCCAGATCGGTTTCACGATCGTCAGCCTGACCATCTCGCTGATTGCGGTGCTGATCCCGTTGTTGTTCATGGGCGATGTAGTCGGACGCTTGTTCCGGGAATTCGCGATCACGCTGGCGGTGACGATCCTGATCTCGGCCGTGGTTTCGCTGACGCTCGTGCCGATGCTGTGCGCGAAAATCCTCAGGCACCGCACGCTCGAGCAGGAATCCGGTTTCGCGCGCAAGTCGCATGAGCTGATCGACCGCACGATCGAAGTCTACGGGCGCTGGCTCAACTGGGTGCTCGACCGCCAGCGCGCGACGTTGATCGTCGCGGTCGCGACACTCGTGCTCACGGTGATCCTCTACATCGTCGTGCCCAAGGGTTTCTTCCCGGTGCAGGATACCGGCGTGATCCAGGGCATCTCCGAAGCGCCGCAGTCGGTCTCGTTCGCCTCGATGGCCGAGCGCCAGCAGCAGCTCGCGGCGCTGATCCTGAAAGATCCCGCGGTCGAATCGTTGTCGTCATTCATCGGCGTCGACGGCACCAACACCACGCTCAACAGCGGGCGTCTGCTGATCAACCTCAAGCCGCACGGCACGCGCGACGGCGCCGCGACGGTGATCCGCCGCCTGCAGGACGACGCGGCCAAGCTGTCCGGCATTTCGTTGTATCTGCAGCCCGTGCAGGATCTGACGATCGAAGACCGCGTCAGCCGCACGCAATACCAGTTCACCCTCGGCTCGCCCGATCTCAATGAACTCAACACCTGGGTACCGAAGCTGGTCGAGAAACTGAAAGCGCAGCCCGAGCTCGCCGACGTCGCCAGCGATCTGCAGTCGCAAGGCTTGCAGGCCTATCTCGACATAGACCGCGACACCGCGGGCAGGCTCGGCATCACTCCGGCGGCGATCGACAACATCCTCTACGACGCATTCGGCCAGCGCTTGGTCTCGACGATCTTCACCGAGTCGAACCAGTATCGCGTCGTGCTCGAAGTGAAGCCTGAATTCCAGAACGGCCCGAACGCGCTCAACAAGATGTACATCCCGGGTTTGTCGGGCGCGAACAATGTTTCGCAGACCTCCGCCGGTTCGCTGTCGACGAACAGCACAAGCGCTACCTCGACGACAAGCACCGCGACCACTTCGGGAACCACGATCAGCACGGCCACGGCCAGCACGAGCACGAACGGACAGGTGCCGATCAACACGGTGACGCGACTCAGCGAGCGCGCGGCACCGCTCGTGATCAACCATCTCGCCCAGTTCCCGGCGACGACGGTGTCGTTCAATCTCGCACCCGGTGCGTCGCTCGGCGCGGCGGTGACCAAGATCAAGGCGGTCGAGCAGGACCTCGGCATGCCGCTCAGCATCGAGACCAAGTTCCAGGGTGCGGCCGCGGCATTCCAGTCCTCGCTGACCAACACGGTGCTGCTGATCCTCGCCGCGATCGTGACGATGTACATCGTGCTCGGCGTGCTCTACGAGAGTTTCATCCATCCGATCACGATCCTGTCGACGTTGCCTTCGGCCGGCATCGGCGCGTTGCTCGCGCTGATGATCGCGCGCAGCGACCTCGGCATCGTCGGCATCATCGGCATCATCCTGCTGATCGGCATCGTCAAGAAGAACGCGATCATGATGGTCGACTTCGC